>JARFUG010000152.1 GCA_029289095.1 Desulfuromonadales bacterium
GTCCCAGGAAGACTTCCTCCTCCTCGCCTCCAAGGGCCATGTTGCAGAACTTCTCGCTCATCCCCCACTGCAGCACCATGATGCGGGCGAGTTTTGTCGCCTCCTGCAGGTCGTTGCCCGCCCCGCTTGTCGAGGTCGAAAAGACGAGTTCTTCGGCCGCGCGCCCTCCCATCATGACCGCCAGGCGGTCGAGCATGTATTCGCGCCGATAGATGTACTTGTCCTTTTCAGGGAGCTGCTGCGTGACCCCGAGGGAGCGGTCTCTGGGGATAGTCGAAACCTTGTGGATCGGGTCGGCATTGGGCAGCAGCGCGGCCGTGATGGCATGACCCGACTCGTGAAAAGCGATCATCCGGCGCTCCTGCTCGGTCATCGCCATTCCCCTTCGTTCAAGCCCCATCAGGATCTTGTCGCGGGCGTTTTCGATATCTTCCCTGAAGATCTCGTCCTTCTTGTGCCGGGCAGCCAAAAGTGCCGCTTCCTTGAGGAGGTTCTCCAGATCGGCGCCGCTGAAGCCGGGGGTTCCACGGGCGATCGTCTCCAGGTCGACGTCGTCGGCCAGCGGTTTCTTGCGCGCGTGAATCCGCAGGATGGCGACCCTGTCGCGAAGGGTCGGCATCGGCACAAGGACCCTGCGGTCGAAGCGCCCGGGGCGCATCAGCGCCGGATCGAGGATGTCGGGGCGGTTGGTGGCGGCCATGACGATGACGTTCTCGTGCGGCTCGAAACCGTCCATCTCCGACAGGAGTTGGTTCAGCGTCTGCTCGCGCTCGTCATGCCCGCCCCCCAGCCCGGCTCCCCTGCGCCTGCCGATCGAGTCGAGCTCATCGATGAAGATGATGCTCGGAGCGGATTTTTTCGCTTCGGAGAACATGTTGCGCACCCGCGAGGCGCCGACCCCCACGAACATCTCCATGAAATCCGATCCGGTGATCCGGAAGAAGGAGACGTCCGCCTCTCCGGCGACGGCCCGGGCCAGCAGGGTCTTTCCGGTGCCGGAGGGACCGACAAGGAGAACGCCTGTCGGGACATCGCCGCCGAGGCGCTGAATGCGCCCCGGGTCCTTGAAGAAGGCGACGATTTCCTGCAACTCCTCTTTGGCCCCTTCGGCTCCCGCCACGTCGTCGAAGGTCGTTCTCTGCTGCCCCTTTTCGTACTTCTTCGCCCGGCTCTTCGTCATGGAGAACGGTCCCATGCCGCCCCCCATCCCCCCTTGTCCCCCCATTCTCTTGTACTGCAGATAACCTAGTCCGATCAGAAGCAAAAAAGGAAAGGCGACGATAAAGAGGAGCCACAGCCAGCTCCACTCCCTCTCGGGGAGCGTCTGGATAGCCACGCCCTCCTGTTCGAGCAAAGACATGAGCTGGTCGTCGCCGAAAGAAGGGACATAGGTGATGAACCGGTCGAGAGTGATGGTTCGGCCATTGACCTCGATTGAGATCGCCTCTTCCAGGCGCCCCTCGATCCGCTCGCCCTGAACCGTCACCCGCTCGACATTCCCCTCCTGAAGCTGCTGCCGAAAGGCGCTGTATTCGATTTGCCGCCCGTCCCTTGCCGGAGCCCAGACCCATAGAAGAAGCCCCATGATGATGAGGAGCCAGAGGATGGTTCGCAACCCCCTCAGGTTGCTCCCGCCGAGCCTCGAAACACTCTCGGACTTTCGATCTCTCTTTCCGCGCGCCATGGGCATCTTTCTCGAGCTCTGAAAAAAGCAGATCCCTCCGAACCGGAAATCAAAACAGGTTCGCCCGATCAACCGCAAACGTTCGTAGAAAAGCTATATGTAATTCGAATGGTGTCAAACCGCAGGCCGCCCAAACGGGAATCCGGGTTTGGAGAGGAGGATTCATGGTTTGGGTGAATCCGGTTTCCTCTG
>JARFUG010000098.1:0-2181 GCA_029289095.1 Desulfuromonadales bacterium
GTCACGATCTACTCCTTCGGTTACTTCGCGCAGCGCGAAGAGGACCGCGCCGGCGTGAAGCGCCGGGTCTTCTGGCCCCTGTGGCTTTTTCTCTGGGGTTCCCTTAACGCCCTGTTTCTCTCGGGCGACGCCTTCAACCTCTACATCTGCCTCGAACTCGTCACCCTGGCCGGCGTCGCTCTCATCGCTCTGGAGGGGAGTGCCGTGGCGCTCACCGCGGCGATGCGCTACCTCCTCGTCTCCCTGTTCGGCTCTCTCGCCTATTTCCTGGGGGTGGCACTCCTTTACGGGGAGTTCGGAGTGGTCGACCTGCAGCACCTGGCGCAGGGCGCCTCCGGCGCCGGTGCGCCGGCCTGGGCGGCCCTGGCGCTGATCTGCGCCGGACTTCTCCTCAAGACGGCCCTCTTTCCGCTTCATTTCTGGCTTCCCGCGGCTCATGCCAGCGCTCCGGCTCCGGTGAGCGCCGTCCTGTCGGGGCTCGTCGTCAAAGCCTCCTTCTATCTGCTGATGCGCTTCTGGCTCGAGATCTTCTCTCCCGGCGCCGCGGCCTCCCTTCTCCTCGGCATCCTGGGAGGAGCGGCCATCGTGTGGGGATCGCTCCAGGCCCTTCGCCAGGAACGCCTGAAGCTCCTGGTCGCCTATTCCACCGTGGCCCAGATCGGCTATCTCTTTCTCCTTTTTCCCCTGGTGCAAAGCGGAGGCTTCAGCGCCTGGTCTGCCGTCATCCTCTTCGCCCTGACCCACGCCTGCGCCAAAGGGGCGATCTTCATGGCGGCAGGGACGATCCTGCATAGCGTCGGCCACGACCGCATCGCAGAATTCGGGTCTCTGGGCCGCTCGATGAATCTCACCCTCGTTACACTCGGACTATCGGGAGTCGCCCTTATCGGTCTTCCGCCCAGCGGCAGCTTCATGGCCAAATGGATCCTTCTGAGCGTCGCCTTCTCTGCGGGAGAGTGGTGGTGGGTGATCGTCATTCTCGGCGGAACGCTTCTTTCGGCCGCCTACGTCTTCCGGGTGCTCGCCCCCCTCTTTCGCCCTCAGCAAGAGACGCCTCTTTCGCGCCCTCCGGGAGCTCTGCTGCAGTGGAGTGCCTTCACTCTCGCTCTGGCCGCGCTGGCTTTGGGCTTTTTCGCAGAGATCCCCATGCAGATGGCGGCCGCCGGCGCCCCTTTTGATCTTCCGCTCCTGCAGGTCTGGCCATGACGGGATGGGGAGGTCTGCCAGTTCTCATCCTGATGACCTCGCTCGTGCCGGCGATTTTGATCTTTGCCGTCGGCGAAGAGCGACACCGCCTTCGCATCACGCTGAACATGGGGGGGGCCGCCCTCAAGGTCGTGCTCGTGAGCTATCTGCTGTGGAGGGTTCAGCAGGGGTATTTTTACGAGGCGCGTTTCACGCTGCTTGAGGGGCTCGATCTGGTCCTCAACGCCGATGCCATGTCTCTGCTCTTCGCGACCCTCTCCACCGGACTGTGGTTCGTGACGACTCTCTACGCCATCGGCTACCTCGAAGGGTCCCCCAATCGCAGCCGCTTCTTCGGCTTTTTCAGCCTCTGCGTCAGCGCCACCGTCGGCATCGCCTTTGCCGGGAACATGATCACCTTCATCATCTTCTACGAGATGCTGACCCTGGCCACCTATCCCCTCGTAGTCCATCGCGGCACCGAAGAGGCTCTGCGCGCCGGACGCGTCTATCTCGCATACACCCTGGGCGGAGGGGTCGTCCTGCTTGCCGGCACGGTCTGGCTCCAGGCGGCTGTCGGTCCCCTCGAATTCGAGACGGGAGGGCTTCTCGCCCGTCTGGCCCTGGCCGATGAGGGGACGCTGCGCCTGATCTTCTTCCTTCTGATCGGCGGCCTCGGCGTGAAGGCGGCGCTGGTGCCGCTGCACGGCTGGCTTCCCATCGCAATGGTCGCCCCGGCGCCGGTCAGCGCGCTGCTGCACGCGGTCGCGGTGGTCAAGGCCGGGGCCTTCGGCATCGTGCGCGTCGTCTACGACCTCTACGGCATCGAGTACGCCCAGAGCCTCGATCTTCTCTTCCCCCTGGCGATCCTCGCCTCCGTGACGATCATCTACGGCTCGCTGCGCGCCCTGTGGCAGAACGATCTGAAGCGCCGCCTCGCCTACTCCACGGTGAGCCAGGTCTCCTATATCGTCCTGGGGGTGGCGACCTTCGGTC
>JARFUG010000098.1:2281-4263 GCA_029289095.1 Desulfuromonadales bacterium
AGGGGCCTGGAAAGAGGATCGCGGCAAGGGGCGATGGGGGCTGGAGACCGCCTGGACGCTTCTTCTGCCCCCTCTGATCACCGCCTTCTTCATCATCGTCATGGGAATTTTCGCCAATGCTCCGCTGAGCGCCCTTGAATGGGTGAGGCTCATCGCCGATCGGGAGTACCGCCTGTGAACAGCTTTGCCCTGCCGCAGATTCTGCTCCTCCTGGCTCCGGGGCTGCCGCTTCTGGCGACCCTGCTCGCCGCTCTGCGCCAGGGGCGGGGAGGGGAGTGGCTCGCCTTCGCCGCCCCTGTGCCCGCGCTGGCGGCGGCGCTCCTCCTGCCTGCCGGCACGCATGTCGCACTCCCCTGGATTCTTCTGGGGTCCGGTCTCTTCCTCGATGCGAGCGGCAAGACTTTTCTTCTGTTCATCTCGCTGCTCTATCTCATGGCAACGCTTTACGCCCGGGGGTATATGGCGAAGGAGATCCACAAGGGGCGTTTCTACATCTTTTTCCTCGCCGCCATGACCGGCAACTTCGGAGTTCTGGTGGCGCAGGACATCGCCCTCTTCTACGTCTTTTTCGCCCTGATGAGTTTTTCCGCCTACGTCCTGGTCATCCACAACGGC
Organism: Desulfuromonadales bacterium; assembly: GCA_029289095.1. Taxonomy (GTDB): domain Bacteria; phylum Desulfobacterota; class Desulfuromonadia; order Desulfuromonadales; family JACZKF01; genus JARFUG01. The sequence continues at coordinate 2,897 of JARFUG010000098.1, forward strand.
AGCCAGGACGCCATGCGGGCCGGGCGGATCTATATCGTCATGGTTTTGATGGGCGAAGTTCTCATCTTCTCGAGCCTTCTGCTGATCTCCCAGGCGGCCGCGTCCCTCGATATCTTCGAAGGAGCGCTCGCCCTGGCCACGGCCCCGGCAGCGGGGATTATTCTGGCGATGCTCATCGCCGGCTTCGGCATCAAGGCGGGGATCGTCCCACTGCATCTGTGGCTCCCCCTGGCCCACCCCGTCGCGCCGACGCCGGCAAGCGCGGTTCTGAGCGGAGCGATGATCAAGACGGGGCTTTTCGGGCTCATCCGATTTCTCCCCCTGGGGTATGCAGCTCTGCCGGGGTGGGGGGCGATCCTCGCCCTGGTCGGTCTCGTCGGGATCTTTTACGGGGTGCTGGCGGGAGTGACGCAAAGGGACCCGAAGACGGTCCTGGCCTACTCCAGCATCAGCCAGATGGGATATATCATCTTCGGACTCGGCATCGGCCTTGCCGCCCCGGACTACTGGCCCGAACTGCTGGTCTTCGTCGCCCTGTACGCTCTGCATCACGGCCTGGCCAAGGGGGCGCTCTTTCTTGGGGTCGGGGTCGCGCCGGCGGCCGGCCGCAAAGGGGGAGGACTCCTTGTGAGCGCGGGCCTTTTGTTGCCGGCCCTCGCCCTCGGAGGGGCGCCTTTCACCAGCGGCATCCTGGCGAAATCGGCCCTGAAACCTCATCTCTACACCTTCCCCTGGCCCGAATGGAGCGAGTTGCTCCTCTCCTTCGCCGCCGTGGGGACCACAACGCTCATGGGGCGTTATTTCTTTCTCCTTTGGCAGCAGCGGGAAAAGGGGCGCCCGCCGGCGACTTCCATGCTCGGCGCCTGGGGGATCCTCGTCGGCGCCTCGGCCCTTCTCCCCTGGTTTCTTCCGATCAGTCCCGAATTTCGCCGGGAGGCTCTGGAACTCATCCACATTGCAGGGGCGTTGTGGCCCGTCTTTCTGGGCATCGTGCTGATCACGATCATCTGGCGCGGCGGAATCCGGGCGGCGACGGGGGTGCGGATCCCGCCCGGAGACGTCCTCGTTTTCCTGGAGCAGGGATGGAGCCGCATCGCTGCGCTCGGCGGTTCTCGGACCGCGGTTCCCCCTGTTCAGGCCGCCGAGGATGTCGCTCCGGCGACGCGCAGCGCCATCGTCGAACGCTTCGAGACGCATCTCACGAGGTGGCTTGTGGTCGGTTTCTTTTTCTTTCTCCTCGTGCTGTCGCTCTTTTTCTTCTTCTCGCGCACCTGACTTCATCGAAACCGGTGGAAATCGTTCGACCGCGACGCGGTGATCATCTATAATTAATTGCGATTTCTGTTCGAATTAATAATGCGATGCTT
>JARFUG010000098.1:4363-7227 GCA_029289095.1 Desulfuromonadales bacterium
CGGTGATCATCTATAATTAATTGCGATTTCTGTTCGAATTAATAATGCGATGCTTGTAGATGGGGTCCAAGGCTGAGTTGTTCGGCTCCTGACCCCTGATTCCTGTCCCCGACTTCCAGCTCCTGGATTCTTGCATATGACCGAACCGCTGCGCCCTCCCTTCGAAGACCTGCGGACCCTGCGCGAAGAGCTGACCCAGCTCGACGTTCTCGGGGTCGCCGAGCGCCTGGGGTGGCTTCAGGAGGCCGAGCGCGCGAAACTCTTCCGCCTCCTCCCGAAAAACAAGGCTCTGGAGGTTTTCCAACTCCTCGACGCCGCCCACCAGGAGGAACTGCTCAGCGGTCTTCGCGACGAGCAGGTGCTGCGTCTGGTGCAGGAGATGGATCCCGACGACCGAGCGCGTCTCTTCGACGAGATGCCCGCCATGGTCGTGCGCCGGCTCCTGGCGCAGTTGAGCCCCCGGGAAAGATCGATGACCGCCCGGCTCCTGGGGTACGAGGAGGAGTCGGCCGGCCGTATCATGACCCCCAAGTTCGTCCGCGTCCTTCAGACCCAGACCGTGGAGGATGCCATGGACCGGGTCCGCAGACGGGCGGCGGCCGCCGAGACGATCTACTTCCTGCCGGTCACCGATGACGAACTGCGCCTTGTCGGCACCGTCGAGCTCAAGGACCTGCTCCTGGCCGACCCCCACGCGACGGTGGGGGAGATCATGAAAGAGGACACCCGCGCCGTTCGGGTCGACGAGGACCAGGAGAAGGTCGCTCGCCTCATCCAGGCGGCCGACGTCCTCGCCGTGCCGGTCATCGATTCCGAGGGGCGCGTGGTGGGGCTCGTCACCGTCGACGACGCCATGGACGTCCTCGGCGCCGAGGAAGGCGAAGACCTTGCCCGCACCGGCGCCGCCGAGCCTCTGGGGCGTCCCTACTTTTCCGCTTCCATCTTCTACATCGCCCGCAGCCGCATGGTGTGGCTTCTGCTCCTGGTCGTCGCGGCGACCCTCACCGTTCAGGTCCTGAGCACCTTCGAGACGACCCTCGAGGCGGCCGTTGGACTCGCCCTCTTCATCCCCCTCCTGATCGGCACGGGGGGAAACGCCGGCGCCCAGTCCGCGACCACCATCGTGCGCAGCATGGCCCTTGACGACGTCCGTCCGGCGGACCTTCTGCGGGTCATCGCCCGGGAGAGCCGCGTCGGCTTTCTCCTCGGCGCGTTCCTGGCTCTTCTCGGATACGTGCCGGTTTGGCTCCTCTTCGGTCAGGATCTGGCGACGGTCGTCACGTTGTCCGTCGTAGCGATCTGCACCCTCGCTTCTCTCGTCGGATCGCTGATGCCCCTGCTCGCCCGGCGTTTCGGCGTCGACCCCGCCGTCGTCAGCGCCCCCTTCGTCACCACCATCGTCGATGCCACCGGACTGGTCGTCTACTTCCTCATCGCCCAGGCGGTGATGGGGTTGTAAGGGCGGGAGTTGGGAGTTGGGAGCTGGGAGGAAAGGCGAAAAACGAAAGGCGAAGATCAGAGGACAGAAGACGGAGGACAGAGGACTGATTTTGGTTTGGTAGCTTGCAAGGGGTTGGACTTCAGGTTTTCTCCCAACTCCCAACTCCCATCTCCAAGGAGATTCGATGCTTCTTCGCGGAACGTTCTGGATCACCGTTTACCTGGCGCTCGTTCTGATCCCTCTATTCGCCCTTTTCATCGGGCCGACGCCTCCCGGCGAGGGGTTTCTTTGGGACTTCAGCCTCGCCCTGGGCTTTGCTTCGCTGACGATGATGGCGGTGATGTTCCTGCTGACCGCCCGCTTTCAGAACGCCACCGCCCCCTTCGGCATCGACATCATCTACTATTTCCACCGGCAGACGTCGATCGTCGCCCTCCTGTTTCTCCTCGCCCACCCGGTTCTTCTCTTCATCGCGGCGCCTCACATGCTCATCCTGCTGTGGCCCCCCTACACCCCCTGGCACCTGGCGGCCGGCATCGGATCGTTCCTCGCGATGATCGCCCTGATGGTCACCTCCCTTGCGCGAAAACAGCTCGGCATCGAGTACGACAACTGGCGCCTGGGGCACGTCCTGCTGGCCGTGATCGCCGTCGTACTGGGAGCGCTGCACATCGTGGGGGTGGGGCACTACGTGGAGATCGGCTGGAAACGCGCCCTGTGGGGGCTGATCGGGGTGAGCTGTCTCGGCGCCTTCGCCTATGTGCGCCTCTACAATCCGGCGCGTCAGTTGCGCCGCCCCTACCGCGTGACCGAGCTCATCGAGGAGCGCGGCAGCGCCTGGACCCTCGTGCTGCGACCCGAGGGGCACGAGGGGCTCAAGTTCGAGGCGGGGCAGTTCGCCTGGCTCACCCTCTGGAACTCCCCCTTCGACCTGAAGGAGCACCCCTTCTCTTTCTCCTCGAGCGCCGAGAGCCGCGATCTCTCCTTCACCATCAAGACGCTTGGGGACTTCACCAACCGCATCCCGCAGGTGCGCCCCGGAGAGATCGCCTACCTCGACGCCCCCTACGGCGCCTTCAGTATCGACCGTCATCCGAAGGCCGAGGGGTACTTCTTCATCGCCGGTGGGATCGGCATCGCGCCGATCATGAGCATGCTGCGGACCCTCGCAGACCGCGGGGACAAGCGTCCCCTGCACCTCATCTACGGATACAGCAGTTGGGATCGCCTCACCTTCCGCGAAGAGATCGATGAGCTTGCGAAAAAGCTCGATCTCGTCTTCGTCCCGGTCCTTGGCGAGCCGCACGAGGGGTGGGAAGGAGAAACGGGGATGATCACCCGTGAGCTTCTCGATCGGTATCTTCCGGTGCAGCGACAGGAGAGGATCTGCTTCATCTGCGGTCCGGTGCCGATGATCGAGAGC
>JARFUG010000098.1:7327-9405 GCA_029289095.1 Desulfuromonadales bacterium
GCAGCGACAGGAGAGGATCTGCTTCATCTGCGGTCCGGTGCCGATGATCGAGAGCGTCGAGCGCTCCCTCTCCTCGGCCGGGGTTCCCCTTTCCCACATCCATTCGGAACTCTTCGATCTCGTCTGAAAAGGAGGCCCAAGCATGCGCCTGAAAATAGCGACCCTTCTGGCCTGTCTCACCGGTTTTCTCATCCTGGCCGCTTCGGCCTTCTTCGCCGTGGTGCACAATGCCTGAGGGTTTGATGGATTGGTCGCAGACTTTCGGCATCTTCGCCAACCCCCTCTTCTATCTCGGTGAGACGCCGGTGACGCTGGCCAGCCTGATTCAGTTCATCATTCTGGTCATTCTTGTCCTGATCGCGACGCGCATGGTGCGACGCCTTCTGCGCGCGCGCGTGCTCAGCCGCCTGCCGCTGGGGATGGGGGCGAAGGACGCCATCGCCCGACTGGTCGGGTATGTCGTCCTCGTGCTGGGACTGATGGTCGCGCTGCAGACCCTCGGCGTCGACCTGACCGCCCTGACCGTCCTCGCCGGCGCCCTCGGCATCGGCATCGGCTTCGGGCTGCAGAACATCGTCAACAACTTCATCAGCGGTCTGATCATCCTCTTCGAGCGGCCGATCCAGCTCGGCGACCGGGTGGAGGTTGGCGGGGTGCAGGGGGACGTGGTGCGCATCGGCGGGCGCAGCACCACCATCCGCACCAACGACAACATCGACATGATCATCCCCAACGGCGAGTTCATCTCCGAGCAGGTCGTCAATCTCAGCTACGGCGACCGAAAGGTGCGCATCCGCATCCCCTTCGGCGTCAGCTACAACAGCGAGCCGCGCCAGGTGGAAAAGCTCGCTCTGGAGGTGGCGGCCGCCGACCCCGACGTCCTCAAGGATCCCCCTCCGAGCGTGCGCTTCATGGGGTTCGGCGACAGCTCCCTCGATTTCGAGCTGCGCGCCTGGACCGCCGATCTGGCCCACCGCCCCGGCCTTTTCCGCAGCAACCTCTACTTCGCCCTGTGGGACCAATTCAAAAAGCACGAGATCGAGATCCCCTTCCCGCAGCGCGACGTCAACTTCCGAAACTCCCTCCGGGTGCAGATGCGTCCGGAGAAGGGGGATCAGGCCGGAACTCCCCCCGGGGAGTCATGAAATCGGCCGGAGGCGGAGCTGATTAATGTGCCGAGAGCGCCCAATCCCTTCATCTTTTGGCAGGATGCACGTCGACGAGATCGACATCGACAGGGCGCTCGTGCTCCGTCTGCTTCGGGCGCAGTTCCCCCAATGGGCCGATCTCCCTCTCGAGGCGGTCCCTTCCCACGGCACCGACAACGCCCTCCACCGGCTCGGCGCCGACATGGTCGTGCGGCTCCCCCGCATTCCCGCCGCCGCCGATCAGGTGGGTAAAGAGCAGCGGTGGCTGCCGCGCTTCGCTCCGCATCTTCCCCTTGCCATCCCCCTTCCGCTGGCCTGGGGGCGACCCGGCGGGGGGTATCCCTGGCACTGGTCCGTCTTCCGGTGGATCGAGGGGGAGAACGCGGCGATGGAGCGCCTCGCCGACTCCCGCCGGGCCGCGACGGACCTGGCCCGCTTCATCGCCGCCCTCCAGCGGATCGATCCCGCGGGGGGACCCGTCCCCGGCCGGCACAACGCCTTTCGCGGCGCGCCGCTGGCCGTGCGAGACGCGCAGACCCGCGCCGCCATCGCCGACCTGCAGGGGAGCATCGACGCCGCCGCAGCCACCGCGGCGTGGGAGGCCGCTCTTGGCGCCCCTGCCTGGCCCGGCCCACCCGTCTGGATTCACGGAGACCTCCTTCCGGGGAACCTGCTGGCCGAAGAGGGGCGCCTCAGCGCCGTCATCGATTTCGGATGTCTGGGGGTGGGCGATCCGGCAGCCGACGTGATGACCGCCTGGATGTTCCTTTGCGCCAAAACCCGAGGGGTCTTCCGCGACGCGCTGCAGGTCGACGACGCCACCTGGACCCGCGCCCGCGGCTGGGCGCTCTCCCTCGGGCTGACCACCATCCCCCTCTACCGCCACACCAACCCACCCCTCGCCGAGATCGCCCGACGCGCCATCGACGA
>JARFUG010000099.1 GCA_029289095.1 Desulfuromonadales bacterium
GGAGTGAGGAGTGAGGAGTGAGGAGTGAGGAGTGAGGAGTGAGGAGTGAGGAGTGGAATTATAATAATTCCTTTGCAAACCGGAAGATGGCTAAGCAAAAATTTCGTCCTGCAAGGCTTGGCGATTTTTCAGGGGCGAAGGCATACATCAGGCATGTCGAGGTCCTGAAAAAACGGCGTAACGCCGCAGGAGGGACTTTTTGCGACGCCATCAAAACATAAACCGCCGCATGCTCACGTTGAGCAGCAGTCCCGCTCCGATCATGGTCGTGACCATGCTGGTGCCTCCGTAGGAGAAGAGCGGCAGGGGGACGCCGACGACAGGAAGCAGGCCGATCACCATGCCGAGATTGACGACCATGTGCCAGAAGATCATCGCCACCACTCCCAGCGCCAGGTAGGTTCCGAACCGGTCGGAGGCCCGACGGGCGATGTAGACCCCCCACATGATGAGGAAGAGGAAGAGAAGAAGAAGCAGGACCGAGCCGGCGAATCCCCACTCCTCGGCAAAGACGGAGAAGGCGAAATCGGTGTGGCGCTCAGGCAGAAAGGCGAGCTGCGACTGGGGTCCCTGCATGAACCCCTTTCCGAAAAAGCCGCCGCTTCCGACGGCGATCTTCGACTGGATGATGTGGTACCCGGAGCCCAGGGGATCTTTCTCCGGATCGAGAAAGGTGTGGATACGACGGCGCTGGTAGTCGTGGAGGAGAAAGAACCATCCGATCACCGCCGCGCCGATGCCGGACGCCGAAAGGAAGATGAACGTCCAGCGTTTGATCCCGGCAAAGAGCATCATCGTCACGCCGATGAACACCACGAGCATGGAGGTGCCGAGATCGGGCTGCCTGAGGATGAGAAAGACCGGCAACCCCAGCAGGGCGAAGGGGACGAGGAGTTCGCGCAGGTTGAATCCGAACGGTTTGTCCCGCGCACTGAAGTAACGGGCGAAGATCAGGATGATGACGACTTTCATGATCTCGCTCGGCTGAAGATTGAAGAAGCCGAGATCGATCCAGCGCACCGCCCCCATGGTGACTTTGCCGAATGCGAGCACCGCCACCAGGAGGGCGATGTTGATGACGTAGAAAATAGGCCCCAGGTACTCGAGGTGGCGGTAGTCGAATGCGGTCACGGCCAGAGCGATGAGCAGACCGATGCCGATCCACGAGAGCTGTTTCAGGTAGAACGAAGGAGCCCAGGAGGATGTGGCGCTGTAGAGATTGAGCACCCCGATGCCGGCGATCAGAAGCACCACCAGCAGAAGCACCCAGTCGAAATGAATCAGTAGACGGCGATCGAAAGGCATCTCTTGTCAATCTCCGGCAGGAGCGGGCGACACCTGCACGGCGGCGACCTCCTGCGGGGGGAGTCCGAAATAGCTCTCCAGGATGACGCGTGCGATAGGGGCGGCAACGGCGCCTCCCCCCGTCCCGTGCTCGATGACGACCGCGACAGCCACCTGCGGGTTTTCGGCCGGGGCATAGGCGACGAAGAGGGCATGGTCGCGGAACCGATAAGGGATTTCACGTTTGGAGTCCCGGTCCTCGCCGAGCCGCACCACCTGCGCCGTGCCGGTCTTGCCGGCGACGGAGATCCCCGGAAGGCGGCTGCGCCGCCCCGTCCCGCCCTGCTCCTCGACCGAAGCGACGAGGGCATCCCGCACCACTTTGAGATGGGCGGAATTCAACGGGGTTGAGCGGATGACCTCAGGCTTGGTCTCCACGAGGATCTTGCCGTCGAGGTCCTCAACGCGCTGCAGGAGCTGAGGGCGCAGAACCGATCCGCCGTTGGCGACCGCGGCAGTCATCACCGCCAGTTGCAGAGGGGTCGTCAGGAGGTACCCCTGACCGATAGAGGCATTGACTGTCTCGCCGTTGTACCACGGTTCGTTGAAACGCTCCCGCTTCCACTGCCGGGTCGGTACAAGACCCGGCAGCTCTCCATCAAGAGGAATCCCGACGGGGCGTCCGAGCCCGAGGTCGAAGGACATCTGCGCCAGACGGTCGATCCCGAGATCGAGACCGACCTGGTAGAACCAGGTGTCACAGCTCTCCTTGAGGGCCTTTCGCAGATCGACCCTGCCGTGCCCCCCCCGTTTCCAGCAGCGAAAATCACGGTTCCCCAGAGTGAAACGCCCAGAGCAGAAGACGGTCGTCGTGGCGTTTGCAACGCCGGCCCGCAAAGCTGCAAGGGCGGTGACGATCTTGTAGGTTGAACCGGGGGGGTACTGCCCCTGGATCGCTTTGTTCTTGAGAGGATGCAGAGAGTTCTCAAGGAGCGAGAGCCATTCCTGTCCGGAGATCCCGCGAGCGAAGTCGGCCGGATTGAAGGACGGGCGGCTCGCCAGGGCGAGGATCTCTCCCGTATGCACGTCCATGAGCACCGCAGAACCGGCATGCTCGCCGATGGCGGCTTCGGCAGCGAGTTGCACGTCGCGACGAATCGTCAGGTAGACCCGGTTGCCCGGGACCGGCTCCCGGGTATTGAGAAGACGCAGTTCCTTGCCTAGAACGTCGACTTCGAGGCGTCTCTCCCCGACGGTCCCGCGCAGATACGTCTCCAGCGTCCTTTCCATTCCGGTCTTTCCGACGGAGTCGCCAGGACGGTAGAAACGCTCCCGGTCTCTCGCCAGTTCTCGCTCGTTGATCTCTCCGAGATACCCGAAGATGTGGGCGCCCATTTGGTCGTAAAGATAGTTGCGCAAGGGGCGCACCTCGGCCAGAACCCCCGGCAGTTCGATGGAATTTTCCTGAATCCTGTCCAGATCCTCGCGTGTGACGTCGTCGACCAGAGGGATGGGACGGAACCGGGGAAGACGAGTGCCGCTCGTCCACCTGCGCTGCAGCCCTCCTGGCTCCAGGGCAAGATAATGCGAGAGGCGCTCGATCAGTTCCTCCCGGTTCTGCACGTCCTGGCGCAGGACCGAAATGGTGAAGGACGGGCGGTTTCCGACCAGAAGCTCACCATCGCGGTCGTAGATCGGGCCGCGCGGCGCCGCTACCGGGACATAGCGGGTGCGGTTGCGTTCGGACAGGTGCTGATAGCGCTCGACGCTGACGACCTGCAGATACCACAGGCGCAGAACCAGCAGCAGAAAGATCGCGACGGCGGCCAGCGAAAATATGACGAAGCGTCGCCTGAATGAAGGCGGAATTCCCGAGGAAGGTTTAAGGCTCATAACGGCTGTTCAATCGGCGCAATCCCGGGATCTCCACCTGGGCAGGCAGAGTGCGCTGGAGGCGGAGGGCCAACAGCAGCAGCAAAATGGCCGCCCCGAGATTGATCAATGATTGCGGAACGAGGTACTTGAGAAGCAGAGGGAGCATCGGTCCGGTGTCGGCAAAGAACCCGAGGGAGAAAAAAAGGATTGCCCCCTGCAGGAAGGTGCCGCAGAAAACGAGGATCAGAAGAAGGGGGGAGCTCTCGGTATTGAGACGCTCGGCGATTGCCCGCACGGTCACGAAGACGGCGAGAAGCGCCATCCCGTACAGTCCGAGATAATGCCCGGCGAAAGCATCCTGGAGGCAGCCCAGCGAGTAGGAGAGAAATCCTCCACGGACGAACCCCTCGTTGAATCCCAGGTAAACGGCGAGGATGAGGAGCAGATCCGGCTTGAGATGGAAAGGGAGTAGACGAGGGAAAAACGCAGTCTGCAGCAGGATGAAGACGAACCCGATGAGAAAGTAGAAAAACACCCGTCTCATGACTCTTCCTTCAGAAGGACGAGGACCTCCTCCAGTCGCGAAAAGTCGACATAGGGCTCGATCTCCACCCCCTGGAAGAGACCGTAGGCCTCCCGGGTCACTCCCGTCACCCTCCCGACGGGGATTCCTTTGGGGAAGACCCCTCCGGTTCCCGATGTGATGATCACATCCCCGATGCGCACGTCGGCTTCGCGAAGGGCGTATTCGAGATGGAGATTCTCGCCCCGACCGCGAGCGACCCCCCGGGTCCTGTTGCGCTGCACCAGGGAAGCGACCGCGGAGCCGGCGTCGGTGATAAGAAGGACGCGCGACTGCCCGAAGGCGACAGTGATCACGCGTCCGACCGCCCCTTCGGCCACGACGACGGGCATCCCCTCGCGCACTCCGTGGCTGCTCCCCTTGTCGATGACGACGGTTCGAAACCAACTGCTGGCGTCTTCGGCGATGATCTGGGCGGGGATCGCCGGAAGCTCCATCTCCTCCTTGAACAGAAGGAGCCGGCGAAGACGCTCGTTGGCCAGACGGATCTCCTCCACGCCGTGGAGTTCGGCCTGAAGGCGCCGGTTCTCCTCGCGCAGAAGGCGATTTTCCTCTTCAGCGCCGACCAGCCAGACATAGCGCTCCCAAGTGCGGGCGACCGCCGTCCAGCCGGCATCGATCCCTTTCTGGAAAGGGGCGGTGATCTGAAGCACTGCCCTTTCGAAGAAGGTCGTGTGCCCGCTCTGACGCAGATTGGCCGAGTAGACGAGCAGGGCCACGAGAACCAGCCCAACCGCCAGAAGGAGGGTTCGGAATTTTTTCAGTAGATCGAACATCGGGACGCCGGGAAAGGACGATTGCGGCAGCGGCCGGATCGCGACAGGATCCGGCCGCGGGCGTCACATCAGGAAGAGATCATGACCCTCTTCAAAAGATCGAGTTCGTCGAGAACCTTGCCCGATCCGAGAACGACGCAGGAAAGGGGGTCTTCGGCGATGACGACAGGCAGTCCCGTCTCCTCTCTCAGCAGGACGTCGAGATTGCGCAGGTTGGCTCCGCCGCCGGCCAGCACGATCCCCTTGTCGACAATATCAGCGGCCAGTTCGGGAGGGGTGCGCTCCAGGGCGATGCGCACCGCTTCGACAATAGTGTTCACCGTCTCGGACAGCGCGTCGCGGATTTCGTTGGAGTCGACCTCGAGCGTTTTGGGGATGCCGGTGACAAGGTCGCGCCCCTTGACCTCCATGGTGGTGACCTCGCCTCCGTCGGGGTGGGCGCTGCCGATCTCGATCTTGATCTGTTCGGCGGTGCGCTCACCGATCAACAGGTTGTACTTGCGCTTCAGGTACTGAACGATCGCCTCGTCGAGCTTGTCGCCGCCGACCCGCACGCTCTTCGCATACACGATGCCGGCCAGCGAGATAACCGCCACCTCGGTCGTGCCGCCGCCGATGTCGACGATCATGTTCCCCGACGCCTCGGTGATGGGGAGCCCGGCGCCGATCGCCGCCGCCATCGGCTCTTCGATCAGATAAACCTCCCTGGCGCCGGCCGATTCGGCCGACTCCTTCACCGCGCGTTTCTCCACCTGGGTGATCCCCGAGGGGACGCAGATGACGATACGCGGACGCACCAGCGTCTTGCGGTTGTGCACCTTCTGGATGAAATAGCGCAGCATCTCTTCGGTCACATCGAAATCGGCGATGACGCCGTCCTTCATCGGACGGATGGCGACGATGCTGCCGGGAGTGCGGCCGAGCATTTTCTTGGCTTCCTTGCCGACGGCAAGGACCTTTCTCTGCCCCATGGCGTCCTTCTGGACTGCAACGACCGACGGTTCGCTCACCACGATCCCCTTGCCTCTGAGGTAGACGAGGGTGTTGGCGGTTCCCAGGTCGATGGCGAGGTCATTGGAGAAGATCCCAAAGACGGCATCGAAGAGGTTGAACATGTGATGTGTATCTCCTTTCGGGGGGGGCGATCGGGGCAATCCGGTCTCTGCGGAAATGCGGCTCACAGTAGCACACAAACCGCGCAACCATCAAGCGCGAAAAGGAAAAACTATTGCATTTGAACATCCGATTGTCTAACATGATTTTTTGATTTTCCACCCCTAATCAAGCGCTAGAGGAGTGATCATTTCATGCTCGACCTGATACGCCGCAAGCAACACACCTTCTTGATAAAAGTCATCTTCTGGATGATTATCGCCGCCTTCGTCGGCACCGGCCTCTTCGTCTGGGGCGGAGGCGACCCCCGAAGAGACACCGCGGCGGTCACCGTCAACGGCGCCCGGGTCGACTACGATGAATACCAGAGAGCCTACAGCAATCTCTACCGGCTCTACCAGGAGATGTATCGTGAGTCCTTCACTCCCGAACTTGAGCGTCAGCTCGGGCTGCGCCGCCAGGCTCTCGACATCGTCATCGACCAGACCCTGCTGGCCCAGGAAGCCGAACGCCGCAACATCACCGTCTCACGCCAGGAGTTGATCGACTCCATCGCGCGCATCTCCGTCTTTCAGGAAAACGGCGCCTTCAACCGCGACCGGTATCGCCAGGTCCTCAATGCCCAGCGCCTCACCCCTGAGATCTTCGAGGCGATGCAGCGCAGGGATTTGATGATCGACAAAGTGCGCCAGCAGATCCAGGACGGCGTCGTTGTGACCGATGAAGATATCGAGCGCGAGTTCCGCGCCCGCAACGAAATGGTCAACCTCTCTTTCGTGCGCCTCTTCCCCTCCGATTTCGAAAGGCAGGTGAGCGTCAGCGAAGAAGAGCTTCAGGCCTTCCTCGAGGAGCGCCGTGAAGCGTTCCGCATTCCCGAGGCGGTCTCCCTGCAGTACATCGTCTTCGACCCCGCCCGGTTCGAGGACGAAGTCACCGTGACCGAGGGGGAGATGGAGACCTTCTACCGCCGCAATCTCGACCGATTCGAAATCGAAGAGGAGGTGCGCGCCTCTCACATCCTCGTCGGCGTACCCGAGGGCGCTTCGCAGGAAATCCGCAGCCAAAAGCGTGAGGAAGCCGAGGCTCTCCTGACCCGCGTTCGCGAAGGCGCCGACTTCGCCGAACTCGCCCGCAAACATTCGGACGATCCCGGCAGCGCCGGCCAGGGAGGCGAACTCGGATACTTCGGCAGAGGGATGACCGTCGCCGCATTCGAGCGGGTCGCCTTCTCTCTCAGACCCGGAGAAATCAGCGACATCGTCGAAACGCCCTTCGGCTTTCACATCATCCGTGTCGAAGACCGGATCGATGGAGGACTGCCTTCTCTGGCCAAGGTGGCGGACGAGGTCAGAGCCGGCGTGCGCGAGGAAAAAGCCCGTCAGCTCGCCTTCGAAAAGGCGATGGACGCCTACAACATGAACCGACAGGGCGGAAGCCTGGAGCGTGCCGCCCAGACGGCCGGGCTGACGGTGCGGGAGACGGGCTTTTTCGACCGCCAGGGCCCCGTGCCGGGGCTGGCCGATGCCCGCGATCTCGCCCAGACCGCCTTCGCGCTGCGTCCCGGAGAACTCGCCCGCCCCACCCTCACCTCCGAAGGGGTCGTCCTCTATACCCTTCAGGAGCGTCGCGAGAGCCGCCTGCCCGAACTCGGCGAAATTCGATCCCAGGTCGAAGCGGCATTCCGCCGGGAGAAGGCCAACGACCTCGCCTTCCAGAGCGCTCGCAACGCCCTTGACGCACTGAAGGATGGACGCACCATCGCCCAGATCGCCCGCGAGAGAGGAACCCGCGCAGAGGAAACCGGTCTCTTCAGCCGCGCCTATGGAGGATTCGTCCCCGGCGTCGGGCTCGACGCAGCGCTCTTTGAAAGCGCCTTCGAGACCACATCCGAAGAACCGGTCCTCGAGACAGTCTTCGAGCAGCAGGACGACAGCTTCATCGTCGCCGTCCTCAAAGAGAAGCAGGCGGCCGACATGGGCGCCCTCGATGCCGCCCAGCGCAACACCCTGCGACAGGAGGTGCTCGCCCGCAAGCGCAGCGAGGCCCTTGAAAACGAACTCGACAGGCTCCGGGATAATGCGACCATCACCATCGCACCGACCGTCGCCTCGTCGCTCGAAGGGGAAAGGGGATAGGCGAACATGGAGACTCCCATCGTCCTTCAGACCGACTTTGCCGACCTGAACCTCGTCAACAGGGGGAAAGTCCGCGACATCTATGATCTGGGCGAACACCTGCTCATCGTCACCTCCGACCGCATCTCCGCCTTCGATGTCGTCATGAACGAGGGGATTCCCAACAAGGGACGCGTCCTCACCCAGATCAGCCGGTTCTGGTTCGAAAAGATGGCCGACGTCATCCCCAATCACATCGTAGCGACGGAGGTCGACGACTTCCCCTCGCAGGCGCGCAAGTACCGTGACGAGCTCCAGGGACGCAGCATGCTCGTCAAGAAGGCTTCCCCCCTTCCGGTCGAATGCATTGTGCGCGGCTATCTCTCCGGCTCGGGGTGGAAGGACTACAAAAGCACCGGCGCCATCTGCGGCATCTCTCTCCCCCCTTCGATGGTCGAGAGCGACAAGCTCCCCGGTCCGATCTTCACCCCTTCGACCAAAGCCGAATTGGGGGAACACGACGAGAACATCTCCTTCGACAAAGCGATCGAGGTGTGCGGCCGCGACCTTGCCGAGCAGATGCGTGACGCAACCATTGCCATTTACGAACGGGCCCGCGACTACGCCGACACCCGGGGAATCATCATCGCCGACACCAAGTTCGAGTTCGGCCTCTACGAGGATAAGCTGATCTGGATCGATGAGGCCCTCACCCCCGACTCCTCCCGATTCTGGCCCAAGGACCTCTACCGCCCCGGCGGCCCGCAGCCGAGCTTCGACAAGCAGTTCCTGCGCGACTATCTCGAAACCCTCGACTGGGGGAAAAAGGCTCCGCCCCCTCCCCTGCCGCCGGAAATCGTTCAGAAGACGGGCGAGAAGTACGTGGAGGCCCTCACGCGACTCACCGGCATGCGCCTCTAGAAGAACCGGAGGATCTCCTCAACACATCGATGTTTCGACGAACCAGGAAAAGGGCCGGCAAGATCCGGCCCTTTTCCTTTTTCCCTTCCCGTGTCTACCATCCCTGATGCTGTATAATTGACTGTAATCCTTCATCCTGCGAAAAGGAGAATCCATGACGAATCTGAACTTTGAAGGCGCGGTTGCGACGAACCTCGCCGAGATGGTTCAATACCAGGTGGGCTCCATCGTCAGCAGAACCCTGCTGCAGGACGAGTCGGGAACCCTCACCGTCTTCAGCTTCGACCAGGGACAGGCCTTGTCGGAACATACCGTCCCCTTCAACGCCTTCATCCAGGTCCTCGACGGCGAAGCCGAAGTGACGATCGGCGGCAAGCCGCTCACCGTCGCCACAGGTGAAATCGTCCTGATGCCGGGCGGAATCTCCCACCGGGTGCGGGCCGTCAAACGCTTCAAAATGCTCCTCATCATGTTCAAGAAGAAAACGGCCTGAGGGCTGAAAACCGCCGGGTGAAATAAGCGACAAATCCGAAAAAACATATTGACACCCCGCCCGGCATTTTGCTATAAACGGCTCCTGTTCGGGGCTATAGCTCAGCTGGGAGAGCGCTTGAATGGCATTCAAGAGGTCGGCGGTTCGATCCCGCCTAGCTCCACCAAGA
>JARFUG010000100.1 GCA_029289095.1 Desulfuromonadales bacterium
TCATCGTCCCCCCCTGGTGCGAAAAACAATCCGGTTTCCCCTTTTACTCCTTCGGTAGCTTTATTGTCAACAACTTAGGTTCTCATGCACTGACGAAAAGAGTCCATACAAGGCAGGCTTTTTCTCTCTCCCCATCACACTCTTGCGTGCATACTTTTCATCACCTGTGACATATGACACGATCAAGGGGTTAATGGTCATTACACCGGCTCGAACTGTTTGACTTGAAAGGCTTAACTAATTAATATGGCCCTTTAGGTTTACAATATCTTGTGGAATGCCATAGGCGATAACACAAAATATTGGGAGGGAGATCCCACTATGACTTTTCGGATGAAAACGCCCTTCGGTTTCCTGGATTTCTTCGCCGGAAGCGGTTTAGTCACTGAAGGCATGAAGGGCCGCTTTCAAGCCGTTTGGGCAAACGATGTCTGCGCCCTGAAGGCAAAAGTGTACGGGGCGAATCACTCGCGGGAGCATTTTCATCTAGGCTCAATCGAAGATGTCCGTGGATCGAATCTCCCCAGGGCAACCTTAGCCTGGGCGAGTTTTCCTTGTCAGGATCTTTCCTTGGCTGGAAAGATGCTGGGGATAGGCGCCTCTAGAAGCGGGTTGGTATGGCAGTGGCTGAGGGTTCTGAATGAGATGCCCGAAATGCCACCGATTCTTGTCGCTGAAAACGTCATTGGGCTGGTTTCAGCGAAAGGTGGCGAGCACTACAGGGCTCTTCACAACGCCCTGACCGCTCGGGGTTACATGGTTGGTGCGATGGTCTTGAACGCCGCCTTGTGGGTTCCGCAATCCCGCCCCAGGGTCTTTGTAATCGCGGTGCGAAAGGGCGCTGACATGGAAGGGCTCACATCGCCCGAGCCGAATTGGCTTCATCCGCCATCGATTTGCAGTGCGACCTCGGGCTTGAATGATTTCGTCTGGTGGAAAATGCCTCTCCCGCCGCCGAGGAGATCGAACCTTTGCGACCTCATTGACTTTGAGACGCCTTGTGATGAGGAAGAGAAAGCGTTGAAGAACGTCGCCCTCATCCCCAGACGGCATCTGCAGAAATTGCTGAATGAAAAAAGGCATTTGAAGGTGGCCCCCGGATATAGAAGAACCCGATCCGGCAACCAGGTTTTGGAACTTCGTTTCGATGGCCTTGCCGGTTGTCTGCGCACACCGGAAGGAGGCAGCAGTCGCCAATACGTGGTTATTCCGAGAGAAGATCGGATCGACACCCGACTGCTGACCGTCAGGGAGGCCGCCCGCCTTATGGGCGCTCCCGATGACTATTCGCTGCCGGGAGCCAACGACAAGCATAGCTTGGAAGGCGGTTACAATGAGGGTTACAAGGCCATGGGAGATGCCGTGGCAGTGCCTGTGGCGCATTATCTTTCGGAAAATCTCCTCGCTCCGCTGGCCGCTCGAATGAGTTGCGGCAAGGAAATTCAAGCGGCTTGACTGAGGATCCCATGGTTGCGAACTGCGAAACAAACCAAGTCCAAGGATCGATATAGGCTGATGGCGGATGTATTTTCATCCCAGGAGCGCAGTCGGATCATGAGCCGGGTGCGCTCCGAGGGGACAAAACCCGAAAAAAAAGTTCGAAGCCTTCTCCATCGTCTCGGCTTCAGGTTTCGTCTTCACAGGAAAGACCTGCCCGGCACGCCCGACATCGTTTTTCCCGGCCGCAAAAAGGTCATTTTCGTCCATGGATGTTTCTGGCACGGACATGATTGCAAGGCCGGGCGAAAGGTCCCCAATACCAATAGAGAATACTGGACGCAAAAGATTTCCCGCAACATTGTGCGCGACTCGGAGCAATCTTACTCTCTGGCGGAAGCAGGATGGGAGCGCCTGGTTGTCTGGGAGTGCGAGACGAAAGACGAAGAGCAGCTCAAAAAAGTGCTCGTTCAGTTTCTGGGCGCCGCTTCGAAGGACAAGAATTTGAAGTAGTATCTTGCCTTAGCAACTTCACTGGCTGGGGATGTTTTTTTTCCAAATCGAAATCGCTATCGAGATCGAAATCGATCAATCCCTTTCGGCCTCCACCACATGGGTTTGCACATCCGTATTTTTCCGTCCGGTTGATTAGGTGTTAGCCGTTTCATCTGATGGCTCTTCGGGGATCTGTGCGCCGTGCCATACTGCCACGATCCAGACGACATCATCTTTTACCCGGTAGAAAAACCGATAAGGCGTAACGATGACCTCACGAAAGTGAATGTCGGGAAACTCCGGGAGGGTCCGCCCAGATTCGGGGTGGTCGCGGAGGCGCAAGAGAACCTTCTCAGCCTTTTGCCGAAAAGAAATCGCCGCTGACGGTTTGTCGCGGCGGATATAGGCTAATGCTTTAAGAAACTGATCGCGGGCCGATGGGGTAAAAACGATCTTCACTGCTGTTCCGCCAGCAAGGCATCGGCTTCGGCCATTACTTCTTCCAAGCTGAAGCCGGCCCCTGCCTCGATCTCCTTCTCGCCGCGAGCAAGCAAGCGCAGAATCTCGAGTTCGTGCTGCGTATTCTCATACTCTTTCATGCTGACCATTACGGCAGCGGCTCTTCCGCGCTGTGTGATGAACAGGGGTTCGCGGGAAGTGGATATACGCTTTATGACGCCGCTGACGTCCTGGCGGAGATCTGACACAGGGATAATTTTCGGTGGTTTCGGCATTGGACGTACCTCCTATCGTACGTCTAAGGGTATCACCTGGAGCCAGGTGACGCAACGATGGTTTGGCGGCTTCAGTTTTCATATACTGACGAAAATGGGCAAGACGGCAGCTTTTTCCCTCATTTTTTCGTGTACGCCCCGCCTGCACTCCCGCTCATTCCCTGACTTCAATCCCTACGGCGCCTTGGCTTGCCCCTTGCACAAATCAGCCTCTACCACCCCCCAGCCCCCTTCCTGATCCAGGAGGGGGTGAAGGGCTTTGCTGACTTTATTGCCTGTAACTGATCAAGGAGGAATTCATGCGCTTCAAACTGCTCGCCACCCTCATGCTCGTTCTGATCACCGCCGGATTGGCCCACGCCGACCTGAACCTCTTCATCCGCGATGTCAACGTCAGCGCCGGCGGCAACATCGGAGGGTACAAGGCCGACCTGGGCGTGCGCTTCGGCGCCGCCGGTCCCTCCGTCGACATGGTCCTGCGCTCGGTCGATTCCCCAGCCGAGGCCTTCCTGGTTTTCTGGCTCGGTGAGAGATCTGGCAGGCCGGTCGACGTCGTGCTGCGCGAATATCAGTCGCGCAAGGGGCAGGGATGGGGTGAGATCGCCAAGAGTCTCGGCATCAAGCCGGGGTCGGCCGACTTCCATGCTCTTCGGCAGGGGAACCTGGGGTGGAGTCCAAGCGACTCCGGAAAGGGCGGGGGAAAGGGAAAGAAATAGCTCCTCGAGCTGAGAGGATACGGAAGGGCGGCCCGGCGGTCGCCCTTTTCGTTTCATCCCCGCTTGACTCGGTGGACGGCGAGGTGGAAAATCGACTTAAAGATGCTCCGTCGCGCACTTACGCACTACCTCCGCACGGGCGCTGAAAGTCGACATCAAGCCGAATGGTGATCCGATATGAGCGATATCTTTGCCCTGATAGCCGAACGCAAGATCCGCGAAGCGATGGATCGCGGGGAATTCGACAATCTCCCCGGGAAAGGGCGACCGATCCCCCACGACGACGAGGCGCTGTGCGTGCCGGAGGAGTTGCGCATGGGATACAAGATCCTCAAGAACGCGGGGTTCCTCCCCCCGGAACTGGAGCTTCGCCGTGAGATCCTCTCTCTTGAGGACCTGATCCGGGTCTGCAAAGACGAGGAGGAGAAGACGGTCCTGCGCCGCCGCCTCTCGATGGCTTCCCTTCACTACGATGTTCTGGTCGAGAAGAACAAGAGCAATCCGGCCTTCAAGCGATACGCCGGCAGAATCGCCGAAAAGATCGGCCTCTGAACGCCGAGTCTTTTGCTTTTTGCTTCTCTTGAATCCTGCAGAGGTGTTCGGATGAAGAACGACCGGAGAAAGACCTCCGGAGAGGATATTCTCCTGCTCGTCGCCACTCTCCCTGTCGAACTGCAGGGGGCGCTGCACAAAACCGATCTCGAAAGGCTCCTCGAGGTCGTGATGGATCTGGGGAGAATCCCCGAGGCGCGCTTTCCCGACAAGGTCGTTCCCCTTTCGGACCGGCCTGTCACCCTGGACGAGCTGGCGCACGTGACGGCCCTGGTGGGGGAATTCGGCGGAGACAACCGCGCCGGCATCGAGCGCACCCTTCACCGCATCTCGGCCATCCGCAACCGCAAGGGGGAGATCGTCGGGCTGACCCTTCGGGTCGGGAGGGCCGTCTTCGGGGGGATCGAGCTCCTTCGCGATCTGATCGAAACGGGCCAGAGCCTGCTTATCCTGGGGCGCCCCGGTGTCGGAAAGACGACGAAGCTGCGGGAGATGGCGCGGGTCCTTGCCGACGATCTGCACAAACGGGTGATCGTCATCGACACCTCCAACGAGATCGCCGGCGACGGCGACATCCCCCACCCCGGCATCGGCGCCGCCCGTCGGATGCAGGTGCCGCGCGTCGAACGCCAGCACGCCGTCATGATCGAGGCGGTCGAGAACCACATGCCCGAGGTGATCATCGTCGACGAGATCGGCACCGAAGCTGAAGCGACGGCGGCCCGCACCATCGCCGAGCGCGGCGTTCAGCTCATCGGCACCGCCCACGGCAACACCCTGGAGAACCTCCTCAAGAACCCCACCCTCTCAGACCTGGTGGGAGGGGTTCAGGTGGTGACGTTGAGCGATGAGGAAGCGCGCAGGCGGCGCACCACCAAGACAGTGAGCGAGCGCCGGGCGCCGCCGACCTTCGAGATTGTCGTGGAGATGGTCGACCGCGACGAAGTGATCGTTCACACCGACACCGCCGCCGCCGTCGACACCCTCCTTCGCGGCGTCGCCCCCCGGGGGGTGCGTCGCGAACAGTCCGCCGACGGGCAGATCCATGTGCAGGAGCGCGAAGAGGAGCCGCCGCGTCGAGCGGCCGCCGAGGAGCAGGGGGAGCCCGCGCACCGCGGCCCGGCGCGCATCTTCCCCTACGCCCTTTCTCGCGATCTGCTCGAGCGGGTGATCCGCGGACTGCGCCTCAACGCACGCACCGTCGGCGGACCGGAACAGGCCGACATCGTCGTGGCCCTTCGCTCCCGAAGCGACGACATCCGTCTGCGGCGCATC
This sequence comes from Desulfuromonadales bacterium, assembly GCA_029289095.1. Classification (GTDB taxonomy): domain Bacteria; phylum Desulfobacterota; class Desulfuromonadia; order Desulfuromonadales; family JACZKF01; genus JARFUG01. The sequence goes on from JARFUG010000100.1 coordinate 5,210, forward strand.
GTTGAGGGGAGCGGCGCATCACTCCATTTCATCAAGCGAAACACCGCCAACGAGATGCGGCGCCTGCTGGAGCGCACTTTTCACATCATGGAGGGGATCGAGGGGGAGGAACTGCACGAGATGGTGCGGGAAACCGAGGCAGCCATCGATCGGGCACTCGCCGAAGGGGAGACGGTCGCCCTGACCCCCCGCCGCCCCGCTCTTCGCAAAATGCAGCATCGGCTCATCGCCGGGCGGGGGCTTCTGGCGCGAAGCACCGGGCGGGAGCCGCAGCGCCATCTGGTCATCGGGCCGCATGAAGACAACGATGAGGGATGACGGGAGGACAGAGTGTTGCTTCAGTTATCTCATGGTTTCAATCCCCCCCACTCATGGAAACGATAACGCACCCCCAGCGAGACGAAGTTGGAACCTCCGGCGTCCCTGAAAACTCCGAAGGCGCCGGAGCGATGATGGATGCGCAGCATCACTTCCCACGGCGAGCGTTTCTCCCTGGGCGGGGCGAAGGTCAGTTCGGTGGGCATGGAGAGGAGGGTGCGCACCGCTCTGCGATCGGGCTCCTCCTCGATGGGGGGTCTTTCGAAGGCGCGGGAGAGGCCGAGCCCATAGGCCAGGGAGGTGTCGACATAACGGTCCCAGGGAAAGGTCCTCCACCGCAGGCTGAAGGCGGTGTTGACCTCTCGGTGGTTCTGGCGTCCGGAGTACTGGGCCAGGTTGAATTCCCCTTCGGCGCGCAGGTGCCGTGAGAAGGAATAGATGTTTCGCGACCCTCCCACGACCCAGACGTAGGCGTTCTGGAAATCGGTCTGTCCCCGAAAGACAATGCGGACGAAGCGGGTGTCGGTCCACTGCCCACCGTAAGCGTAGACGGACCAGAGTGGCTCCTCCTGTGCGCTATGACCCTGGCTTGCCGGAACGATCAGGAATATGCCGAGAAACAACCCGGCGCTGAGACAAGAGAAGAGCCTGAACATGCGATTCCATCCCAATACTGTCTGTGATAATGAAACTTTAACGCAGTTCAGCGGTCGGACAAGAGGCAAACCGGCGCCCCCGCGAGCGAAAAAAACTGGAAAAAACATTGGGCCTTTTGTATGATTACCCTTTGATTTTGAACGGCAATTCCCCGGGACATCCAGCACTCCCCTCCGGAACACCAAAGACATCTTTCAATTTCAAGGATACCGATACCCATGAACGGCACCGAAGCAGTCGCTACCCGACCCGACGCCGATTGGCGTGCAAGACTTCACGCCTGGCTCGAATCGCGCTTCATCCAACGTGCGATCATCACCGTCATCGTTCTCAACGCCGTCGTCCTCGGGCTGGAAACCGACCCCCGCATCAGTGCGACGTACGGGGCGTTTCTTAGCGGTCTCGACCGGATCTGTCTGTCGATTTTCGTCGTCGAGATCTCCCTCGCCCTCATCGCCACGGGGCCGCGCTTCTTCCGCGATCCGTGGCGCATCTTCGATTTCATCGTCGTGGGGATCGCCCTGGTGCCGGCAGCGGGGGCCTTCTCGGTCCTTCGGAGCCTGCGCATCCTGCGCGTGCTCCGTCTCGTCTCGGCGGCGCCGCAGATGCGTTCGGTCGTCCGGGCTCTGCTCACGGCCATCCCAGGGCTGAGCTCCATCTGCTGCCTTCTCGTCCTCGTCTTCTACGTTGCGGCCGTCATCTCCACCAACCTCTTTTCTGCGGCCTTTCCCGAGTGGTTCGGCACCATCGGCGCCTCGATGTACACCCTCTTTCAGGTCATGACCCTCGAGAGCTGGTCGATGGGGATCGTCAGGCCGATCCTGGAGGAATTTCCCTACGCCTGGATGTTCTTCGTGCCGTTCATCATGGTGATGACCTTTACGATGCTCAACCTCTTTATCGCCGTCATCGTCAACGCCATCCAGTCCCAGACCGAAGCGGCGCAAAGCGAGCAACTCGAGAAGATCGAAACGATCGCGATCCAGTCCGAATCGTGCCTGCATGCCGACATCTCGAGGCTGCGCGGCGAGATCGCCGAACTCAAACAGCTTCTCGGGCGTCTGGATGCGCCGAGAACGGTGCGAGACTGATTTCTTCCTCTCATCCTTTTCGTCTCGAGAATATCGGCTATGATAGGAGGAGATCACCTTGAGGGGCAGCCAGCTCCGATCTTCGAAAAAGGAAGGGAGACAGTCGAATGTATCTGCCATCCCGGCGAGAGCAGCTCGCCCTGTTTGCCAAGAATTTTTTCATGCACCCCATGATGCTGGGGTCAGTCATCCCCAGTTCGGGCTTCCTCATCCGACGCCTTCTGAAACCAATCGACTGGAATCGGGCCAAGGTCATCGTCGAGTACGGGCCGGGGGTGGGGACGATCACCCAGGAGATCCTGCGCCGGATGCACCCCGACGCGGTCCTGATCGTCTTCGAGCTCAACCCCGATTTCGTCGGTTTTCTCCGTGAAACGTTCCACGATCCCCGACTGCGGATCGTGCACGGCTCGGCCGCAGAAATCCGGCGTATTCTTGAGGAGCAGGGGTATAGCCGGGCCGACTACGTGATCTCCGGGATTCCGTTCAGCACGTTGAAGGATGACGTGAGAAGGGATATTCTCCTTTCGACGCGGGAGGTTCTGCAGCCTGACGGTGCGCTGCTCGTCTATCAGTTCTCTCCCAAGGTCCTGCCGTACCTTCAGCAGACCTTCCCGACGGTCGTACGCGGCTTTGAACCGTTCAACGTGCTTCCGGCACAGCTCTTCTTCTGTTATCCAGAGACCTGAACCGCGCAATCGCACACCTGCGCACCGCCGTAATTTCCTCAAATTTTTACGGGGCTGCACGTGGAAGAGCTTTCGTTTCCGGGGTATAGTTCATACCATCAAAGGCCTGTTGTGGCAGGCGGGCCCGCGATAACTTCTTCTCCTGTTTGAGCTCTCCGACCTCAGAAGCCTGTTCAGGGTGCCTCCCCCGGACAGGCTTCTGACTTTTCGCCCCGACTCCTTCCGAGTCGTCTGGACAAAGCCCCCTCATACGCTACAAATAACCTGAATCCGTGAGGAGTGAGGGGTCCTCACCCCGCCTCACTCCTCACCTGTATCTACAAGTGTTGAATCAGCATCGATAAATCTATCTCACGATGGAAATGGGAGAGCGCCATGGAGGAGAACGTCGGGAGAAGAGACCGGATTGTACGCGCCCTCGCCGGCCCCTTGATGATGGTGTTCGGATATTACCGGATGGACGGCAGGCGCGGGAAACGAGGGGGGCTTGCGACCATGATTGCAGGGGCGATGGTTGTCGAGTCGGCCGTCACGCGCACCTGTCCTCTCAATGCGCTGCTGGGGATCGATACGCGAGAAAAGAAGACCTTCAGCCGGCGACACGGACCCGCTCTGCTCGCCCGATTAAAAAAATGACAGCGCTTCCGGAAATGATTGAATTTTTGCCGGAAAAATGTAAGATTCCTCCAACCTTCTTTTTCTTTTCCCCATTGATAGGAGAGACCGGAGATGAAGTCTGAGGAGTTGATCAACGTCTGTCAGGCGGTGACCCATGGGCATGAGCGCTACGTGCGCAATCTCACCCGAAACACCGAAGGCAAAGTGATCCACTGCAGGGACGACTGTTTGGAGGTTGAGGTCAACGGGCAAAGGCAAACGTGGCGGTTCGAGGAAGATCTCACGGTTCCGCTGCGTGCATAATCAACCTCTCCGATTTTTCGAAAAATCTGATCGATAGTTCAAGGGCCGGCGCAAGCCGGCCCTTTTCTGTGAGGCGACCCTCAGAAAACCCACTTTCCTATCGTCTTTCGCACGGGACGACTCCCCTGCATCACCGTCATGGCCAGGGGAACCGTCGTCGCGACGCCCACGATGAAAAGGCTCCACCCTGCAGCCTTGCGCTGCTTCGCCTCCAGCCTGTCGCCAAGAAGCAGAGCCACACCCGCTCCCAGCATCACCCGGGTTATCGCCACCATTGCGATAACCGGCGTTTTCACCGTCGTTTCACGCATCGCATGCCCTCCTCTTCAGGATT
>JARFUG010000101.1 GCA_029289095.1 Desulfuromonadales bacterium
GCGGATAAATAGGGCCGGGAAAAAAAGGGGAGAGATTCAAAAAAGGGGACAGATTTATTTTCGGAAAAAGGAAAAATAAATCGAGGAAATCCGCCAGGAGAGGCTTAAATGGGTGGAGGAGGTGCGGTATGAGACCTTGGAGCGCTACCCTTGCTGGTCGCAGAGTCTGGCCGTCGGGGATGCTGAGTTTGTTACAGAAATAAAAGAGAGCTCGGGCTTCAAGGGGAGAAAGAGGGTATTTGGAGGGCGATCAGAAGTGCGTGCTTCGGGAGACCGAGGCCAAGTACGTCATTTTGCCTCGAAAACCCCCACTCTAAGCTATTCAAGCTTCAATCCCGGAGAAGATCTTCGGCGCAAGAGATGAAGCTCTCTGCCAATGGTCGGATCTCTTCAATGTCCTCGGGGAAAATTTCGGCCTCTTCGAGATAATCGCCCTTCTGCCGCAATTCGAAAGCCCGGTGGAGGGCTTTGGAGAACTCTTTCTTGATCAACCCCGACTTGACGTACTCCCGGTCGAAGAGCGCCATGGCCCCGGAATGTTTGGATGTACCGAGGGATTTTTTCTGCAGGAGGGCTAAAACGGCATAGAACATGGCGTAATAAAGGCGGTTCATGACCGAGCGACGGCTCATTCCGGCTTGCAGAAGAACATCGGCCTCTTTCAGCGAGTCCCGTGCTTGGATCAGTCGATATCGGATCAGGGATCGATCATCACTCATATCGTCAGACCCTCGCGATAGACGTTCTTGACAAAGACAGATTGGCGCAGAGGGCCATCCAGTTTGTCCCGCCCGATGACGATCGGCACGACGACCACCCCCTCGTCAAACCCCGCGTCCCAGGCGCAGTCGCTGACAAATTTCTCGATTTCCCGGGTCGCGTGTTCGACCACGACCAACACATCCAGGTCGGACTCAGTGGAGGCGTCCCCGCGGGCCCGCGAGCCGAAGACGCGCACCTCCAGCGGCCGGATCTTTTCCAGCAGAAGCTTCTTGAAGCGGTCGGCAATGAGTCGATCTCTTGGGTTCATGAACCCAATATAGCAGATGGTTTGCGATTCACAAAGGAACAAGAACCTGATGTGGGCTTCCAGTTTTCCAGGCAAAAAGATTGAAAGACCAAGAGATGCTTATGTCGCGGTGCGTCTCGATATAGTGCAATAAAATTGCTCCACGCCTTATTTGACAACTTTACTCAGAACAAAAAGGGGACGGAGGCACCTGCTGGAGATGGCGGAGTGACGGGGAGGGTGTGCTTCTGCTCCTCAGTGGAGCCAGCATACCTTGTCGAGGGGAAAGCGCATGAGGAAGGTGCTGCCGAGGCCCGGGGCGCTTTCCACCCAGACCTGCCCTTCATGCAGTCTGACGATTTCCTTCACCAGGGGAAGTCCAAGGCCGGTGCTGCCGATGCGCCGGCCATCTTTGTTGTCGATCCGGAAGAAGCGGTCGAAAATCTGCTCCTGCGCTTCCGGCGGGATGCCCGGCCCTTCATCCCGGACCCAGATGGCGATTGCGCCGTCGGAAGAATTTGCTCCGATCTCGATGCCGCTGCCGGCAGGGGAATATTTGCAGGCATTGGAGACAAGGTTTTCCAGCGCCTGCAGGAGTCTCTCCTCGTCTCCGAGAATCGGCGGCAGATCGTCGGGGACTGCCAGCGTGAATCGGTGGTCGGCGCAACGTTCGAAGAGGCGAGCAGTATGCTGGATAAGCGATTGAATTTCGACCGCTCTGAAGCTCTGGATTCCGAATCCCGCCCGCAGGCTCTGAAAGGTGAGCAGATTGTCGATGAGCCCCTTCAGCCGTTCGCTTTCCTTGTGGATGATCCCGATGTACTCCCTCATGAGCTCCGGAGACATCTCATTCTCCAGCATGAATTCGGTGAATCCGAGCATGGCGGTCAAGGGGGTTCGCATCTCGTGACTGACCGCCGACAGCATCTCGTCCTTCATCGTGGCGATCTTGAGACGTTCGCTGATGTCCCGGATGATCTGAATGATCATCGGCCGATCTTTCCAGAGAAAAGAGCCGAGTGAAACTTCCGCCGGGAAAAACGTGCCGTCCTTGCGTCGATGCTGGACCATGAAGACCAGATTCCGCTTCCCCTCCAGGACTCTGTCGATCCTCTCCCTGAGTTTTTCCGGTTCAGCGGTGATCCGGGTGAAGTTCAGCCGGGCAAACTCTTCCCGACGGTAGCCGTAAAGGAGGATGGCGGCGTCGTTGGCCTCGACGATCTGAAAGGTCTCGGCATCGAAAATGAGGATGGCGTCGGATTCAGCGGAAAAGAGCATGCGGTACTTTTCCCCCGATTCCCGGATCTTGTTCTCGGCTTCCCATCGATCGGTGATGTCCCGCCCTTCGGGAACTAGAAGAAGAACCCGCCCTCGGTGATCGGTGATCGGACGGAGGGAGAAGTCGACGTAATGCATTCGGCCGGATGGATCGGGGTGGGTCGTTTCAAACCGGACCGTCCTCCCCATCGCAACCATCCGCACGGCCTCTCGCAGTCGTTTTTGCTGCTGGGGAGAATGGGTCCACCAAGGAGTCAGCCAGAAGGGTATCCCGAGTACATCCGACTCTTCTCTTTGGATGAACTCGAGGGAGGTGCGGTTTGCCGCCACGAGAGTTCCATCGGGCGTCAGCAGACCCATGAACTGGAAGGACTGGTCGAATACGGCACGAAAGATTCTTTCCTTGCCGAAATTCCTCTTCCTCCACTGTCGATTGATTTCCTGTTTCTCAAAGCGGCCCATCTCTGCATCCGTCGCGGATTATTTTTCATTATATGAGAATTTCCTCAGTTTGCAAAGGGGGCCGGCCCTTTGGCAGATTCATATTTGAACACGAGGGGCACTTGGATGAGGCGCTTAGATTGTAGCGTCGTGGTAGCCGTTTGTGTAGAACTGCACATTTCCGGTTGGGGCTCGGCCTCTCTGGCGTTCAAGGGAGCAGAGGAAGGTCCAGGCGCTGCTTCAGATCCTCCAGGCACTCCCTCTCGCCGGTAAAGACGAACGCCTGCAGTCCCGCCGCGCGGGCGCGATCCACGTGGCCGGAGTTGATCGTCGATGAAGAGGGCCAGCGCCGGTTCGATGCCGAGATCCCGAACGACGTCCGTGAAGACGGACGGATCGCGTTTCCCCTTGCCCAGGTGATAGCTGTTGTAGACGCGGTCGAAGCAGCCGAAGAAGCGGTCGCGCGCATCCAGGCGGTCGAGCCAGTCCGTCTGGTCGCTGAGGATGCCGACCAGGCGCCCCTCCTGCCGCAGAGCGCGCACCGCCGCCAGCATGCGCGGGCGCAGCACGAAGCGGCGGAGGATCTCGTCGGTGCAGGCCCCCTCAATAATCGACCCCCGGCTGCGGTTCGATGTCCTTGCGGTAGGCGTGTTTGATCTCGCGCACTTCGCTGACGGTATCGGCGAGCTCGATGATCTCGGGGTGGGCGTCGCGGCCGGTGAGGATGAGGTGGAGCAGCGGCGGCTTGCTGCGCACGATCTCCAGGATCTGTTCGAGGTCGACGAGCCTGAGCTTCAGGGCGTTGTTGATCTCGTCCAGGATCAGCAGATCGTAAGTTTCCTCGGCGATCTTCTCCCGGGCCAGATCGATGGCATCCTGGGCGTTGGCGCGGTGCTCGGCCCGGGAATAGGGGTTGCCCTGGATGCCGCAGAACCCTTTGCCCGTGGCGAAGAGCTCGATGTCGCACGTCATCTTCTTGACCCCATCCCACTCACCGGCGTAGAGATCCCCCTTCATGAACTGGATGATCCCGACCTTCATGCCGTGGCCGCAGGCGCGAAGGGCCATCCCAAGGGCGGAGGTCGTCTTCCCCTTGCCGTTTCCGGTAATGACGACGATCAGGCCCCGGCGCACCTTCGGTTCGAGGCGGTCTATTTTGTCCGGCAATGTGCCTCGTTTTTCCATCTGACAACCTTTTTGATACTCTCGCAAAAAGACCAAAACTCCACCACCAAGACATAAAGACACAAAGAAAACAAATGATCTTTTATATTTTTTCTTGGTGCTCTTGGTGCCTTGGTGGTGAAAAAACAAGTTTTTGCGAATGCATCAACCTTTCACTCTCCCCCCCATCCAAGAATGGAATTTTTTTCTCCTGGCTCCTGGATTCTGGCTCCTGCATTACACCATCTTCCGGTATTTCCCCCCGACTTCGGCCAGCGTCCGGGTGATCTGCCCGAGGGTGGCGTGGCGCACCGTCTCCAGAAGCTCTCCGAAGACGTTCTTCCCCTCGAGGGCGGTCTTCTTCAGGCGCGCCAGAGACGCGGGAGCGTCCTCCCTGTGGCGGGCCTTGAAGTCCCGGACGCGTGCGAGCTGGCGCTCCCAGTCGGCGGGGTCAGGGCGGGCCAGCTCCGCCACCGGAGGGTATTTGTCGGGGTGCCCCTCGGAGAGTTCGTGGGCATTGAAGCCGACGATCCTGCGCTTGGGCTCCTCCGGATGTTCCTTCGTCGGTCGCCGCCGCTCTCTTTCGTAGCGTGCGGAGTTCTCGGCGATGCAGCGCCTTTGGTATCCCATCTCCGTGGCGGGGCCGACGCCCCCGAGCTGATCGAGGCGGTCGAACTCCGTGAGGACCTGATCCTGCACCTCGCGAATCAGGGCGCGAAAGGCGTAGGAGCCCGAGAGAAGGTTCTGAATGACGAAGGCCTCTGCCTCCTCGCGCAGAAAGTTGGGGATCATCGTCGCCTGGCGCACCCATTTTTCGGCCGGAGTCGTCATCGGCTCGTCGGCCGAGTCGACGTGCAGCGAGTTGGTGTTGGCCAGAAGCCCGAGCAGAGCGTGGTACGTCAGGCGCACGGGGTTGAGGGTGTCCCATTCCTGCGCCTGCAGGGCGCGCCCCGAAGTTTGTGTGTGGAACTTGAAGAGCTGACTTCGCTCGTTTGCGCCATAGACGTCGCGCAGGGCGATGGCCCAGATCTTTCGGCAGACGGCGCCGTAGGCGAGCCACTCGGCTTCGTGGGAAACCTTGAAGAAGAAGGAGAGGCTGGGGGCGAAATCGTCGATGTCCATCCCCCGGGCGAGGAAGTTCTCGACGTAGGTGAAGCCGTTGGCCAAGGTGAAGGCGAGCTCCTGCACGGGGGTGGCGCCGGCCTCGCCGATGTGGTAGCCGGAGACGCTCAGCGAATAAAACTTCCTCACCCCATTGTCGATGAACCAGCGCTGCACGTCGCCCAGCAGCCGGATGGCGAAGTCGGGCTGGAAGATGCTCTCGTTCTGCGCCTGCACCTCCTTGAGGATGTCGGCCTGCACCGTGCCGCGCAGCTCGGAAAGGGTGCGCCGCCGCAGCTCTTCGGCGGCCTCTGGCGAGAGGGGCGTCCCTTGCTCCTTCTCGGCCCGCTCGAGCTCGATCTCTAAGGCGGCGACGAAGTACATGGCGAGGATCACGGGGGCCGGGCCGTTGATCGTCATGGAGGTGCTGATGTCGGGGATGTGGAACCCCTCGAGGACAAGCTTCATGTCCTCCCAGGTGTCGATGGCGACGCCGCCTTCGCCGATCTTGCCGACGCTCCCGGGATCGTCGTCCGAGTCCGCTCCGTAGAGGGTGATGCCGTCGAAGGCGATGGAGAGGCGCGGCTTGGCGACCCCGCGGGCGAGGTAGTGCAGGCGCCGGTTCGTCTCCTCCGGCCCGCGCAGGCCGGCGAACTGGCGGGTCGTCTCCCCCGCCGTCGCCGGGCGGTAGGGGTGGATGCCGGTGGCGAAAGGGAAGCGTCCCGGGAGCCCTTCCTCCAGCAGGAAGCGCAGCGCCTCGGCGCGGTCGTGCGGATCGGGGAGAGCGACCCGGGGGAGTCTCAGGCCGTTGGGGGTCTCGACCCACGGTTCGATGCCGAGATGGCCCGCGGCCTGAAGGGAGAGCTCTTCCCACTGCCGGGGCCATGCTTCCAGCAGACGGGCGCTGGCCGGGTGGAGGCGGGCGGCATCCCGGGGGTCCTCCCGCACGAGGCGCACCTGTTCTGCCGTCCAGCGGTCGTAGGCCCGGACCTTCTCGGCGATCTCGGCAAGGTAGGTGCGCCTGCGGTGCGGCACAAGGACGCTGCGCTTGGCGTAGCGGAAGAGGTCGGTCTCCTCGGGGAGTTCCTGCTCCCCCAATCCGAGGCGTCGGCAGATCCCTGCGAAGAGGCGATCGATCCCCGGGTCCCGGGCGGCCTTGGCGATCACAGGGAAGAGGGGTTGTCCCTTTTTTTGCCCGGTGAGGATGGAGCGCATCTCCCCGTAGGCGGCTTCGGCCCCTTCGAGATCGGCCTTGTTGAGGACGATCAGGTCGGCGTCGCGCAGGAGCTGATCTTTTTCCAGTTGCAGGGCGCTGCCGAATTCACGGGTCTTGACGTAGAGCAGGAGGTCGGCCTCAAGCGCCGTGAGGTCGAGGCCGCTCTGCCCCGTCCCCGGCGTCTCGACGAGAAGCAGATCGAAGCCTGAGGCGCGAAGCACGCGAAGCAGTCGGGGGAGGGCGGGACTCAGGGGGGCGTAAGGGGCGCCGGTGGCGACGCTTCGCACCCAGACGCGCTCGTCGTAGATGTTGTTCATGTGCACGCGGTCGGCGAGAAAGGCGCAGGCTGTTTCTCCGGAGCGGGTGGTCGGGTCGTTGGCGAGGATGGCGATCCTCATTTCGGGGAAGGCGCCGAGAAAGCGCCCGACGAGCTCGTCGATGAGGGTGCTCTTGCCGCTCCCACCGTCTCCGGCGACGGCCAAGACCGGGGGAGCCGTTTCCTCCCCGAAAAGAGGGGAGGGGAGGTTCTGGGGATCTTTCGCTTCGGCCAGGGTCAGCAGGCGGCTGAGCGCAGCCGGTGAATTGTCGTCCCGGGAGAAATCGAGCGAAAGAGGGACGCGGCGTTTGGCGACGCGCTCAAGGACGTCTGCGGCGATGGCGTCGAGGGGTTGGCCGGGCGGGTAGATCTTTTCCACTCCGGCGGCTTCGAGGGCGGCGGCGTCCTGGGGGAGGATCGTCCCTCCTCCGCCGCCGAAAACGAGGAGTTCGCCGATCCCCTTATCCCGCAGGCGGCCGACCAGATGAGGGAAGAACTGCAGGTGCCCGCCGTTGTAGGAGGCGACCGCCACCGCGTCGGCGCCTTCCTGCAGCGCCGCCGCCGCGATCTGCTCGCCCGTCATGTTGAAGCCGAGGTAGACGAGCTCCACGGGGCGCGCACCGGCAAGAAGGGCGCGGTTTAGCGCCAGCACGGAGGCGTCATGGCCGTCGTAGGCGGCCACCGCCGTCACGATCCTGAGAGGCCGCGTCGTCATCTCTCACCCGATCCGTGTAAGGCTTTTGGGGTAGCGTTCGCTCGCCAGTTCGGCGTAGAGGCGCTTGTAGTGACGCCACTCCTTCTTCTGCTCCTCGGTGACCTGGCCGACCACCTTGGCCGGGACGCCGACGGCGACAGTCCCGTCGGGGATCTCTCCGCGCACCACCGCCCCCTCGCCGATGATCGCCCAGTCCCCGACGGTGGCGTAATCGGAGATGATGGCGCCCACCCCGATCACCGCGTTGTCGCGTACGGTGCAGTTGTGCAGGATGCAGCCGTGGCCGAGCTGAACGTTGTCGCCGACCACGGTGCGGTCCCCCTCGCGGGCGTGGATGACGACGTTCTCCTGCACCGAGGTGGCGTTGCCGATGACGACGCTGCCGTAATCGCCGCGGATGCGCGCCCCGACGCCGATGAAGCACTTCTCGCCGATGACGACGTCGCCGACGATGTCGGCCGACTCGGGGACGAAGGCGCCGGCGCCGATTCTGGGGCGTTTTCCTTCGAATTCATAAAGGGCCATTTTTCGTTTTCCATCAGAGGGGCCGTCCGCGCCTGATCAGACCGATCGGTCCGATCAGACCTATCCGACGGACCGGACGCGGCCTTGGTGCGGAGGAGGAGAGGGGAGGGGAGGTGAACCTCAGGAATAACTGTACTCCCGGTAGCGCATGGCGTTTTTGACCCGCTCCCGGGCGATGCTTTCGGCCGCTGCGCGCGGCAGGATCCCCTCTCCCTTCGCCTTCTCTAAAATCCGTTTCGTGTTGGCCCGGATCTTTTCGCCGATGGCCGCAAAGGCCTCTGTTTCGCTCTTTCGGGCGACCTCCATGGCGGCCATGATCAGTCCGCCGGCATTGGCGATGAAGTCCGGGACGATCAGGACTCCCCGCTCGGCGAGGATGCGTTCGGCGCGGGGCGTCGAGGGGATGTTGGCCCCCTCCAGGATGAGGCGGGCGCGGATCTGACCGGCGTTCCCCTCGTGGATGACGTCAGGGGTCGCCGCCGGGATCAGGATGTCGCAGTCGATCTTGAAGAGCTCATCTCTGTCGATGATTTTCCCTCCGGGAAGGGCGGTGACCGTCCCGTCTTTTCCCTTGACCTCCAGCAGTTTCTCCACCGGCAGCCCGCCGGGGCTGAAGATTGCGCCCCTCGAGTCGCTCGCCGCAACGACGAGCGCCCCTTTTTCGGCGAGAAAGCGCGCCGCCGCCCTTCCGACGCTTCCGAAGCCCTGGATCGCCACCCGCGCTCCTGAGAGCTTCAGCCCCCCCTGTGCGCAGGCGACTTCCGCCGCTTCGGCCAGGCCGAAGCCCGTAGCGCCGAGCTTGTCCAGGGGGAGTCCCCCGATCTCTTCAGGGAGGCCGGCGACCCGGCCGATCTCGTCGAGGACCCAGGCCATGGTAGCCTCATTGCACCCCATGTCCGGAGCCGGGATGTACTCGGTGAGATCAGCGATCATACGAGCGAAGGTGCGGAAGATTTGCTCGATATTCGGATCTCTCGGATCGGCGACGATCCCTGCCTTTCCTCCACCGTGGGGGAGATCGGCGACGGCACTCTTGAAGGTCATGGTACGAGCCAGCCGGTAGACCTCATCCACGTCCACCTCTGGCGAGACGCGCACCCCACCAATGGCAGGGCCGCGGGCCGTGTTGTCAACCACAACCACCGCCTGGAAAGGGATCTGCGGCGCGTAAAGCTGTACGATCTTGGCCGGTCCGATGTCGTCGAAATCGATTTTCATAACTGGAATTATAGCTTGAAATTCGGGAAATGCTCGTGATAGCGGGTTGAAAACGGAGAAATCGGCCATTATGATCCAGTAGTTGGGAGTTGGGAGTTGGGAGTTGGGAGCAAGTAGCCAGGAGCCCAGAGCCAG
>JARFUG010000102.1:0-3696 GCA_029289095.1 Desulfuromonadales bacterium
GTGGTAACTCCTGACTTTACTCCTGACTCCTGTCCCGCCAGCTACGCGGCATCCGTGCTCTTTTGTAGTTCTGCCTTTTCACTCCCGGCTCCTGGCTCCTGGATTCTGGATTCTGCTTTCGAGGCCTTCCACAGCGACAGGGCGGGTTGCTGCTCCACTTCCCGTGGGATGACGACTTTGACCGTTGTTCCCCTCCGCGCAAAACCTTCTATTTCGACCGATCCGCCCCAGAACCCCGCCCGCTCCCGCATGCCGAGCAGTCCGAGGGAACGCCGGCCTGCTATTTCCTCCCGGGTAATCCCTCGACCGTTGTCGCTGACCTGCAGCACGAATCCTTCGGCGTTTTCCGATAAGCGTACGGAGACCCGGGTCGCCTCCGCATGGCGCAGGACATTCGTCAGCGTCTCCTGAAGGATGCGGAAGAGGGCGGTGGAGCGCTCTCTATCGGGGCCTTCGCCTTTCAGCCCGATGCGGATATCGCAACGAATGCCGGTCCTCTTCTGGAAATCGCCGACATGCCATTGAATGGCTGCAGCCAACCCGAGGTCGTCGAGCATGACCGGACGCAGCTCCGCAGAGACCCGCTGCACGGTTTTTATGGCCGAATCGATGAACCCTCTCATCGAGGAAATCTTGAGGTGAAGGTCTCCCCGTTCCGTCGGCATGTCGCATTCGAGAAGAGCGGTCTCCATTGCCAGCGTCGCCAGGACCTGTCCGAGTTCATCATGGATTTCCCGGGCAACCCTGGTCCGCTCTTCTTCCCTCACTTTTTCCAGGTGACGGGAAAGTCGGCGCAACTGTTCCCGCGAGTTCCTGAGTTCGGCTTCTCCCTTTTTGCGTTCGGTGATGTCGCGAGAGATCACCAGGACCGAGGGGATCGAGCCGTCCACCGCGACTTCCGGCACCAGCCGGGCTTCGAAGATGGAAGGGCCGGAAACGGGATAAGACGTCTCTATCAGAGCGGGTTGCCCGGTGGAAAATGCCAGGCAGATTTCCTTCTCCCATGCGTCTGACAAGGTCCGCATGATTCCCACTTCCTCGCCGGTCTTCCCGATGATCGAATCGGCGAGAACGGCGATTTTTCGTTCGAAAGCAGGGTTGACGTAAATGAACCTGAACTGCCGGTCGAAGCGCATGATGATGTCGGGGGAATTCTCCGCCAGAGACCTGAAATTTTTTTCCTGTCGCGACAGCGCCTCTTCCACTTTCCGTCTTTCGGCGATATTGCGCCGCAGGGGGCGAAGGACGAAGTAAACCAGCGGAGGAAAAAGAAAAACGATGAGCAGAAGGGGGATGAAAACAAAGATGATCAGCCGAATATCGAGGGCATGCCAGAGCGAGTGCGAAGAGGGGAGATAGAGAAAAAGATAGAGAAGCCCCATCATTGCCGTTTCGGCAAGAAAGATGGAGAAAAGCATGATCGCCATCAAATGCCACGGCGATTCATAGAGAGAGGCCGGCAGCTCTTTGCGACCGGCTTCCAGGGTCTCCTTCCAGGACTGCATGCAGTATGTCTCCTTCAGCTTCTCCCGCTGTTCCCACCCACTTACTGTCAAGGAAAAACAGGCGTCAGCACAAATCCGCGCGAGTGAGCGTTGATCGTCAGGGAATTTCCTGTGACCTCACCGCTATTGTTGATGGCCGCTGCCTCGCTGAAGGGGAAGGGGGGCGTAAAGGGATACTCGTAAAAGTAATCATGTGTGCCGAGGTCGTACATGGTTCCTTCGCTCCACAGGAATGCATGGCGGATCGGTGCTGTCACACCCTGCTCCTCGTACATTTCCCCCGTTTCCGACCATCCGACCACTTGCCCGAGTTCGTTGATGGCCACGGCATGGCTGTTGGCTCCCCCCAAAGTCCCCAGGTCGACAATATGTCCTTTCCTGTCTTCGCCCAAGGTCCAGAGAAACGCGTGGAACGATCCGTCCGGCAAAGTGGCGCTGCCGACGACCTGGTCGTGGTTGTTGATGTCCATGGCCATGCTCGTGCCGCCTCCCAGATCCTGGATGGGGTACATGGCCCCGCCATCCCAGAAGAAGCCGCGCGACCTGGTCCTTTCCATGAAGTCTCGGGGGTCGGTGTGAAGACGGGAGAACCTGTACTCGGCAATGCCCGAGTTGCCGATGACGCGGCCGGTCGGCCGACTGTCGTTCATGTCGACGGCAAAGGTGTGAGTGGCGCCGGGCAAGTGGTTGAGAATTTCGACGACATTCCAGTTGAGATCGTGGAAAATTGCCGTTCCTCCGGAGTTGATGAGGGCTTGACCATTTTCGTTGATGGTGACCGCCTCTGAGTCGGCGTTGATCACGGACCCCAGAATCTGGAAACCGCTTTCTCCATCCCAGTAAAGGGCGTCTTTTCTCACATCGCACACAGGTACTATCTTTGAAGCCGTGAGGACCACTTCTCCCCTCTGATTTATCTTCACCGCTTCAGAGGCAAAATAGGGGTAATCGAAAGTCGGGAGAGCGGCGTGAATATTAATAAAAGTACCCTCTCTGTAAATAAAAGCCCTTTTTTCTTCAGCGTCTTCAGTCGGCCATCCGATGCCGGTCGTGGAATTTCCGATGATTTCGGAATGATCGTTCAACCCGGTTGCTTCACTGTAAATCAGGTTTTTTGGATTTTCAGGGTCTTTGCACGTCAAAATGAATTCACCGTCATGGCGGCCCAGATAAGTCAAGAGATCAGAGTCTTTCTTCCAAAGGAAGGCAGCCCTGACAGGGCTTCCGGCATTCGACTGGCCGATAATGTCACCCTGAATGTTGATTCCGACCGCCTTGGTAAAATACCAGCGGTCGCCATCCGGCTCCATGAGATCACCCAAATCTTCCAGGTCCCCGAGTACGCCCGGTTGAGGCGTCACAGGGTTTTCTCCTCCATTTCCGGGCGGCTGAGGGTTGGAAGGGGTGGGATCAGGGAGGGCGGAATCGAGAGAACCCCCGTCACCGCTTCCGCAGCCGTGAAGGGAAAGAGCGAGCAGAAGAGAAAAAATGGCAATCACCGATTTCATTGCATCCTCCATTCGGACGGGCACATGAGACCGCCCTGCGACTGATCAGAAGCGAAACGACACAAACCCGCCGCCCGAGAACTCGGTTCTGTACTGAGCTTCGGCTTCAAGGCGAAGAGAACCGAGATCGACGGCAATGCCGCCGAATCCTCCGAAATTCCGATCCTCGTTGATATTTCTCTCTGCACCGGCGTTGTTCTGAAGCTTCGCCTGATTGCCGAAGACCACCGGCCCTGCATAGAAGATGGCGGGGCCTAGTCTTGTCTGGAAGGGGAGCCCGGCTTCCGCTTGCCACATGTTTCGAATGCTGAAACCGTTGCTGCTGAAACGGCCGAAGTAGGTCCCCTGGACGACGAGTCCCCAGCCGAAGCGCCTGCCGTCGTAAAACGCTCCCCGAACGCCGACTGCGCCGAACGGTTTGAAGTCGCTGTCGAACTGCCCGTTGATCTCCAGGTCGGCGGCGCCGCCACGGACGAAGACCTCCCACCTGGGCTCATCCTCGATCCCCATCAGGTATCCGGCATGCAGATAGGCCCGATGCTGCTCGAAATCGAGGTTTTCCCATTCCCCCTGATAGAAGAAATAACCGGCGCCCACGTTGACTCTGCCGTGCTCCGTGGCCGGCGTCGCCGGGCCAAGATTGAATGCAAGGGCAGGTGAAGCGAAAAGGCAGATGGCCAGAA
>JARFUG010000102.1:3796-9107 GCA_029289095.1 Desulfuromonadales bacterium
AGGTCGAGAGCTCTGCGGAAGGCTCTTTCCGCATGCTCGCGCTTGCCTTGCGTCATGTAGATGTAGCCGATGTTGTTCCACGCCGCCGCATCGCCCACGGTTCGCCGGAAAAGCTCGAAAGCCTTTTCCGCCTCTCCGTTCAGGACGTAAGCGACGGCCAGATTGTTCTGAGCCCTGCCGTCCAGGGTGTTGCGCCGGAGCGCCTGACGCAAAGCATCGATCGCTTCGGAATACATCTCCCTTGTCAGGAAGTGAAACCCTAGATTGTTGTAAGACGCCGCGCTGTTTGGTCTGCGCTCGACGACCTGTCGGTGCAGCGGTTCGGCTTCATCGAAGCGCTCCATCGTGTCGAGGGTGATCGCCTTTTCCGTGAGGATCTCGACATGCTCGGAAGAAAGAGAGTGTGCCTGAGAGAAGATTTCGAGAGCGCTCTCCAGGTCTCCTCCCTCACGGTGGAGACGTCCCAGGGCGATCATCACCGGCACAAAGTCCGGCTTCTTTTCGAGTGCCGCCAGATAGGATGTTCTTGCTCCTTCGGTATTTCCGGCCTTCGTCTGAAGATCGCCGAAAGCGAAGTAGGCAGTTGCGTTTTCCGGATCTTTTTTCAGAGCCGTAAGAAAATGAATCCTGGCCAGTTGCAGGTTCCCCCGCGAGAGGTAATCACGCCCCTGCTGAATCAAAATGTGTACCGGCAATTCCTCGAGTCTGCTCCCTTCTTCACCCCGAAGCGGATCTCCCAACCCCGCCAGATCGGCGGCCCGAAGATTGGTATGGGTAACGGTTTTGGTGCTGCATCCTCCTGCGAAAAGGAAAAGGAGGAGCAGGGGGAAAACAAGTTTTGTCATGCGGAACCTCTTGAATAGCCGCTGCGCGGTGTCATACCGCTGCGCGGTGTCATTAGTCAGCCGCTTCGCGGCCATTATTGGTTGAATCCGTCTTCTGTCCTCTGTCCTCCGTCTTCTGGTCCCTGGATACTGCTCTACTCATCCTCCTCCCATCCTCGGCAGCAGGTTCCTGGCGATCTGGATGGCGGCAGGGCCGAGGAGGACGACGAAAATTGTGGGGAAGATGAAGAGGACGAGGGGCAACAGAAGTTTGACCGATGCCTTGGCGGCGATTTCTTCGGCCAACTGCCGTCTTTTGGTGCGCATGCTCTCCGAATGGACCCGCAGCGCCTGAGCCAGGCTGGTGCCGAAGCGGTTCGTCTGGATCAGTACGGTGCACAGGTTCTGGACCTCGGGGACACCCGTGCGCAGGGCCATGTTGCGCAGCGCCTCGTCCCGCGGCTTTCCGGCGCGCACTTCGAGATTCGTCAGCAGAAACTCGTCGCTGAGATCCTTGGAGAGGGTGCGGATTTCTTCACCGACTCTCTTGAAGGTCATGTCGAGGGCAAGCCCTGCCTCGACGCAGACGACCATCATGTCGAGAGCGTCGGGCACTCCCTTGAAGATCCGCTCCTGGCGCTTCTGCCGCAGGTGCGAGACGACGGCGTCGGGGACGACGTACCCGACAGCGGCCAGAACGATTGCGATGATGACCGTTTGCGGAGTGATGGCGATGAAGACTTCCCGCAGGAGGTAAATGGCTGGAAGGATGACCGTCCCCGCCGTCTTGGCCGCCAGAAAGTTGCGATACGCCTGGTTGGAGCGGTATCCGGCCTGGATCAGCTTCAGGCGGACTTTTTTGCTGATGGCCTCTTCGCTCGGCACCGACAACTTGTGCAGCGGTTTTGTGATTCTGGCGACAAGTCCGGTGGATTCTTCCTGCACCAGCTTCTTTCGACCGCGTATCACCGCCCCGGGCGCCGTAAGGAGTCGATTGAGACGGTCTCCGATGGCCTGAGGGCGTACGGAGATCAGCGCGATTGCTGCCGTCACCGAGGCAACGGTAAGGAAGACCAGAAAAAGGATGGCGTAGTGGCCGGCATCGCCGGACAGGATCGTCAATATTTCATTCATGGCTCAGATCTCGATTCGGGTCATCTTCTTGATCACCAGCGTGCCGAGGAACATGTTGACGACGGAGACGACCATCATGATGTAACCGATGCGGTCGTTCCAAAGGAGAGATACGTAGTCGTAATTGACGAAATAGAGATAGCCGAAGAGGGCTACGGGGAGGCCGATCAGGACAACTCCCGAAAGACGACCCTCTGCCGTCAGGGTCTGCACATGCCGCTTGAATTTGGTGCGTTCGCGGATCAGAGCGCTGATCTGATCGAGGATTTCGGCGATATTGCCGCCGGTTTCTCTCTGAATCAGCGTGGCGACGGCGAAGAAGCGCAGATCGCGGCTCGGCACCCGCTCGCACATGTTTTCAAGGGCCTCCCGAAATGAGAGGCCGAGATTGATTTCATCGATGGCTGCGGCGAATTCCGAGCGGACCGGTTCATCCATCTCCTCGGTGATGATATCCATCCCCGCCGAAAGGGCGTGTCCCGAGCGCAGGGAGCGGGAAAGGAGATCGAGAGCTTCGGGCAACTGCTCGTCGAACTTCACCAGACTCTGACGCTCCCGCGACTTGAGCCAGATGAAGGGAAGAAAAAGAAGGGTCAGGCAGGGAGCCAGAGCCGCTGTCCAATGGGGGAGCAGGCGCACTCCGACTAGAAAACCCACCCCTCCAAGGGTCAGACTCAAAAGAAGAAAGGTGGTGGCGTTCATCGACATTCCCGAACGCAGCAGTATGCGATCGAGCCTTTGAACCCGCGGCAGGGCGTAGGCGAACTTCTCGAGAAACCCTGCGTCGTTCAATGCGCGGTTTTTATAGAGACTCAGTTTCTCCCGTCCGTGACGTCCGCCGGCCGAGATGTAGAGGAGGCGCTTTTTGATCGCATAGCGCTCCTTCATATGGCTGCGCGACCAGGACAGCCAGACGAGCTCCACGAGGGTGACGACGAATAAGAAAACGCAGATCAGGAAAAGGAAGGATATTAGGTCCATTTGATGGTCCTTGGTCAACCGCGTCGTGGTGTCAGGCCGCTGCGCGGCCGTCATTGGTCAGCCGCTACGCGGCGTCCGTTGTTTTTTCTACCACCCCCCAACCCCCTCCTAATTAAGGAGGGGGAGCTTATGCTTATTCTCCCCTCCTGTTTAGGAGGGGTCGGGGGCGGTAAGGCTCAGATTCCTGGCTCCTGGCTCCTCACTCATAAAACTTCTCCGCCGAAAAGAGATCCGGCGGGAGTTTGATTCCGGCCATTTCCAGCTTGTCGGCGAATTTGGGGCGGATGCCGGTGGCGCGGAAGCGGCCGAGGACCTTTCCGTCTTCGCCGATCCCTTTTTTTTCGAAGACGAAGATGTTCTGCAGGGTGACCATCTCGCCTTCCATCCCCACCACTTCACTGATGGAGACGATTTTGCGGCTGCCGTCGGGGAGGCGCGACGCCTGGATGATCAGGTCGAGGGCCGAGCTCGTCATGAAGCGCATCGCCTTTTCGGGCAACTGGACGCCGGTCATCAGGATCATCGATTCGAGTCGGGTGAGCGAGTCGCGGGGTGTGTTCGCGTGGATGGTGGTCAGCGAACCGTCGTGGCCTGTATTCATCGCCTGCAGCATGTCGAAGGCTTCCGCCCCGCGCACCTCGCCGACAATGATGCGGTCGGGGCGCATGCGCAGGGAGTTGATCACCAGTTCCCGCGGCGTCACCTGCCCCTTGCCCTCGATGCTCGGCGGTCGTGTTTCGAGACGAACAACATGCTCCTGCTGAAGCTGGAGTTCTGCCGCATCTTCGATTGTGACGATGCGTTCATTTCCGGGAATGAAGCCGGAAAGGACATTGAGAAGGGTCGTCTTGCCCGCGCCGGTGCCCCCTGAAATCATGATGTTGAGCTTGGCCCGGACGCATCCGGCCAGGAACTCCCCGGTTTCCTTCGAGAGGGCCCCAAAGCGAATCAGATCGTCCATCTTCAGGGGATCGACCGCGAAGCGGCGTATCGAGACGACCGGTCCGTCGATGGAGAGAGGGGGGATGATGGCGTTGACGCGCGAGCCGTCCGGGAGGCGAGCGTCGACCATCGGCGTCGATTCATCGATCCGGCGTCCTACCCGCGAGACGATGCGGTCGAGGACGTTCATCAGGTGCCTGTCGTCCAGGAAGCGCGAACGCGTGCGCTCCAGAAGCCCCCTGCGTTCGACGTAGATATGGCTGTAGGTGTTGATGAGGATGTCGGAAACGGTCGGGTCACGGAGAAACGGCTCGATCGGACCGTACCCCCGCAGTTCGTCGACAATCTCGCTGACCAGAACCCGCGTCTCCTCCTCGTTGAGCAGGGCCTTCTCCTCGTGAAGAAGGGTCTCGACCATCTTCGCCAGTTCAGGGCGCACATCCTCGATATCCATCGTGTCGAGAGCTTCGAGGTTGAGCTCGTCGACCAGGCGGGTATGAATGTTGTGCTTGATTTTGTAGTAAAGCTCGTCCTTCTCGTACTGCCAGCCGTCCGATTTAATCGTCGGGACGGGCGCCGGCGGCGCGGAAGGAGAAGAATCGGCTTTGCGGTTGCGGGCGAAAAAAGCCATAGGTGTGTTGTCTCCGTGGAAAAATCTTTTTATCCTCAGATTACGCAGATTTGCGCAGAATTAACCAAAGTCCTGTTTATCTTTAATCTGCGAAAATCTGTGTTTATCTGCCGATAGATATGGTTTTGTCTTCCATTCACACGGCCTTCCCAAGCAGGCCCTTCGCCCCACGGTACTGCGGAAAGGCTTTGGGGTCCTGGAGCTTTTGGACGAATTCCATAATATTCCGCGCAAAAGCCGAACGGGGGTTGTACCTCATCAGGGGAGTGCCACGATTGATGGATTCCATGGTGCTTTCGAAATCGTTGGGGAAAAGCCAGAAGATGCGGCATCCGAGAGTCTTTTCAACCTCTTCGAGAGTGGCGGCCTGCCCCTTCAGGTAGCGGTTTACGACGACTTCGATTCTTGCGATTCCCTCTTTGCGCAGCAGCTTCAGCAGGCGTGAAGCATTGCGTACGGCCGGAACGGAAAGATCGGTGACGACGAAGGTCGTATCCGCACTGCGCAGCGCCTCGAGAATGCGTTCGTCTACATCCATTGCAGGGCAGTCGACGATGACAGAATCATAGTGATTCCGGCACAGTTGCAGCACCTTTCCAATGTGTTCCCCCGTCACGTCCTCGCTCTCCTCAGGCGAGGCAGGGGCGGCGAGGAGTTCGAACCCCTCATCGGTCTTCTCCATGACCCCCAGCAGAAAGGCGGCATCGAGGCGATTGTAGTTGCGGATCACATCGGAAATGGTCGTTTTCGGCACGAGATCGAGCAGCACACTGCTGTCCCCCGCCTGCAGATTCAGATC
>JARFUG010000014.1 GCA_029289095.1 Desulfuromonadales bacterium
GCGGCCACGACGGACTCTTCCGCGCCGCAGAGGGGGGAACGCTCTTTCTCGACGAGATCGGCGAACTCCCCCTCGAGCTTCAGCCCAAACTCCTGCGCGTTCTGCAGGAAAAAGAAGTCCGCAGAGTCGGAGAGTCGCGCGCAGCACCTGTCGATGTGCGGATCGTCTCCGCGACCGCCTCAGACCTGAAAGAAGAGGTCGCCAAAAGACGGTTCCGAGATGACCTTTTCTATCGTCTCGCCGTCGTGGAGATCGCACTCCCCCCCCTGCGCGAGAGGCGCGAAGACATCCCCCTTCTCATCGAAGAGTGCCTTGCGCGCATCAGCGTTCGCGAAGGCGGTTCCGTCCCCACGGTTTCTGCCGATGCCATGGCCGCCCTGCAGGATTATCACTGGCCTGGAAACGTACGCGAACTCGTCAACGCCCTGGAAAGAGCCCTCATCTTTTCGACAGAGGGACGGATCGAGATGAGCGCACTCCCTTGGGAGCGCCGCCGCAGGAGGCGGGAGGAGGACGACTTCTCACTGAAAACAGCGACATCGCGGTTGGAACAGGAATTCATCCGCAAGGCCCTCGACCATTCGGGAGGCAACCGCACCCAGGCCGCCCGGCTGCTGGAGATCAGCCTGCGGGGATTGCTCTATAAGATGAAGGAGTATGGAATCGAGTGAGAGGGCTCATGACCGCGCAAAATTTGCAGTTCAAGGCGGATAAAGATTTGCTGTTCTGATTTAATATAGCGTAATTTAAAGATTTTCATTGTTGGCACATGTTTTGCTGCTGCGAAGAGGTAAATCTTACTTCGGAGCAGATCCATGAAAAAAATAACTGCTGACCGTGGTTTTACCCTTGTCGAGTTGTTGGTTGCCTTAACAATTTTTGCAGTAGGCCTGCTGGCCATTGCAGGGATGTCCGTCACCTCCCTGAAAGGAAACAGCCACGCAGGCACATTGACGGCAGCCACCACTCTGGCGGAAGGAATACTCGAAGAGATTCTGGCCCGCGACTCCAACGATCCCCTTTTCACCTCCAATCCCCTGCCTACAGACGCCGTCTGGAATATAGACCTGAGTCCCTTTAAGGATCTCGGGAATTTTTCCGTTACCTATACGATTGCTCCCCATCCCAGTGTGAATATGGTGGCGACCGTCACAGTTACCGTCAGAGGGCCGAGACTCGTCAGGGTTACCGGATACAAGGGGCTGGTATGACGAAATACCTGCGCTCAGAAGATGGATTTACGCTCGTTGAGCTTCTTATGGTCGTGGCCATCATGGGATTGGTGGTCATAGGAATTTACGGCCTATACCTCAGCATGAACAGAAGCACTTACCAGCAGGAAGAAGTTGTTGAGGTTCAACAGAACCTGCGTACGGCCATGAATTATATCGGTCGAGATATTCGCATGGCGGGTTTTATGATTCCCCTCAGCTCGACTCCCATCGAGACAGCTTCCGGAGACTCCATTACTCTCAACAGTGCCACGCTCTCAGGTCGAATGGCCAAAATAGATGCTCCCTTCACCTGCATCGATGTCACACAGGATGTCACGGTGAAAGATCCCGAAATGGTCGACCTTTTTGATGAAAACAGGGAAGACCTGAAATATGTCCGGATCATTCGTCCTGCAAACAGAACCCAGCCTCAGAATGCCATCTATACGGTTGCCAATAAGGATCGCACCAGCAGAACCTTGCGTCTTGCCGGCTTTTCCAATTCCCCGCCCGTACAGTTTGCGGTAGGCGACCTCATCGTGAACGTCCCATCCGGAAGTGCTTTCCCTCTCACGATTCAATACAGCCTCAATGGAGGGGATCTGGTGCGGATCAGTGGAGGCAGCGAGATCGTGGCCTCCTATCTGACCAGCCTCGAGTTCGAATATCTGCGCGCCGACGGTACGGCCATTCAGGCCGACCCTGTGCCCGCCAATCAGCTTGAACATATTCGCGCAGTTCGCGTGACCATGACAGCCGAGACCGATCCGGCAAAGAGAGCCATTACCGGCGGGATCAAGTCACGGACGCTCACGCAGGTGTTTCGCATCCGCAATCAACGCTAGGAGTAAACCATCTATGCATCGGCATCGATCTGGATATTTCATTTCAACACGGACGGGAAATCTTTTTACCCCTGTCGGCAATGAGCGTGGCACTGCCCTGATACTGGCTCTTGTCATGCTTACCGTAATGAGCCTTCTTGGCGCACTGGCTCTGACGACGACCGATAGCGAACTGGGAATTTCCACGAATTTCCGGGCGTCTCAGGAGGCCTTCATCGCAGCGGAAAGAGCCGTCGAATTTGCCATGAGCAATGCCGCAGTCTTCGGTGTTGTTGGTCAGGGCACCCTTGACCTTAACGAGTTCAACGATGATATCCGCGTCGGTCGATCACAACTCGATACAAGCGCCGTCAATGAAATCGAGTTCCTGTCGAGTGGAGACCTGCCTCCGGGCGCAGAATCCGATCCCACCTATTTCGAGGGTCGTTATTATCGCATCACCGCGACCGGTACCGTTGACGGCCATCCCGCGGTCTCGAGCATAGAGACGCAGTTCGTGCGCATATTCCCAAAATCGGGAATGTAGAGGAGATCACAGATGAAGAGGTTTGATGCACCTCGACAAATAATGCTCGTTCTTCTTTTCGCCTGGGTTCTTTTCCCGGCGCCCGGCAATTCCCTGGGGTGGGACGATTACCTTGGCGACTCGGTCATCTATGCCGCGGGCGGAGGAGCGAAAAAGGTCAATTTCATCTTCATAATCGACCGGAGCCGGGCAACCCTGAACAGGGCGGCCGGAGTCCCTTATTTTCCCAACCATGTCTATAATGGAAGCCGTCGCCCCTGGGATATTTACGAATCCGACAACAAGGGGGATTTCAACTCCATCGTGACTGTAAACCCGATTGAAGGGGATGCCAGTTACGATCCCAATGCAAAACTCAAGAATCTTTCCTGCAGCGCTTCCATCGTAAAAGATACGCTTCTGACGTACGGCACCTACTCGGGCACCGGTACCGCATCGCGTCCCAATATCAGGCTCACCGGTCAGGGGAGCGTTTGTTCAACAGCTCCGAAAGGGGCGAGTTACGCCCTGGGCAACTACCTGAACTATCTCGAGCAGCCCCCGCCCAACGACAAAGTCGTCGGGGTCGATGGACGGGACTATTTTCTCGTCGGAACACATATCTCGGATGTTTCCAACATGCCGGGGTCGGACGACACCGAGAGTTGGTCATCCTTCTGGGCTCCGGCGGGAACATCCGGAGAGGGGGACGCCTGGGCTTCAGGTCGAAATTACACAGTGACTGCCGAGGCCGCCAAAACTCAGCAGGAAATCATGTACAACGCCGTGCGGGCGGCAATCAGCAGCAGGTTCAATGTAGCCAATTTCGGACTGGCCACCTACGGGTCGGCCAACAAGGGAGGGCGGATTTTCGAGCCGATCCGCGCTTTGTCCCTGGCAGATGTAACACCGACCGACTCCGATCCGGTGCCCCCTTTCTTCAGGCAGATTCCCGGCAGCGGCCATTCCACAGCCATTGCCCCGTATACCGCAGGTCCGGCTCGTTCTCAGGCCGAGGCTCTTTACGATGTCGGCTACTATCTAACCGGCGGAGCAGCGAACTGGCCCTATGCCCCCATCAGCAATACGCTGAAAATCGATGAGAACATAAAGAACGACTGCAATACCCATGTGATCTTCATCACCAACGGTCTCTCCAACGTCGACAACGATCCAAAGCTGCGGGGCATTACTTTGAATGCCGACGGCGGCATCAATTACAGCACTTCGTCGAATCCTGAAATTGCGAGGTTGGGTGCAGACGTCACGGATGAGTCCGTCTATGGTGAAGGATCTCATCACCTGGACGACGTAGCCTGGTATCTGAACCATACGCACGGCATCACCACGAATTTCATCCTCGCTTTCCAGAACTGGGATCAACTCGTCGCCAGGGCCGCCCACAATGGGGGAGGTCAGTTCTTTAATGTTTTCAACGAGGAGGAACTCAGAAAAGCCCTCGAGAAGCTCCTGGTCACCATCCTCTCTGAAGTCGATACGTCCTTCGTTGCGCCCGTCGTGCCCGCCAACCCCGAGAACCGCACCTTCAGCGGTTCGCGTCTCTATCTCGGCTTTTTCCTCCCTCAGAACGATCAGCCGTGGGCC
This sequence comes from Desulfuromonadales bacterium, assembly GCA_029289095.1. Lineage (GTDB taxonomy): Bacteria > Desulfobacterota > Desulfuromonadia > Desulfuromonadales > JACZKF01 > JARFUG01. The sequence continues at coordinate 4,170 of JARFUG010000014.1, forward strand.
GGGAATCTGAAAAAATTCGGAATCGGCCAGGATGGAAAGGTGGTGGACAGGCATGGCGATCGCGCCACCTGCCCCGATTATGATTCCTCCGGCAATCTGCTTGAAGTCTGCAGGGGCCTGACGGACGGAGCCTTCAAGCCGACGGCGATTTCCTACTGGAACGACTGCCCCCAGGGAAATGCGGCCTGCGCAGACGGGGCCAGCGTCGACAGGGGGGGAGTCGGAGAGCAGATGTACAATATGCCGATTGCCGAGCGTAAGATTTTTACTTATATGGGGAGCAACGCCAACCTGACCCATTCAAGCAACAGGTTTGAAAAGAGTTCGGAAATTCGCCAAGCTCTGCAGATGGACGGGGCTCTGGACGCCGAGAAGGATAAGGTCATCGACTTCGTTTACGGTTACGACGCGTGGGATTTTGATGAGGATGGCGTCACCAATGAGAAACGCAATTGGATTCTCGGCGATATTCTGCACTCCAAGCCGCTCGTCCTCGGTTACAGCCGATTCACCTATGAAAACGAGAACAGTTGTCCAGAGCCGGGCCAATGGGACCCCTCGACTTCTCTTGTCGAAAGTGGTGAGTTGAACAAGTCCGTCATCTTTGTCGGCGCCAATGACGGTATGCTTCATGCCTTCCGCGATTGCGACGGAAAACCTTTGTGGAGCTTTATCCCACAGGAGTTTCTGCCTAAGCTCCCGCTCCTCAACGTCCAGGAATACCCAACCCACCAATACTTCGTAGACGGAACGCCGACCGCTTTTATCCTGGATCAGAATCGAAACGGATTCATTGAAGCCGGCGACAGGGTGATTCTCATCTTCGGTCTGCGGCGCGGAGGAGGAAAGGACAGGCTCATCCCGACCGTCGACGGAGATCCGAGCACTTCGCGCGGGGCCTATTACGGTCTCGACGTCACCAATCCGGTACAACCGATTTTCCTTGGGAAGATCGGCAGCACTTCCGTACCGGTAGGCGATCTGCTGCCGAGAGAGATGGGTGAGACCTGGAGTCAACCCACCATTTCGAGGATCAAGGTCGGGACGGAAATCAAGTTGGTCGCGTTTGTCGGCGCTGGATACGACAACAATGAAGATCTGCGTTACGGTAATACGCAGACCTTTCCAACGGATACGAACCTAGACACGGATACGACCGTACCGACGGACGACGCCTACATGGACAGTTCCGGCAACAAAAAGACGAGAGGGGGTGGCGGAAACCAGTTCAATCCCAAGGGGCGTGGGATTTACGCTTTTGAAGTCGCAAGCTGGCAGCAGAGTTTCTTCGGACCCTCTTTCTGGAGTTTCGATAACTTCGGGAAAATCATTGGCGGAATCACCGCGCAGAACAATGCCGACATGATCTATTCGATCCCTTCGGATCTGACGATTCTGGATACCGATTACGACGGTTTTGTCGACCGTATCTATGCCGGCGATACCGGAGGACGGCTCTGGCGTTTCGATGTGGGGAGCGCCAATCCGTCAAGCTGGACCGGCCGTATCATCTTTCAGGCGAACCTGCAGCCTGGTCAGGCTGGATACAATAGCGCCAGCAAAGGGCGGAAGATATTTTACAGACCTTCGGTTGTGGTCAAGGAAGGTTATCACGCGCTCGTTTTTGGCACGGGTGACCGTGCCCATCCCCTTAATCTCGCTGTTCAGGACCGGCTCTATATGGTGAAGGATTCCGGACAGACGACCCCCCTGCGCGAGTCCGATCTCTTCAACGCCACCTCAACGCCCCTGGGGCTGACCACCGAACAGACCCTTGAGCTCGAAAGCAAAGCCGGCTGGTACATTACACTTCCGAATGATGGTGAGAAGGTCCTTGCTCCGGCCCTTGTCTTCAGTGGCGTTGCCTACTACACCACCTACACTCCCTCGACAGACGCTGAAGTCGTCAATTCCTGCACTGACGGGAACCTCGGAAAAGCGCGGCTATGGTCTGTCAGGTGGCGAGACGGTTCCGCAGCGTTTTATCCCACGGGCGATGACGGCAGCGGGACAGAGACGACAAACGAGGATGTCAGGTCGCAAATCCTTGGAGAAGGCATCCCCTCAGGACTGGTGCCGACGATCAATGAGGACGGCAGCTCCGGAGGGTTCATCGGTTGTGGCGCGGGACTCTGCATGCCGCCGCCGAGCAACAACCGTCTCGTTTATCCACTGTACTGGAAACAGCTTTGAGAATTGAGGGACCATGAACCGCGGATCGATTGGATGGTGCATTCTATGGCCTGCCGCACTAATTGCTTTGGCGACCCTTTCAGGCTGCAGTCAGGAGCGGAAAGAAGTGTCGGTCAAGGGGACTGGGGACCGTCAGGGGATTTCGGAAAGAGACTATGCGTACGACAATTCCTCCGGCCTGTCTGTCTCGATCACACCTCGTGACCCTGGCCGGGGAGCGGCCTTGCGGGGTCAGGTGAGCGGCGCCCAAAGGGTGGACGGATGGTTCTGGTATTTGAACGATCAACTGATCTATGAAGGCGGCAGTGGAGTTTTGCCGGCCCATCAAGGGATTCGTGGCGACCATATTACCCTGGTGGTGTTCGCCGATGGGCAGGAATCTTCAGATACGGTGATCGTCGGCAACTCACCCCCGGAAATCCTTGACATTGGTCTGGGGTCCAATCAGATTTTTCGCGGCGTCGACATTACTGTTTTTCCTGATGCAGTGGATCTCGACGAAGATCCTGTCGAATTCCGTTATGTCTGGTTTATCAACGGCGAAGAAGTCATTGGAGTGACCGGCGCAACCTTGCCGGGAAACGAGTTCTACAAGGGAGATACGGTTTCGCTTCACGTGATACCGTCAGATCATGAAAAAGCAGGCCCAGTATTTTATCCCGAACCGTTCATCATCCCGAATGGCCCTCCGAGATTCGTCAGCGATCCTCCCAGAGAATTTTCCGGCAACGAATACCGGTATCAGGTCAAGGCGGAAGATCCTGACGGCGATCCACTCACCTATCACCTTGAACAGGGACCGGCTGGCATGACCCTCAGTGATACCGGGCTTCTCGTCTGGCCCATTTCTGTTCCTTCCACCAGTGAAAACGCTGTGAGAATACTTGTCTCCGATGACGAAGGATTGTGGGCAAGTCAGGAATTCACTTTAATGCTGGGTCATTAATCAGAGGTGCTTTCATGCTTCGCGGATCAAAAGGATTCACCCTTCTAGAAGCTCTGGTGGTAGTTGCCATTGCTGCCGTCCTTGCAGCTATTGCCATACCTTCCATAGCAAGCATGCAGAAGCAAGGCGCTTTTAAAGAGGCGAGCCGAAGCATTGCAAATGTGATGCGGCAAACCCGCAGCATCGCCATTGCCGAGCATTGGGAACATCAGGTTGAATTCGATGTCGCGGGAAATCGCTTTCGCGTCAGTCGCGGCGAAAGGGCCAACGGAAGCACGAACTGGACTCAGGTGGTTCAGGACTGGACGTCTTTCCCGCCCCGAGTTCAAATACGCGCAGGCGCCAATTGCAATGTGACGACCGGCAGCACCAGACTGCAGTTTCGGCCGGATGGTTCCTGCTTCTGGGAAGCAGGGGATACTCCCTTCATCTGTGTCATGGAAGACGACACGAAAAGATTCAGAAGCGGTGTAACATCCCGTGCAACGGGAAACGTAGAGATTCTGCGATGGAATGGGGATTGGGTCCGCTGACGCTTTACGCAAGGAGATCACAAGAAAGGACGGCGATGTTCCGGACAGAAACTAAAATGATCCGGATTTTTTAATGGGCATTTTGTTTGCAATTACTCCCAATACATCGGGCTGAAGTACTTTCCGGTCGAGTTTCCGGAGTCACTTCAAGATAGATTTTGTAGTGCGGAATATACCGCAAAATCAGATGTTAAGGAGGAATTATGAGGATTTCGGCGTGGGCGTTTTTGTTTGCCCTGGTCGCGGCTTCGCCGGTCTCGGCAGGAACAGTTTTTGTCAACGGCGGTTTCGAATCGGGAGATTATTCAGGATGGACTGTATCCCAGACTCCTGAATACTGGGTCGATCCCTCCACCGGCATGCTTTGGGACCTCAGGCCCCATGGCACGTGGGGGATCTGCCAGCACGGAGAAGTGCTCGCTTTCAATGGACAGGCATATGACTTTGCCGACAACATGTACTCCCAACTTCTCTCTCCGAGTCTCCCGAAAACCTGCGCAGCCTCCGAAGGTTTTCGCTATGCTTTCCAGCTCCAGAATGCTGGTCAGACGCATATTCTGGCACAGGAGCTGACCTTGCCGAAGAATGCGGAGACGATTGCCTGGGATATGTTCTATAAAAACCACAATACCGTCGCGCCGCTTTTCCGCCCGGACCAGGGGATCAGGGTCTCCCTGAAAACGACGAGCGGCCAGGTGGTTGAGACTCTGTTTCGCACAGACTCCTCTTCCCCGTCAGAGATCTCGTCCTGGAAAACCTACGCCTCGGATGTATCTCAATTTGCCGGATCGACAGTCGTGTTTGAAGTCGAAGTGACCACCTATTGGCAGCGTCTGGACGCCTACTTCGATAACTTCCGGGTTGTGGTCGCCGAGAGTGAGGAGCCTCCCCCCGTGGTCGGCGAGCCTTCACCTCCGGCAGCGTCCCAGCCATTTCCCGTTCCTCCTGGTTGGAATCGGGCTGGAAAGACGCCAAAAGGTCTCGAAAAACAGGAGAAGCTGCCTGAGGGTCTGTTTAAGGGCGACAAAGCCGGTTTCTGATCCCGGGTCCAATCGGACAGAGAATAGAAGTCTTTTTTGAAGAAGCCAACCCCCACTTTCGCATCGGCGCTGGTGGGGGTTGGCTTTTTTTGTATCTTTTCACCTTCTTTCCGAGCTCCTGCGAGTCTTGATAGTTTGCCTCGCCGCAATCCCGGGTCATGCGGATTAATCTGCGGATTAACCTTGCACCACAAACTTTAGTTCGATAAGATTCGTGGTCAAAACACCACCCTCCCCGGCAAAAATCGTCACAACTGAAAAACCCCTGTTCCTATTCAGGGGGTAGCAGGTTGAAAGTCATGATTGATCGTTTGGACAACGAGGCCGGATTCTCCTTGCTGGAAATCCTCATCGCGATCACCATCTTCGCCGTCGGGCTCCTTGCCACGGCCGGCATGCAGGTGACTGCCCTGCAGGCCAACGCCCGGGCGCACAGCATTACGACGGCCAACGCCGTTGCGGCGGGAATCATGGAGGAAATTCTCTCCTGGGCCCCGGACGATCCCCGGCTGGTTGATGAAAACTCGGGCAATGCGCACGAGTGGGATTTCGACCCCACGGCGAATGTCAACAACATTCTGGAAGTCTCCGGGGGAGGAAGGTTCGTGGCTCGTTATTACGTGGAGCGTGACACTCCCGTTCCGAATGTCTCCACCATAACTCTCGAGGTCGAGCCGGCCGGCGGGTTCGTCGCGTTGGGTCCCGGCACAAAGGTCCTTACAAGCCTGAAGAAAACCCAGTGACCTTCGCCGGAGGCAATATGGTGAGAAACAGTCGAGGATTCACCCTTGTAGAGCTTCTGGTGGTGGCCGCAATCACAGGAATTGTCGCTGCCGCCATTCTGTCGTTGTACATCAACGTGATGCGCTCGACCGTCGCCTCTGAGGAGGTGGCCGAGGTGCAGCAGGGGATGCGCATCGCCCTGGAGCAGATGGCTCGCGATATAAGGATGAGCGGGTTTCTCGTTCCCACCGAAAACCCGATAAGCGAAGCGAGAAATGATCGTATCACCATGGTCACCTCCTCGGCTTTCAACAGCTTCGCGCGTATCGGCAATCCTCCTGTTACGACGACGCCTACTTTTTTCGCGACGGGTTCGACTGCGGCTGTGACGATCAATGTCGTCAGTGACGCCATGCCGCGTCTTTTTTCCGAAAATTCCTCCTATGTCCGAATCGTCCGAACGGCATCCGGTGATGAACTCGGCGCATTCAAAGTCATCGGAGTCAACAACTCCTCACTGCGTCTTGAACCGCTGGATGTTCCGGCAGAGGATGTCGTCCCCACTGCCGGGGATTTCATCGTGCAGGTCCCCAGCCCTTCCGACGATCCGACCTTTCCCAACGTCGTGACGTACTGGTTGGAGGACGAAACGAACATCCTGCGTCGGGAATGGAAGGCCGGCGCGACGAATGATCAACGGACGGCGGCCATCAACATCACCGGGCTGCGTTTTGCCTACCTTCTCGACAACGGATCGGAACTGCCGGACCCTAATGCGGCGCCGGGGACGGCGGTCGCGGATAATCTGCTGGACAATATCGTTGCCGTACGTATTTTCCTGACGGGTCTCACCGAAGAGCGCAAAACGGGTGAGAGCAGGGTCCGTGAACTGCAGACGACAGTAAAGCTTCGAAATAAATGAGCAGCAGGAGGCTGATAATGCCGATACGATTCAGATCCGAAAAGAATTTACTCGTGCGGGCTGCAGCCATTGCAGGGAACGAGCGCGGCGCCGCCCTGATCCTGGCTGTCGCCATGCTTGCGATCCTGAGCGTTCTCGGCTCCATCGCGCTGATGACGAGCAATACCGAGCTGAAGGTGACGGGAAACTATCAAGCTGGAAAGCAGACGTTCATGGTCGCCGACCGCGCTGTGGAGTACGCCACGAGCCGCAATATTCTCATGACCATGGGCGCGATGGTCGACCTCGTGGACGATGCCGGCGGCGAGCACAAGGAGAATATCGAAGCCGGGGGGGGCGGTTTCCTGACTCAGGGGCGGGTTTTCGACCGCGGGCCGGGAGACCTGCCGGCAAGGATCGCCGGCGCCTACGGAACCGACTTCGGCGCCAATTTCTACCAGGTTGAGGTGACGGCGAGACAGCGGCCCGATGTAGCCGGCCAGACCAACAATTCTGCGGCGGTGCGCGTCGATACGGCGATCATCCGGATCTTCAAGACTGACGACGAAAGTATCTTCTACACCACCGGGGGAGGGTGATCCGATGAAAAAAGCCTGTATCGCCATAACGGCATTCGCCCTCGTGGTTTGCGCTCAAAGCTCGTCCTGGGGCGCACCCGACACCTACATCGGCGACGCGGCCATCTACTCTGCCCTCGATACGGGTCCCGACCGGCCCAAGCCGCATGTGCTGCTTCTGATCGACACCAGCAGGGCGACTCTCAACAGGGCTTCAGGGGTTGCCTACAACCCTGACCAGATCTATTCGGGGCCCTACCACCAGTGGGGCGTTTATTTTGCAAATACCCAAGGGAATTTCCCCCTCAACAACCTGGTGGTCTACAGCGCGACTTCCGCTCTGGAGGGGATCACCTGCTCAGCCGCCGTGATCAAGAATTCCCTGCTTTCCAGCGGAACCTATTCCGGGTCCGGCACCAGCGACTTTCCGAGCCTGGTGAACCAGGGAAATAGCGCTGGCGCATGCCGCACCGGCAACAACCAGGGGGGCGCTTACGCCCTGGGGAATTTTCTCAACTACCTGGCCAGCGATGCGGGGCACGACAGCGCGTACCGCCACATCTATACCTGCCAGATCGCTTCGCGCAAGGGGCAGGGCAATAACTTCGATGATCCGGTAACCGTAGAGAACGGTTGTGTCGGCATCTTTTCACCGGTCAAGGACCATGACGGAAGCCTCGCCGAGGCAATTCCCGGTGTCGGCTCGAACTGGCGGGAATACTGGGTGATGACGGAAGGGGGATGCATCCCTGGAGTCGGGAATTGCGCCAGCAACTCTTCTCCTCCGGCAGTTGCGGTTCCCGAGATCGAATTGTGGAGTTCGAATCAATACTACACGGCTTCCACTGGCGCCGGAGGGACCCAGAGGGAGATCATTTACAATGCCCTCGCCCAGGTGGTCGACGGGGCGCGCTTCGCCGTGAAGTTCGGCGCCATAACGTACAGCCAGAACAACAAGGGGGGCAATGTCGCCTATCACATGAGCGACCTGAGCAACGATGCCACCTTTAACGCCTTTTTGACTGCGCTCCCCGGCCCTGGCGAGAACGATGGTGCTCCCCTGGTCAACTCAAACACCGCTCGCCCCATGGCCGAAGCCCTTTACGATGCGGGATATTACCTGGGAGTCAAGTATCCGGCGCCCAACTCCAGCTACTCCATTCCGACAAATGCCGTCTTTCCTCTGGACGGCAGCAACTTCGGCGCGCATAAAATCAGCCCGCATATGCCCACCGCAGCCAATCCGGCTCACAGAAACGAATGCGAGTACAATCACATCATCCTCATAACCAACGGACTCCCCCGAGATGACGATGCGATGAACCTCGAACGACTCATCGACGCCGCCGGAGACGGACGGACTTTGGCAGAGGAAAAGGTTTACGGACAAGGGAGCCATTTTCTTGACGATGTCGCTGCCTTCCTTTACAAGCAGGAAGGGATCGTCACCCACACCGTGCTGGCCTTCCAGTCGGCCGATCCGCTGATCCAGACCGCCGCCTATGTCGGGGGAGGCACCTTCCACAACGTCTATAATGCCAATGAACTCGCCGAGGCGCTGACCAAACTTCTCGCCGGCATCGTGCTCGAGGTCGATACATCCTTCGTAGCGCCGGTCGTCCCGGCGAGCAGCACAAACAGAACGATCAGCAGCAACCGGGTATACCTCGGTCTGTTCAAGCCGCAGATGAATCGTCCCTGGCTGGGGAATCTCAAGAAATACGGCGTCAGCTCCAACCTGACCCTCCTCGATCGAAGCAACGCCGAAGCCACCGATCAGTACGGTGATTTTCTCCCGAATTCGAAGTCCTACTGGGGGGATGACGGCACTGTGAATCAAAGGATAATGTCCATCAGCGGTCTTCTGCCGGAGTCCATGGGCGACGGCGGGGAAGTTGCCGCAGGGGGGGTCGGCGGAACGCTTCTTCTCGATCTGCTGGCCGGACGCGAAAACAACCAGAAAGCCTGGGAGGTCCGCAACATCTATACATGGGTCAATGGTACGTCTCCCGTCGACATCACCTCCGCCAACAACCGTTTTTCGCCAGCCAACACGCATCTGACGGCCGACATCCTCGATGTTTCCGAAGGTGAGCGGGACAAACTGATCGCCTTCGTCGCCGGCGCCGATGGCTACGACGACAACAACAATGGAGACGCGACGGAGATCCGCGACTGGGTCCTCGGCGACATCCTCCATTCCAAGCCGCTGATCTTCAATTACAGCGGTTATACCGCTGCGCAGGAAAACAACTGCGACTACAACAAGGGAATGATCTATGTCGGCTCCAACGACGGCATGTTTCATGCCTTCCGGGACTGCGACGGTTCCGAGGCCTGGGCCTTCATCCCCGACAATGTTCTCCCCAACCTGAGATACCTGAGGCAGACGGAACATTACTACTTCCTTGACAGTCCGCCGACCGCCTATGTGCACGATGTGAACGGCAACAACATCATCGAAACCAACCTGGGCGACAAGGTGGTCCTGATCTTCGGGCAGGGGCGCGGCGGCGGCCGAAGCACCCTCGACGCCAACGGCTCCCGGGGGGCCTATTACGCCCTCGATGTCTCCAATCCGGATCAACCGGTGCTGCTGTGGCGTATCGACAGCGATACCAGCGGCTTCGGAGAGCTCGGCCAGACGTGGAGCCCCCCACGATTGGCCAAGGTCAGGGTCGGCGCCGAGGTGAAGGTCGTCGCATTCGTCGGCGCCGGTTACGACAACAATGAAGACCTGCGTTTCGGCAGCAACATGCTTTTCCCCGGCACCACCACGGCCTCGACCAATACCACCCTGCCCACCGGCGATGCGGGCAACGTGACGTCATCCGGCAGCTCCCAGCCCTTCAACCCGCGGGGCAGAGGCATATACGCCATCGAGATTGCGACTCTCCGCCAGGGGTTCGGAGCCTGTTCGGAAGGGGTTTTCTGCCCCGATTTCAGCAGCAGCGGATCGCTCGTCTGGTCTTTCGTCCACCAGTCCGGCAACGGGATGAATTACTCGATCCCGTCCGATCTGACGGTGCTCGACATGAGCGGCAACGGTTTTCAGGACCGCATCTATGTCGGCGATACGGGCGGCCGCATCTGGCGTTTCGACGTCGGATCGACCAACACGGCGGACTGGACGGCATCGGCGAGAATGATCTTCAAGTCGAACAAGGACGGCGAGACCAATACCGGCCGGAAGATTTTCTACCGCCCGACGGTGGCCCTTGCCGGTGGTTATCCCACCCTCTATTTCGGCACCGGGGACCGCAACCATCCGCTGAACACCGCCGTGACCGACCGAATGTTTTCGGTCAAGGACAAGGGACAGACCACCCCCGTGGATATCGACGATCTCGTGAATCTTACGGAGAACAGGCTGCAGGCTTCGAATGCAACAACAGATGAAATCCTCCAGATTCTCGGGGCTCTCGGCGCCGCCAATAAATACGGGTGGTACATCGACCTCAATGAAAATGCCGGCGAAAAGGTGCTCGCCTCGGCGTTGGTCTTTAACAGGCAGGTCTTCTACACTACCTATACGCCTTCGCCTTCCGATGATCTCGATGCCTGCCAGGTGGGGAACCTCGGCACATCAAGACTTTATCACCTCGACTACTACACCGCCGAGGCCGTATTCAACTACGACATCGACAACGACAATTCAACCGCATATGCCGATAATGAGCGCATCTACGGTGGCGACGGGATCGCCCTGATGCGCAGCGACCGGGTGAGAAACATCGGTGTCGGCATCCCGTCGGGGATCGTGACCCTGATCGACGCCAGCGGCAAGGTCACCCTGATGATCAGCAGCAGTAACCGAGTCGGCACCTACCAGGCTCCCGACGCCCGGATGATGACCCCTTTGTACTGGATGCAGTTCTGATGGGAACAGGTGCGCAATACCTGCTAAAAGGGGTGTCTCTGGCTTTGCTGGCTGCTCTGTCGCTGTCGGGATGCGGCAAGAAGGAAGAGGCGACGGAGAGTGCCCAACCGGCGAGTATCTCCCACCCATCCCCTCTCGATGCGAGGGGAGATGCCGGAGCGGTCCCGGCGAACAGGCAGACACTGACTATTCTGCCTGAGGCGCCGACAACCGCGGACCCCCTGATGGCCATTTTTCGGGCAACCTCCGGACGGATCGATTATCGATGGGAGAAGAACGGTCAGACGATCCCCGACGAAGAACGCAATAGACTCGCGGCTGCGCATTTTGCCAGGGGGGATGTCGTCACTGTCATCGTCGAAAACAACGGCGAAACCTTCAGGGCTGATTCCGTCATCGGCAACACGCCGCCGGTGGTGCTCGATGTATCGTTCGAAAACCCGGCCATTCATCGTGGGGTCGATATTGAGCTGATCGCTACGGGCGCCGATGACGACGGAGACGACGTCGGCTTTCTTTTTCGATGGTACGTCAATGGGGAAGAAGTCGATTTCATCGATGGACCGACGCTTCCCGGTAATCGATTCCACCGGGGGGATTCAATCCATTTCGTCGTTACGCCCTATGACGACCAGGACGAAGGGATCCCTTACGAGGGGTCGCCCTTTGTCATTCCCAATGCGCCCCCCTTTTTCGTCTCTACGCCGCCGCTCGACTTTTCCGGCGACAGCTACAGCTATCAGGCAAGGGCGGAAGACCCCGACGGGGATGAGGTCTCCTATGCACTGGAGAACCCACCGCCCGGGATGACGATTCACGGCAGAAGCGGACAGATCGACTGGCGATTGGAGGATCTCCCGGACGGCGCATATCATATCGTCATCGTCGCGATCGATTCACAAGGGCAGAAAGGGTACCAGGAGTACACCATGACCGTGGTGCGGCGATGAGAGGCTCGAGATGATGGGCAACAACAGAGGATTGACGCTCCTGGAAGTTCTGATCGTGGTCGTTCTCATTGGGATCATGGCGGCAGTCGCTGCCCCTTCCTGGATGGCATGGTCGAAAAGCGCCCGCTTCAAAGATGCGTCCCAGGTAAGCTCCTCGGCGATGCGCCAGGCCCGGGGGCATGCGATCAACATCAATCAGCGGGTGAGGGTCGACTTCAACATCGATGCACAGTCCGTCACAGTCAATGTGGTCGGCGCCGACGAGCAGATATTTCTTTCCCAGTTCGGCGAAGGAATCATTCTGCGCGGAGGGGCGAACTGCACCACGACAAGCGGGACCGTTTCGATCACCTTCAACCCCAACGGTTCTTCCGGTACCGGATATGTCTGTGTCGGCGACAGTTCGGCCATGAAATACAGGATTGGAGTCGGAGTCGCCAACACGGGGCGAATCGTCACCACACGGCTCTGAGCTCCTCCCCTCGATTTCCCACGGCTCCCAGGCGTTTCGCCGGGGAGCCGCGGATACGGCCCCTCGTCTTTCCTCACCCCGCCTTGTTTCCCCTTGCAACCCCAACGCCCTTTTTTTATAGTGGTATCCTTGGTTTAATGCACCAGATGGATACCATTCATGGACCGTGACGTCGAACACTACCTCCCCGCCTGGCGCAAGCGCCTGCAAGAAGACGCCGTCGCCCTTGAAAAGCGCCGCCAGGAAGCGCGGGACGCTGCCAACCGGATGGCCCGGATTCTGGTCGAGGAGTTCGCGGCGCGGCGGGTTTTTCTTGTCGGGTCTCTCCTGAATGCCGAAAGCTTCGGCAAGCATTCGGACATCGATCTCGTCGTGGAAGGGCTGAAACCTTCGGGTCACTTCAAGGCGCTCGACCGCATCTGGAGGGAGTTGCCCAAGGGGATGGAAGTCGATCTGATCCCGTTCGAAGATGCACATGAGTCGCTGCAGGAGTTGACTTTGAAGGAAGGGCTGCTTCTTCATGAACAGCATTGAAGTTTCGATTCTCGTCACCGAGATCGAAAAAGAGCTCAAGAATCTTGAACGTCTCGGAGCCGAGATGGACGAGGTCCTCCAGCGCCCTGAGCCGTCTTCCGTCGAGGTGCGGGCCGCGGGAAGTATCCTGCACGACTTCTACTGCGGTGTGGAAAAAATTTTCAAGAGAATCGCTTCCCGATTGGATCGCGACATCCCCTCGGGCGACGACTGGCATCTGCAACTTCTGGAGAGGATGACAATTGCCCTGCCAGGAATTCGCCCCGCCGTCGTCAGCGAGGATCTCAAGGGGAGATTGTCAGAGTTTCTGCGGTTCAGGCATCTGTTCAGAAATATCTATGGTCATGAGCTGCGCTGGAGCCGCATAAGCGAACTCGGTCATGGAATGCAGGAGGTGCTCGTTCTTTTCAGGGGGGAACTCGAGCGTTTTATCGATTTCATCAGAAACGTGCAGGAAAATCTCTAACCGGAGGCGTTCAGCCCATGGCCAAAATCGTCCCCTTTCGTGCTCTTCGTTACAGCCTGACCAGGATTTCCGATCCGGCCCGCGTGATGGCCCCCCCCTATGACGTGATTTCGCCGTCGCTGCAGGATGCCCTCTATCATCGAGACCCCTTCAACGTCGTTCGGCTGATCCTCGGCAAGACGACCGACGAAGACTCCGGGTCGAACAACCGCTATACCCGCGCTGCCGCCGACTTCCGGCTCTGGGAGCAGGAGGGAGTCCTTGTGCGCGACACCATGCCGTCCATCTACCTGTACGATCAGCTCTACCGGACCGAGGACGGTCAGACCGTCAACCGAAAAGGGTTTATCGCTCTTGCGCGCCTGGAAGATTTTTCCTCCGGCGTCGTCAAGCCCCACGAAAAGACCCTCTCGGGCCCCAAGACCGATCGCCTGCAACTGACCCGTGCCTGCCGGGCGAACTTCAGCCCCATCTTCTCTCTCTATTCCGATCCGTGCTGCGTCCTCGAGTTCTTCACCAAAAAGGTGAAAGAGCGCCCCGGCGACCTCGAAGTGAGCGACGACGACGGCGTCGTCCATCGTCTGTGGCAGGTGACTGATCCGGCAATCATCGAAAAAGCGCAAGGGGTGCTCGACAGCAAGCCTCTTTTTATCGCCGACGGGCATCACCGTTACGAGACGGCTCTCAACTACCGCAACGAGATGCGCGAGAAGCATCCCGATTTCACAGGTAAGGAGCTTTTCAATTACGTGCTGATGTATTTCGCCAATATGGAAGACCAGGGGATGAGCATCTTTCCCACCCATCGGCTGGTGCACAGTCTCGAATCCTTCCAGGTGGAGCCTTTCCTCGGGCGCCTGCGCGAGTTCTTCGACATCGAGGCGGTTCCCGCAGATCCTGCGGACCCCAGTGCCCGCCGCACCCTGCGCGAAGGGCTGGCCCGACGGGGCGCCGAAAAGCGCGTTCTCGGACTCTTCTGCGGCGGGCGCACCTTTTATTACCTGACGATCCGGGACGAGGCCCTGATGGATCGCTTTTTCGATGCCAGGGCGCCCAAGGCGCTGCGCACTCTCGATGTTTCCATCCTGCATCGGCTCATTCTCGAGTCCATTCTGCAGATCACCCCCGAGGCCCAGGAGGCGCAGACCAATCTGAAATACATCAAGAATTTCGATGAGCCTTTCGAACAGGTCGAAAACGGCAATGCCCAACTCGCTTTTCTCATGAATCCCACACGCATGAGCGAGGTGCGCGATGTCGCCAATGCCGGAGAAAAGATGCCCCAGAAGTCGACTTATTTCTATCCCAAGCTTCTGTCGGGGCTCGTCATCAACAAGATCGTCGAAGGGGAGACGGCCGAGTAAGGGCGCAGCCAACCAAATGTCCCCCCTATGAAATAGGGGGGATGCCTGGAGGGCAGGGGGGTCCGTTTGAAAGTTGCCGAGGGTGGGCAGTGACCCCCCTGGCTCGTGACGCGAGCCTTCCCCCCTGTTTTATAGGGGGGACATACCTTGTCCAGTGTAAAATTTGTTTCCGAGATTCTCACATGCCCCTGACCGCATCCGACATTCTGAAATTCCTAGAGAAGAACGCCTCGCGCCCCCTGACGGTCCGGGAAATCGTCTCCGGGTTCGATCTCCCGCGTCGCGACCGTTCGCGGGCCGTGCGTCTCATCGAGGAAATGGCGCGCGAGGGGACGCTCGTACGCCTGAAGGGAGAGCGCTATTCCATCCCTCGCCAGGTGAACCTCGTCACGGGGACCGTTTCGGCCCACCGCGACGGATACGGATTCATCTCCTCGCCGGACCGCCCCGACGTCTTCATCCCTGCCCGCTACATGCGCGAGGTCATGCATGGCGACCGGGTCGTGGTGCGGGTCGAGCGCGGCTGGCGCGGCGCAAAACCGGAGGGGAGGGTGATCCGCGTTCTCGATCGCGTCCACCAGACGGTCGTCGGAAGGTACGAGGCGGGTCCCCGCTTCGGATACGTCGTTCCCCTCGATCCCCGCCTGACCCACGACGTCTATATCGCCGAGGGGGAGAGTTTCGGTGCGAGACCTGGGCAGATCGTCATCGCCCGCATCGACGCCTACCCGGAGCGGAACCGAAACCCCGAAGGGGCGATCATCCAGGTGCTTGGCGCTGCCGACGATCCGGAAGTCGAGATCCTCACCATCGTCCACAAGCACGGACTCCCCTACGAATTCCCCCCCGAAGTGCTCGATGAAGCCGCCGTCGTTCCCGACCGGGTGCGCGACGAGGACAGGAAAGGACGCAGGGATCTGCGCGACATCCCCCTGGTGACCATCGACGGCGAGACGGCGAAGGATTTCGATGATGCGGTGGCCGTGCGCGACGAAGGGGAGGGGAGAGTGCGCCTCTGGGTCGCCATCGCCGACGTCGCCCACTATGTGGCCGAAGGAAGCCCCATCGACCGCGAGGCCTACGAGCGATCGACGAGCGTCTATTTTCCAGGACGGGCCGTTCCGATGCTCCCCGAAGCTCTGAGCAACGGGATCTGCTCCCTTAACCCCGACGTCGAGCGTCTCGCCATGACGGCCGAGATTCTCTTCGATGCGCAAGGGGCGCGCCTCGAAAGCTCCTTTTATCCCGCGGTGATTCGCAGCCGGGCGCGCCTGACCTACACCGAGGTCTGGGAGGTGCTGAAGAACGACGGCGAGAGCCCCGCCATTGACGAGGAATTGAGGGGCGGCCTCCGCCTCATGCGTTCTCTGGCCGAGCGCCTGACCGCCATGAGACGCACGCGCGGAAGTCTCGATTTCGATCTCCCCGAAGCCGAAATCATTCTCGACCTGCGGGGGAAACCCGAAAATATCGTCCGCGCCGAGCGCAACGCCGCGCACCGCCTCATCGAAGAATTCATGCTTGCCGCCAATGAGGCCGTCGCCGCCTTTCTGAGCGCCCGCGAGACGCCCATCCTCTATCGGGTCCACGATCCCCCGGCGCCGGAGAAACTGCAGGCTTTTCAGCAGTTCGTCGCCAACTTTAATTACGGTCTCGTCCTCGAAGACGGCGGCGTCGACCCGCGCCGTCTGCAGGCCCTTCTGGCCGAGGTCGAGGGCAAACCCGAAGAGCGCATGATCAACCAGGTTCTGCTGCGCAGCATGCGGCAGGCCCGCTACGCACCGGAGAATACAGGACATTTCGGTCTCGCCGCTGATCTCTACTGCCACTTCACCTCTCCGATTCGTCGCTACCCCGATCTCATGGTCCACAGGACGTTGAAAAAGGAGCTGACTCGCCGCTCCAGCGCAGCGCATCGGGCCAGGCTCGAAAAGACCCTTCCGACAGCCGGCGAGCACACCTCGCAGATGGAGCGCCGCGCTATGGAAGCGGAGCGCGAGGTTATCGACCTGAAGAAGTGTCAGTTCATGGCCGACAAGGTGGGCGAGGTTTTCGATGGCTTCGTTTCCGGGGTGCAGCCCTTCGGTTTCTTCGTCGAACTCAAGGACTATTTCGTCGAGGGGCTGGTGCGCGTCTCATCTCTCCTCGATGATTTCTACGAGTACGAAGAGGACCTGCACCGCCTCATCGGCCAGAACCGACGCCGCCAGTTTCAGATCGGCAGCCCCGTACAGGTCACCGTCCAGTCGGTCAATCTCGACAGGCGAGAGATCGACTTCGCCCTCGCTTTTGAAGGCGGAGGACAAAGGACGGAGGACCGCAAAGGACAGAGGACAGAGGACGGACGACAGAGGACGGGCGCAAAAGATCGAGGACGGAGGACGGACGACAGAAGGCAGAAGACCGAAAAAGATCGAGGACGGACGACGGATGACAGAGGACGGAGGAAAAGCAGATGACCCTGCGCCCTTGCTGTCCTCCGTCCTCTGTCCTCTGTCCTCAGGCCCCAGAGATCTGAATGGAACTGATACGCAACCTCGAACAGATAAACCGCCCCTGGCCCGCCCCCGTCGTCACCATCGGCAACTTCGACGGTGTGCATCTGGGCCATCGTGAAATTTTCCGGCGCCTCATCTCCGAGGCCGACAAGATCGGCGGCACGTCGGTCGTCCTCACCTTCGTTCCCCATCCTCGCAAGTTGCTCGATCCCCAGCGTGCGCCGCTGCAGATCAACACCTATACCGAAAAGGAACGGCTGATCGCTGCCTCCTGCGTCGATGTGCTCATTTGCGCCCCATTCACCCGTGAAATGGCGGATTATTCCGCCGAGCGCTTCGTCGACGAGATCCTGGTCGGACGTATCGGCGTGCGTCGACTGATCGTCGGATACGATTACGCTTTCGGAAAGGGAAGACAGGGGGACATCGATTTTCTCCGTCGAAAAGGGGCGCAGTCCGGTTTCGACGTCACGGTCCTCTCCCCCGTGTCGCAGCATGGAGAAATCTACAGCTCGACTCGCATACGCGAGATGATTCTCCAGGGGCGCATGGAGGATGTCGTTCCGTTGCTGGGGCGGCACTTCACTCTCCAGGGAGAGGTGGTCCACGGCTCTAAAAGAGGGAAAAAGCTCGGCTTTCCTACGGCTAATCTTGCAACGGAAAAAGAGCTTCTGCCTCCCGCCGGCGTCTATGCCGTCAAAGTCAGGCATGGGGAGAAGATCCTCGACGGCGTCGTCAACATCGGCTTCAACCCGACCTTCGGCCCTGGAAAGCTTTCGCTCGAAGTCCACCTTCTCGACTTCCAGGGGGAGATCTACGGTGAGACGCTGCGCCTCTATTTCTTATCGCGGCTGCGGGAAGAAAAGCGATTCCCGTCCGTCGAGACTCTCGTCGAGGCTATCGGTGAAGATGTTCGGCAGGCGCGTGGCATCCTTGCGGGGGCGCAGATCAGGGAGTATCGCGATTACCTCGATTGCGGGTACAAAAAACATCCCTAGCCCACGGAACCCGGGATGAAGTCATTGATATTCTCCCCTTTCTGTGTTAATCCGTGGCGTATTAACTCCCTCCCTTGGTAGGAAGGGCTGGGGGAGGATGGTGATCAGCAGCGAGGCACTCCGGATGCTCATCCGCGGCAGCACGAAAATTTACGGCATTCTGGGTGACCCCGTTGCTCATTCCCTTTCGCCGGTGATGCAGAACGCCGCCTTTGCGGAAGTCGGAATCGACGCCGCCTATGTGCCGTTTCATGTCCGACCCGACGACTTGAAAGACGCCGTCCAGGGAATTCGTGCTCTCAAGATCTGCGGGGTGAACGTCACGGTCCCGCACAAAGAGGCGATCTGCCCGCTGCTCGACCGTCTCGATCCTCTGGCTGCGGCCATCGGCGCCGTCAATACCGTCCGCAACGATGACGGCCTGCTGACCGGGTTCAACACCGACGCTTCCGGGTTTTTGCGCTCTTTGCGCGAAGATCTGGAGTGGAGTCCCGAGGGGCGTCGTGTCCTGCTCCTCGGGGCAGGGGGTGCGTGCCGGGGGGCTGTCGTCGCACTCGCCGAGGCCAGGGCGTCCGCCCTGGTCATCGCCAACCGCACGCAGGCGCGGGCGGATGATCTCGTCGCCCGGTACGGCAGGGCTTTCCAGGGCACAGCTTTTGCTAGCCTGCCCCTCGTCGGCGCTCGCCTGGCCGAGGTCTTCCCCGAGATCGACCTGGTAGTGAACACATCGTCGATCGGTCTGGGAGGGGGAGATTCCATCGATCTCCCCTGGGGGCGGCTGCCGTCGCAGGCCCTTTTCTACGACATGGTTTACGGCCGCGGGGGGACGCCTCTGCTTCACGCCGCGACCGGGCACGGGATCCGGGGGACCGATGGCCTCGGAATGCTCGCCTGCCAGGGGGAGGACGCCTTTGCCATCTGGACCGGGCGCACGCCCCCGTCCGGGCTTATGAGAAAAAAACTGCATTCATTCAATACGTAGAAGTGGGGATTTCGCATTTTTTGCTCACACCCCACTCCTTACTCCTCACGGGCTTAAAGGGGGATTTTTAGTCCATATGGCCATTCCACGACTTGGAGACATGCTGATCCGCAGCAAGATGATCAGCGACGTTCAGCTTGCCAGAGCACTCGAGGAACAGAAGTCCTCCGGCGCCCGCTTTGGCGCCTGTCTGATCAAGCTCGGCTTTATCAAGGAAGAGGAGCTGGCGTCCTTTCTCTCCCGCCAGTACGGCATCCCTTCCATCAATCTCACCGAATTCGAAATCGATCCGGGGATCATCCGCATGATTCCCGCCGATGTCGTTCAGAAATACCAGGTCATTCCGGTCAACCGCGCCGGCTCGACCCTGATCGTCGCCATGAGCGATCCCACGAACATCTTCGCCATCGACGACATCAAGTTCATGACCGGCTTCAGCGTCGAAGTGGTGGTCGCGACCGAGGCCGCCATCAAGGCTGCCATCGACAAGTATTACGACCAGAGCGCCTCGCTGGCCGACGTCATGGACGACCTCGAGGACATCGATCTCGAACTGATCGATGAAGACGACAACGTCGATGTCCGCGAACTCGAGAAGGCGACCGAAGACGCCCCCGTCGTCAAACTTGTCAACCTGATCCTGACCGACGCCATCAAGAAGAAGGCCTCGGACATCCATATCGAGCCCTACGAGAAGAGTTTCCGCGTCCGCTACCGCATCGACGGCATCCTCTACGAGATGATGAAGCCGCCGATGAAGCTCAAGAACGCCATCATCTCCCGCCTCAAGATCATGTCCGAGATGGACATCGCCGAGCGGCGTCTTCCCCAGGACGGCCGCATCAAGATCAAACTCCCGGGGGGCAAGGACATGGATTACCGTGTGAACTGCCTCCCAACCCTCTTCGGTGAAAAGGTCGTTCTGCGTCTTCTCGACAAATCGAACCTGCAACTCGATATGACCAAGCTCGGCTACGAGCCGAAGGCGCTGGAGTGGTTCAAGCGCGAGATCCACAAGCCCTTCGGCATGGTCCTTGTAACAGGACCGACCGGTTCCGGAAAGACCGTCTCTCTTTACTCGGCCCTCTCCGAACTGAACAAGATCTCCGAAAACATATCCACCGCCGAAGACCCGGTGGAGTTCAACTTCGCCGGCATCAACCAGGTGCAGATGCACGAGGAGATCGGTCTGAACTTCGCCACGGCCCTCCGCGCCTTCCTGCGTCAGGACCCCGACATCATCATGATCGGCGAGATCCGCGACTTCGAAACGGCCGAGATCGGCGTCA
Organism: Desulfuromonadales bacterium; assembly: GCA_029289095.1. Taxonomy (GTDB): domain Bacteria; phylum Desulfobacterota; class Desulfuromonadia; order Desulfuromonadales; family JACZKF01; genus JARFUG01. The sequence continues at coordinate 24,517 of JARFUG010000014.1, forward strand.
AGGCGGCGCTTACCGGGCACCTCGTACTGTCGACTCTGCACACCAACGACGCGCCGAGCACCATCAACCGTCTTCTCAACATGGGGATCGAACCGTTCCTGGTCGCCTCTGCCGTCAATCTCATCACCGCCCAGCGCCTCGGCCGGCGGGTCTGCTCCGAATGCAAGGAGCCCGAGGAGATTCCCAGGCAGGCGCTTATCGAAGCCGGCGTTCCACCCGACGAAGTCGATCAGTACGTCTGTTACCGCGGTAAAGGGTGCGGCACTTGCAGCAATACCGGCTACAAGGGGCGCGTCGGCATCTATCAGGTCATGCCGATGTTCGAGGAAATCCGCGAGATGGTCCTGGCGGGGGCCAATACCGCCGAGATCAAGCGCGAGTCGATGCGCCTGGGAGTCAAGACGATGCGCCAGTCGGCCCTGACCAAGCTCAAGGAAGGGGCGACCTCTTTTGAAGAGGTGTTGCGATGTACCATTGCCGATGATTGAGCTGCACGCCTTGGCGTGCAGCTCAATCATCGGCGTAGCCAGAATCCAGAATCCAGGAGCCAGGAGTAGAATCAAAAACCTGAAACCTGAAACCTGGGATGTGGACCTGGCCTTTGTATTTCTCCTGGCTTCTGGCTTCTGGATTCTGCTTAAAACAAGGATCATCAATGTCTACCGAAAACAAACCAGGCATGCAGGTATTGCTCAAGGCGATGGTCGAGGCGGGGGCTTCGGACCTGCATATTACGACCGGGGCGCCCCCCATGCTGCGGATCGACGGGAAAGTCTCGCCTCTCAAGCTGCCGCCCCTGGGGGCAACCGATACGAAACAACTGTGCTACAGCATTCTCACCGATTCTCAGAAGAGGAAGTTCGAGGAGGAGAGCGAGCTCGACCTTTCCTTCGGAGTCAAGGGCCTATCGCGCTTCCGCGGCAACCTCTTCATCCAGCGCGGCGCTCTCGCCGGAGTCTTCCGGCGCATACCGTTCAAGATCCTCACCTTCGACGAGCTCGGTCTTCCTCCCGTCATCCGCGAGATCTCCCGAAAGCCGAGGGGGCTGGTCCTTGTCACCGGGCCGACGGGCAGCGGAAAATCGACTACCCTGGCGACGATCATCGACACCATCAATCAGGAGCGTCACGACCATATCGTCACCATCGAAGACCCCGTCGAATTCATTCACAAGCACAAGAACTGCATCGTCAACCAGCGGGAAGTCGGCGCCGACACACAGTCGTTCAAGAAAGCGCTCAAATACATCCTGCGGCAGGACCCAGACGTTGTTCTTCTCGGTGAGTTGCGCGACCTCGAAACGATCGAGGCCGCCCTCACCATTGCTGAGACGGGGCATCTCTGCTTCGCGACCCTGCACACCAACGGCTGCGTCCAGACGATCAACCGCGTCGTCGACGTCTTTCCCACTCATCAGCAGCAGCAGGTGCGCACGCAGCTCTCCTTCGTCCTCGAGGGGGTCATCTCGCAGACGCTTCTGCCCAAAATCCATGGCTCCGGGCGGGCTCTGGCTCTGGAGGTCATGGTCCCCAACGTCGCCATCCGCGCTCTCATCCGCGACGACAAGGTCCATCAGATCTACTCGCAGATGCAGATGGGGCAGGAGAAATTCGGCATGCAGACGATGAACCAGTCCCTTTTCATGCTCTATCACAAGAAACAGATATCGATGGAAATGGCCCTAGCCCGCTCCAGCGACACGGAAGAACTCAAGCAGATGATCGCCAATCCGACGTCGGTTCTGCGCCGGAATGTGCCCGGCGCGGTTGGGGGCAGGGGGTAGGGCTCGAAGGGCGCCAGGAAAATCTTTATAAGACCATGTTTTTACTTGGTGTCTTGGAGCGTGGTGGTGGGTCTTTGGATTTTTGCGATTTGATCAAAGGTTAAAGGTAAAAGCTTCACGACGGATTCATTGTGATGGTAGACGGTCGGGCCTGGGTTTCTCCTGGCTCCCGGCTACTGGCTCCTGGATACTGCCTTAAAGAGGTTAAATCATGCCCAAGTACTCCTGGGAAGGGAAGACCCGCACCGGGCAGGTGCAAAAAGGGGATATGGAGGCGCCCAACGAAGAGGCCGTAACCGCGACTCTTCGGCGCCAGGGGATCATGCCCTCCAAGATCAAGGCGCGCGGCAAGGGGCTCGACGTGGAGATCAAGATTCCCGGGCTCGAGCCGAAGGTGACGACCAAGGACCTTGTCGTCTTCACCCGCCAGTTCGCCACCATGATCGACGCCGGTCTTCCCCTTGTTCAGTGTCTCGATATTCTCGGGCGTCAGCAGGAGAACAAGACCTTCCGCAGGATCCTCATCGACGTGAAGGAGAGCGTCGAATCGGGCTCCACCTTCGCCGAGGCGCTAAGAAAGCATCCGAAGGCCTTCGACGATCTCTACGTCAACCTGGTGGCGGCGGGGGAAGTGGGGGGGATTCTCGACACCATCCTCAATCGCCTCGCCGCCTACATCGAAAAAGCTCTCAAGCTCAAGAAGAAGGTCAAGAGCGCCATGACCTACCCGACGACCATCGTCGGGATCGCGGTGCTCGTCATCTCCGTCATCCTCATCTTCGTCATTCCGGCTTTCGAGTCGATGTTCGCCGACTTCGGCGGCAGCCTCCCGGCGCCGACGCAAATCGTCATCAACCTCAGCAACTTCATCCAGAGCTATATCCTGGTGATCATCGGCGTTGTCGTTCTCGTGATCTTCGCCTTCAAGAGGACGTACAGGACCCAAAAAGGACGCGCCGTCATCGACGATGTCGCCCTCAAGCTTCCGATCATGGGAGTGCTCATTCGCAAGGTCGCGGTCGCCAAGTTCACCCGCACGTTGGGAACCATGATTTCGAGCGGCGTGCCGATCCTCGACGGCCTCGATATCGTGGCGAAGACGGCCGGAAACAAGACGGTCGAAAAGGCGATCTACAAGGTCCGTCAGAGCATCAGTGAAGGAAAGACGATCGCCGAGCCTCTCGAGAAGTCCGGCGTCTTCCCCCCCATGGTCTGCCAGATGATCAATGTCGGCGAACAGTCCGGTTCGATCGACACCATGCTCAACAAGATCGCAGACTTCTACGACGACGAGGTCGACGATGCGGTGGCGAACCTCACCGCCATGATGGAACCGCTCCTCATGCTCTTTCTCGGGACAACCGTCGGAGGACTCGTCATCGCCATGTACCTCCCCATCTTTCAGCTCGCGGGGACGGTCGGGGGGTAATGGGCAGGGCGTCCGAACCGGTTTACCACCTGACGCGTCGACAGCTCAACTGGCTCCTCCTCGCACGGGTTCTCGTTTTCACCCTCCTCCTGGGGGGGACGATCCTGTATCATCTGAGGGCCGAGGGGAAGGCCTATCCGGTCCTCCCCTTTCTATACGGTCTGGGGGTCGTCGCCTATCTCCAGGCATTCGTTTCGGCGCTCCTTCTCCCTCTGGCCGAGCGGCTGCGCCTCTTCGCGCAGGTGCAGATCACCTGGGATCTCCTCCTGGTCACGGCTCTCATCTACGTCACCGGTGGAGTCGGGAGTATCTTCTCCTTTCTTTATCTCCTGGTGATCGTCAGCGGCAGCGTCTTTCTGGGGCGCAAGGAAGTCTTCGTCGTCGCTTCGGCCGCCGCCATTCTGTACGGCGCTCTCCTCGATCTGCAGTTCTACGGCTACCTCCCTCAAATCGAAGGTCTGGCATTTCCACAAGAAATCGACGGGGGGAGGGTCTTCCACGCCGTCTTCGTCCATGTCCTCGCCTTTTTTCTGACGGCCTTTCTCAGCGGGACGGCGGCCGAGCGTCTGCGCCGGAGCGAATCGGCCCTGCACAAACGCACCATCGACTACGAAGAGCTCGAAAATCTCAACAAGACGATCCTCGCCCATATCAGCAGCGGACTGCTGATGATCAATCCCCAGGGACGCATCCGGTCCTTCAACTCGGCTGCCGAGAAGATCACCGGGCACTCCCTCGAAGAGGTTTATGATCTCGATGTCCGCATCCTTTTTCCGACTTTGAAGGTTTTCGACGATGAAGGTTTCATTCTCGTCAGCCGAGGCGAGGCGGGCCTGATCGATCGCCAGGGGCGCCATTTGATTATCGGATACGCTTCAACCGTTGTCCACGACCCCCAGGACAAGCCTCTGGGGCTGCTCGTCACTTTCCAGGACCTGACCTCTTACAAACGAATGGAGGAAGATCTCAAGCGCACCGATCGTCTCGCTGCGGTGGGTCGCCTCGCTGCGGGAATCGCACACGAAATTCGCAATCCACTTGCCGCCATCAGCGGGTCGGTTCAACTCCTCATGGAGGCCGAGAGTCTGCAGGAAGGGGACCGGCGTCTCATGGGAATCGTCGTGCGAGAGGCCGACCGCCTGAGCCATCTCCTTACCGATTTTCTTCTCTATGCGCGCCCCACGCCGCCAAGTCCGACGCAGGTCGACGTCTCCAGGCTCCTCGACGAACTCGCCGACGTCATCTCCTCCGACAAGCGATTCGAGCGCATCCGCATCCGCAGGGATTACCCCCCCGGGGTTCACATGCTCATCGATCAGAAGCAGATCAACCAGGTCCTCTGGGACCTGGCAATCAACGGCGCCGAGGCGATGGAAGGCAAGGGGGAGCTCCGGTTCGGCATCCGTCCCGATGAGTCTCTTCTCTTTATCGAAGACACCGGCTCCGGCATCGACCCCGAATCCCGCGAAAGAATTTTCGAACCGTTCTATACAACAAAAGAGGGCGGGACGGGACTCGGCCTATCCACCGTCTATACCCTCGTCAAGGGGCACGATGGGCGGGTGGAGGTCACGGCCGGGGAAAAAGGCGGGGCGCGATTCGTCCTGCGGTTTCCCGGGAGAATGATCCCAAGGTAGGGGTTGTTTTCATCCATTTGCAGGTATTATAATCCGGAGCCTTGATTCCAGAAGGCGTGAATGAGTAATGGAATAACTCGTAAGGAGTTAAAAGCTGGTTCCCACATCGCTTATCACTCATCACACATTACGCATTTAAGAAAGCAGTACCGATGCCCGAATCAGAAAGCAAATTCCGCATTCTCGTGGTGGACGACGAGGAGAGCCTTCGCGAATACCTCGCCATTATGCTCCACCGTGAAGGATATCACGTCGATGCCGTCTCCGACGGAGCCCAGGCCGTCGCCCGCCTGAAGGAGTACGGCTATGACCTGGTGATCAGCGACATCAAGATGCCCCGCTTCACCGGATTCGAGCTTCTCCGGCACATCAAGGACCGCACCCCTGAAACGGCCGTCATCATGGTCACCGCCTTCTCCACCACCGAAGAGGCGGTCGAGGCGATGAAGCAGGGGGCCTACGACTACATCACCAAGCCCTTCAAGAACGAGGAGATTCGCCTCGTCATCAAGAACGCCCTCGAGCGCCAGTCCCTGCGTCATGAAAATCAGGAGCTGAAGAAAGAACTCGAGCGCCGATACTCCTTTGGCAACCTCATCGGCAAGAGCAAATCGATGCAGGAGGTTTACGATCTCATCCAGAAGGTCGCCTGCAGCCGGGTCAACGTCCTGATCACCGGGGAGAGCGGCACCGGCAAGGAAGTCGTCGCCAAGGCGATCCACTACAACAGCGACCGCAAGGACAGGCCCTTTCTTCCCATCAACTGCGGCGCAATCCCCGAAAACCTCCTCGAGAGCGAACTCTTCGGCCACGAAAAAGGCTCCTTCACCGGCGCTTTCCAGCAGAAAACGGGCCTCTTCGAGGTCGCCAACGGCGGCACCGTCTTTCTCGACGAAATCGGCGAACTCCCCCCGATGATGCAGGTCAAGCTGCTGAGGGTGCTGCAAGAGCGCGAGTTCCGCCGCGTCGGCGGCACCCGCGACATTCAGGTCGACGTGCGCCTCATCGCTGCCACAAACAAGGACCTCGAACAGGCCGTCGCCGAGGGCGAATTCCGCGAAGACCTCTTCTACCGCCTCAATGTCATCCGCCTCTCCCTTCCCCCCTTGCGGGATAGGCGCGAAGACATTCCCCTTCTGGTCGAGCATCTTTACCGCAAGATGTCCGCGAACGAGACGGTCACCGTCTCCGAGGCGGCGATGCGTCGCCTTCTCGACTACAACTGGCCTGGGAACATCCGTGAACTCGAAAATGTCCTGGAGCGCTGCGTCGTCCTCGGGCATGGCAACGTTCTCGAAGAAAACTTTCTCCCACCCCAGTTGCAGCCCCGCCCCGCCGAGGGCTCCGCGGGGCTCACCGATCTCCCCGAATCCGGCCTCGACCTCGACGAATACCTCGGCGGCATCGAAAAAGAAATCCTCCTCAAGGCCCTCGAGCGAACCGGCGGCGTACGAAAAAAAGCCGCAGAACTCCTCGGCATCACCTTCCGCTCCATCCGCTACCGTCTGGCCAAGTTCGGCATCGACCCTGACGGGGAAGAAGAGTAGGGCGCGATTCATCGCGCCCGGTTCTTCCAGATTGCACCCCACCCAGCACACAAAAGTGACAAGAATTGTCAGCCAAAGTGACCTTCCTGGGATGAAATTCCCCCTTCGCTGATATCGGGTCTCCCAAAATCGCGTAATCTTCGGCTTCTAACTTCTTGGCACCAAGGTTGCTAAAGGATAGAGCGACACGTTCGACAGGGAGAGGCATCCATGCCGACCCCTGCATTCGATCCAAGCCTGGCCGAATCGTTCGGCCACCATTTCGGTTCAATGCGAAAGGAGAAGTAGCATGTTGAAGAAATTCAAGAAGTCCGAGAAGGGTTTCACCCTGATCGAGCTGCTGATCGTCGTCGCGATCATCGGCATCCTGGCGGCCATCGCCATTCCGCAGTTCGCTTCCTACCGTGAGCGGGCCTTTAACTCCGGAGCCCAAAACGACCTCCGCACTATCAGAACCACCCTCGAAGGCTTCTATACCGATAACTTCCAGTATCCCAATTAATGTCCCAATCCTGTTGATGAGGAGTATAAGATGAAAAAAATAGTCCTTTTAGTTCTTGTCATGTGTTTTGTTTCCGTCAATGCTTTTGCTCAAGGGCAGGAGAGTGATGGCTCCCTTTTAACGCTAAGCTCGCCTACTGGCGGTTTCAATGACCTGGTTATAGGCCTTTCCAACCAGGTGCAAGCTGTTTATTACAACGATGGAAGCCAGTGGTTTTCGATTGGCACTGCACATAAAGGTGGAACACGTATTTACGCCACTGCCCAAGACATCACCAACATATACTCGGCCATCAAATCCCCTGGTGAGGATGCGGATTGGAACGGAATGGCTACCGGCCAAGATGAATCCGACACTTGGCAAACAGGTTGGACTGCACTGTAGGTCTTTTAGACAAAGAAAGCCCCTCTAGCAGAGGGGCTTTCTTTGTCTAAGCTTGAAGATTGTAGGACGTTTTTGGTAGGTCTATTTTGAAGTTTTTTGTTTTCACATCCATTATAGTGTCCTTTTTCATCGTAATTCCGATACTGCCAAGTCATAGCTCCGGCGCAAAATCATATTTTTTCTTTTTTTTTACCATAGCTTTATTGTTTTTTTCATCAGTCAAAATAAAACATCTCAAAATTGACTCAGCCTTTATCTGGTACTTCTTCTTTGCTTTCGCCTTTATTCTCTCTGGTTTTTTCAGTAAGGACACAATTTCCGCCTATATTCTGATTGCTGGGATAATTTCAAGTGTTGTTTATCTCCTGCTTATCAGAGACCTTGTTTTAAGGGACAGCTCTGTCATAATTGGCGGTGTATTTTTATTAGCTTTAGTCTCCGTATTGTTCGCTTCCCTTGGTTTGCTGCAATATCATGACTATCTACTTCATGGTCGTCGATTTGATGCTCTAATCCCTCATTTTCTCCCAAGCACTGGGGTGCGTTTAAGCGGCCCTTTCGGACAACCCAATTTCCATGCAACAGTCATCCTTATCGGTCTCTGTGCGTTCGGCTATTTATATAAGACTGATTTCAGAAAGCATGAGGGCGTGTGGCTTCGCATTGGGCTTCCGCTGCTTGTCATACTCCTCTTCTTAAATTTTTTTCTAACGAACTCGCGATCCGGCTTTGTTTCTCTGATTTCCATTGTGTTAGCACTTTTCCTTTTTCAAAAATATCTTTTTAAAAAAAGGGGGCTGCTGATCTTTTCGAAAAAAGAGTCCTTATACCTGTTGCTGCTGATAGGCTTCTCTTGGTTTCTTTATTGGTTAACCATTTCATATTTTTTGCCACAAGGCCAGCATATAGATATCGTCAGGGGGGGGAGCATCTACAATCGCCTTAATATCTGGGTTGCGACCTTGTTAATGGCTTGGGATCACCCCTGGCTGGGTATCGGACCTGATAACTTTAAAAATTATTTACCAGAGTATCAGATCAAGGCTCATGGATTGACCAGTTTGCTGTATGAAGACCTAACCTACACCCGATGGTCCCATAATGATTATCTACAGGTGCTGGCCGAAGGTGGCCTTGCCGCTTTTGCTTCTATGGCAGTCTTTCTGATTGTCGTTGGGAAGCGTATCTGGCGCGGCCTTGGTTCCTCTGGTTCATTGGGGCAGGTATTTATTCCCTTGGCTCTCATTCCTTTACTGGTGCATGGTTTTTTTGAGTGGCCGCTTCGGTTCGCTCCCTTGCTTGCCACTTTCTTGCTATTGATTGCCTTTGCGCTGCCGTACGATAATAAATTTTTTACGTTTAACATCGACCATCCAGTTTGTCGTGGCATTCTTGTAACCCTATGTTGTTTTTTTCTAGGAGTGGGCGTATGGGCGTTCTACTGGGAGGTTCAAGCCGGTAATCTTAAGTCTCGCACCGGTAATATTGAAAAACTGGCCGAAAACCTGGATCTGTTAGAAAAGCTCTCAGAACATCCGGTGACTGCTTTAATTATCCTCAAGCAGGGGATTCACCCCTACCTGCGATATGCTGTGCGTGAAAACGATGTTGAATTGGCCCAGCGCCTCAGCCCAATAATGTCAAGATTAATTCCGATGGAAGGGGCAGCCTGGCAATGGTATAATTTAGCCCGCGTCCAACTGACGGCTGGTGAAGAAGATGAGGCGAGGGTTTCAGTTCTAAGATCGATCGATCTTAACCCGATTCATGAACCTTCTTGGCAGTTGCTTCGATATCTGAACGCCTTGCAAGCATCTCAGATTACAGGACGGCCCATCGACGAATTCTTTCCGAAATCACACTTTGAGGTTCCTGATGCTAGAGATTTGCTTCTCCAACATCTCTAAAGCCTACGACCCTGGGCTTTTCAAAAAAAAAGTTCAGGCTGTTTCCAACCTTAGCTTCGATGTGAGGCAAGGTGAAGTCTTTGGTCTTATTGGCCCTAACGGGGCAGGGAAAAGCACGACCATTCGCATGCTGCTTGGTCTTATCAGACCTGATTCAGGATCTATTTTGTTCCGTGGTAGACCTTTGCGGGAAACGCCTATCCACCGCGATATTGGGTATTTGCCTGAGAATCCATACCTTTACGATCATCTTAACCTGCTTGAACTGCTGACGTTCTGTGGACGGACATCCGGACTTGACGCAAAGGCTATTTTTGAGCGCGGGCAAGGTCTCATGACCAAACTCAATTTGCTGAATGCCCAAAAACGACCCCTTCGGACTTTTTCAAAGGGAATGTTGCAACGTGCCGGGATTTGCTTTGCTCTGCTCCATAATCCTTCAATCGTTGTCCTGGACGAACCCATGTCGGGCCTCGACCCTATTGGCCGAAAGATGGTGTTTGACTTAGTGATGGAATTGAAAGGAGAGGGAAAGACAATTTTCTTTTGTTCGCATATTCTCAATGATGTGGAGCGCCTATCAGACCGCATCGGTCTGATCAACAGAGGACGACTAGTGCGGTTGTTCGAGGGTACGGATTTCTCGAGAAATGACGATAAAACTGTTGTTTTGCGCATTTCGGAGCTTGACGCGACCCAACGTCATGAACTTCAGATGATGGGGGGACGGCTGCGCCAGGAAGGTGTTGAACTGCTACTCGCAGTTCCGGAAGGCAGTTACTATCCCATCAATAGATATTTGGAGAAACAAGAGATTGCGGTTCTCGGCGGGCGTTCGGAATGGGTTTCCTTGGAAGAGATGTTTATGGGGATCGTCAAGGAGGAGGCTGCATGAGAGGCATGCTTTCGCTGGCGGTGATAACATTTAAAGAAGGAATTCGGAACCGCTCTTTGTTCGGAATCGCTTTGTTGGCGTTGTTCCTCTTTGGTTTGAACATTACTGTAGCCGGATTTTTCATGCGGGATATCGGCAAGGTGACGGTCGACATAAACCTGTCTGCTCTCAATTTTGCTGGACTGCTGCTGATCTTTTTTGTCGGCATCAACCTGATGGCTAAGGATATTGACAGAAAAACCATTCATCTCGTGCTGTCCAAGCCCCTCAGTCGTTCCCAGTATATTTGTGGTAAATATTTTGGGATCCAATTTTTTATCACTGCATCGCTGATGCTCTTGATGGTCTTCTCCTGCCTTACGGTGGCGCTGCTACTCCAACTGTATCCTAATTATTTTGATGGTTTTTCCTGGGGGATTTTCTTTGTAGCCACTTTTTTTATCTTCGTGAAACTTTGGCTTCTTAGTGCGGTGGTGATCTTTTTCAGCTCCTTGACCAGCAGTTCACTGATAACGCTTATCTTTTCTCTCGCCACTTATGTGGCCGGAGTCACAATTGAAGAGGTTGTATTTTATCTGAAGACTGAATTGGCTGCGCAGGAACGGATTATTTCAGAGTCTCTAAAAAGCTTCATCGAAGTGATTTCCTGGGTCGTACCTAATTTCGCTGCCTTCGATTTTACCATGGAAGCGGCGCACGGCTTGGCCATAAATACTGATCGGCTTATGGTCTCCTTCGGTTACGGTGTGCTCTATAGTGCTATTCTACTGCTGTTGGCCTCCCTGATTTTCTCGCGTCGGGAGTTCAACTGATGCGGCTGGGGTGGTCTCTTCCGGTTCTGTTTGTCGCCCTGGTTCTCTATTGCTTGCTTCTGCCAGAAGTTTGGGTCAGCCGTGAGCAGGTGCGTTCAGAGGTTCAAGCCGGTTATATCATCCCCTCGCAATTCAGCCGGATCCTTGCATTAGGAAACAAGGGAATATTGGCTGACTTTCTCTTCCTAAAAACGGCAACTTTCATCGGCGGTCGGGGAGGGGCCGGGCAACCTCTGTCCGAGGAGGACTGGCATTACGTGATCCGTAGCTTAGATGTAATCACGGATCTTGACCCGTATTTTTCTGATCCTTATACATTGGCAGCAGGCTTGCTGTCCTGGGATGCTGGCAAGCCGGAAGAAGCCAACCGCCTCTTAAAAAAGGGATTTCATTACCGGACTTTCGATTGGCGATTGCCTTTTTTTATAGGCTTCAATTATTTTTACTTTTTGCGCGACTATGAAACCGCGGCTGATTATATTATGACTGCCTCCCAACTTCCAAATAGTCCCGCTTATCTTCCCACATTAGGAGCACGTCTTGCTTATTACGGGGGGAAATCAAAAACTGCATTGCTTTTTCTGCAGGAAATGATCGCTGACACCGATGATGCTTTACTTCGTAGACGTCTGGAATTACGATTACTTGCCCTGGAAAGGGCCGTCATTATTGAAGAAGCTTTAGAGCACTTTAAGCTTCGGGAAAACCGTCTTCCTGCCCCTTCTGAACTAGTAGAGTTAGGGTATCTGCCTGAGCTCCCTCCCGATCCTTATGGAGGCCAATGGGTGTTGCTGCCCAATGGCCGAGTTTTTAGCACTAGCCGATTCGTGGTGGTTGATTCTAATAGAGATAACGCAGTTGAAGAATAGAGGGCTGGGCCGGCTCGGTGTTTTCTGAACAAGCTCACTGTACCCCGCAGGGGATTAGGGGGGACATAGTTGTTGATCTACCGAAATTTAGATGGGGTAGGGATATAGTTAAAATTTGTAATTGTTCGCTGGGATTTAAAGATCTGTCGACATTTCCGCAGATTTCCCTGGCGATTCTGTTCGGATCCGTGGCTACTCTAAGGTCAATTTACCACAGAGGCACAGAGAACTCAGAGAAGTTCAAAGGCCAAGAGAGATCCCTGTTCCTTTGTGTCCTCAGTCGCTCTGCGGTTCAAGCTTTTCGGTTTTTGCCCGTTTGATTGGTCAAGTTTGATTCAATAGGGGATTTTTTTTCTTGGTTCACATCGCTTTTCCCGCCATCGCCTTCATCCTCGGAGCCGTCATCGGCTCTTTTCTCAACGTCGTCATCTACCGCATCCCCGCCGGCGAGTCGATCGTCTCCCCGGGGTCGCGCTGCCCGCAATGCGGCACGGCCATCCGGTGGTATCAGAATATCCCCGTCCTGAGCTGGGCCGTTCTGAGGGGGCGCTGCGCCTCGTGCGGCATTTCCATCTCCGTGCGCTACCCATTTGTGGAGGCGCTCACCGGCGCTCTCTTCGTCCTCGTCTTTCTCGCCTTCGGCCTTCAAGGCGCCACCGTCGTGTATTGGGTCTTTGTTGCGGCGCTGGTGGCGATCACCTTCATCGATCTCGACCATCAGATCATCCCCGACGTCATCAGCCTCCCCGGCATTCCCGCCGGCTTCGCGGCCTCTTTTTTCGTTCCGTGGCTCTCCTGGAGCGATTCCCTCATCGGGATCGTACTCGGCGGCGGGAGTCTCTATCTCGTGGCTGCAGGGTATGAGATCCTGACAAAGAAAGAGGGGATGGGGGGAGGGGACATCAAGCTGCTGGCAATGATCGGCGCCTTTCTCGGCTGGCAGGCCGTTTTGCCGGTGATCTTTCTCAGTTCGCTCATCGGCTCTCTCATCGGCGTTCCTCTCATGCTCATCAAGAAAGCCGACGGCCGCCTGGCCATCCCCTTCGGACCATTTCTGGCACTCGGCGCCGTGATATACCTGCTCTGGGGCCGCCAAATCGTCTCCTGGTACTTTTCCTTTTTTTGAAATGTCAGTTGAAAGCTCCTCACTCCTCTGCCCTCTGTCCTCTGTCCTTGCCTCTTGCTCCTGGCTCCTGGCTCCCGCTTTCGTATTAATTCCTTTGACAACATACGTTTTAATAAATAGTATTAGCATCGTGCTAAACGGGGATTCTTCCGCACTTTTCCCCCCTGCGGCTTTATGGTACGGGCTTTGCTTAAATTCCCCGGATGGTGGCTCCTGAGGACTCACTTCATCCTCTATAAGACGGGATCATAGATGCTATTCAAGGGAAAAAAGGACATCGTCGGCATCGATATCGGTTCGAGCTCCGTCAAGCTTGTCCAATTGCGGCAGGTCAAAGGCGCCTTTCAGCTCGTCAATGCCGGCGCGGCCCTTCTGCCGCCGGAGGTGATCGTTGACAACGCGGTCATGGATACGGGCACCCTGATTCAGACCCTCCGCGATCTCGTCGAGAGCCATAAAATCAAGACGAAAAATGTCGCCGCCTCGATTTCTGGCCATTCGGTCATCATCCGCAAGGTCCAGCTTCCGGTCATGACGCAGGACGAGGTTGAAGCCTCGATTCAGTGGGAGGCCGAACAGTACATCCCCTTCGACATCTCCGAGGTGAACCTCGATTTCCAGATCCTCGGCCCCGATGACAAGGATCCCTCGGTCATGGCGGTCATCCTCGTTGCGGCCAAGAAGGATTTCGTCAGCGATTACATCTCGGTTTTCAGGGAAGCCGGGCTTAATCCTCAGGTCCTGGATGTCGACTGTTTCGCCCTCGAGAACGTCTTCGAGGCCAACTACCCCATTACGGAAGGGGAGGTCGTCGCCCTGATCAACATGGGGGCGAGCGCCATGAACGTCAACATTCTGAAGGGTGGCATGTCGGCTTTCACCCGCGACATCCAGGTCGGCGGCAATGTTTTCAATGATGAAATCCAGAAACGACTTGGCCTCAGCGGCGAGGACGCTGAAATGGCCAAGCTGGGCAGTCAACTGGACGGAGTCGATCCGGAACTCGTGAAAGATGTGCTTGACGACTCGGCTGAAAGCCTCGCCCAGGAGTTGCAGCGATCCCTCGATTTCTTCTCGGCGACCTCTGGAGACCAGAAGGTCCAGAAAGTCTATATCACGGGCGGACTGTCCAGGATGCCGCAGATGAGAAAAGCCCTCGAGCAGCGTCTTGGGATATCCGTCGAACTGCTCGATCCGTTTCGGGAGGTTGTCGTTAACGAGGCGCAGTTCGACCCGGATTATATCCGTGAGGTCGCCCCCATGCTTTCGGTGGCGACCGGGCTCGCCATGAGGAGGCTGGGCGACAAATGATAAGGATCAATCTTCTTCCCGTCAAAGCGGTCCAGCGCAAAGAGAAGCTCCGCGGGCAACTCGTCGTCCTCGGGCTCTCGCTCGTTCTGGCGGGCGCAGGATGCGCCGCGGCGTACGCCTCCATCGTCTCGAAGATCGAAGCCGAGAACGAGGCGATCGACCGCACCCAGAACGAACTCAATCAGTTGAGACGCACCTTGGGGGAGGTGGCGCAATACAAGAAGCTGCAGGGCGAGGTCGAAGCCAAGCTCGGGGTGCTCGCACAGTTGAAGGAGGCCCGCTCGGGCCCTGTGAAATTGCTCGACGAGCTCAGCAACGCCCTTCCGGAGAGGCTCTGGCTGACCTCTTTCAGGGAGACAGGTGGAAACGTCACCATGAGCGGCATCGGGCTCAATGAAAAGACCGTCGCAGAGTTCCTCAGGAACCTCGAAGCGTCCCCCTATTATCGGAATGTCGAATTGCGGGTCATCGAGCAGATTACCCAGGGAGATCAGAGGTTGCACAAGTTCGACCTGACCTGTCGGGTCGCCGGAGCTCCCGCGCCTCCTCCGGCCTCGCAGCCGGGCCGAAACCCTCAGCGCCCCCCTGCCAGACGATGAGGTGAATTGATGAACCCCCGTATAGAACAGATCCTCAAGCTCCCCGCCTACCAGCGCGGCGCTATCCTTGTCGTCCTGCTGGCGGTGCTGGTAGGAGCGTTCGTCTTTCTGGTCTACCTTCCGAAACAGGAAGAACTTGCCGGCCTCGAACAGAGGCATGCCCAGCTCCAATCCCGCCTCCAGGAAGACCGGCGCATTGCGCGGGACCTTCCGAAATTCAAGGCGGAGTACGAGAAGCTCCAGGAGCAGCTCGCAAATGCCCTGACCGAACTTCCCAACGAGAAGGAAATCCCGGCTCTTCTGACGACCATTGCGGCTCTCGCTCGGGACAACGGTCTCGACGTCGTGCGTTTCCGCCCCGGCAATGAAGCGCCCAGAGGTTTCTATGCCAATGTCCCCGTGGAGTTGAGACTCGTCGGTTCCTATCACGAGATCGCCATGTTCTTCAACGCGGTATCGCATCTCTCTCGCATCGTCAACATCGATAACCTCAACATGGGCAATGCACGAAGCGCTGACGGGAGAACGACCTTGACGGTGGAGTGCATGGCGACAACCTTTCGCTTTATCGAGGGAGCCAAATGAAACCTGCGATCCGGGCTCTTGCCGCTGGTCTGATTGTGCTTCTCAGCGCCTGCGGGAAGGAAGAACCACCTCCTTCCATGCCTGAGGCTCCCAGGCGAACCGCCGCTCCAGCGCCACAAGTCGAAGCGCCGCAGGAGGTCGCCGAGGAAAAGGAACAGCTCTACGTCTACAACCCTGCAGGACGTCGGGATCCTTTCGAGCCTCTCCTCATGGTCAGGAGGCCTGTCGTGGAGAGCGAAGCTCCACTCACCCCCCTTCAGACCTTCGAGCTGACACAGCTCCGCCTGACCGGCGTCATCATCGGCAAAGGCGCCCCCCGGGCGATGGTCGTCGCGCCGGACGGGAAGGCCTACATACTGGAGCGTGGAATACGGGTAGGGAGAAACAACGGCGTGGTCAAGGACATCCGCAGGGACGCGGTGCTCGTCGAAGAGCGTTATTACGATTTTTCCGGCGAAGTGCGCACGAACGTTCTCGAAATCACACTTCCGAAGCGGGAAGGAGTTTAATGTCATGGTGAATGGCCTTTTCATGCGGACCAGAGGCAAAATCCCGATTCTAACGGCGCTTCTGCTCCTCGTCTGCCTCGGAGGCGTTGCCGGTGGCGAGGACGCTGCGGCGCCTGACCGCGCCTCTACGGTGACGGCTGTCGAAATCGGCAGCGCACAAACCCTCCTTCAGGCGGACGGCCCCATAGGTCGCTACCGGTTCTTTCGCCTCGACGAGCCCCACCGGCTCGTCGTCGATCTCTATGATGTCCGCCCCGGGTTCGACGAGCGCTCCTTCTCAGGGACCGGCGCTCTCGAGCGTGTGCGGGTCGGCATTTTCGACGACAGGACGCGGTTCGTTTTCGATGCGCCTGAGAATGTCGTCGCCTCCGCCCAGGTCCGACCGGAGGGGAATGCCATCGCCGTCTCCTTCCCGAGCGGCGCCGGGACGGCTTCGGCAGCGGCCGAGCGCCCTCGCGCATCCGCAGCGCCCGTTCCGCCGCCTTCCGCTTCCCCTCGCATCTCCGTAACGGCCGTCGAATTCGAGGTGAAAGGGGGGAAATCGATCCTGACCGTCGATCTCTCCGGCTCCACAGAGATCGTCGAGCCTGTCTTCAGCGGGAACGTCGTGCGCTTCGGCGTGGTCAACGCATCCATTGATCGGGCGCTGCGCCGCACCATCGACACGTCCGCCTTCCCAAGCGCCATCCTGCGAATCACCCCCTATACGGCTCTTGAACATGGCCGGCAGGAGGTTCGATTCGCCACGGAGCTGAAAGGCGATGTCCCCTATGCCCTTCGCCGAGAAGGGAACCGCCTCATTTTCGAAGTCGAAAACCGACAGTTCGCCCAGGCCCCTGCGCCCGCTGTCGAGACGCAGAGACTTCCGGTGCTCAATGCCTCGCCCGAAAGCCGTCCCCGGCCCGAAGCCGCCACCGCTCCTGCTGCCGCGGTTCCTCCTTCAACGGGTTCCCCCGTCATCACGATGACCGGCGCCGAGACCGCCGTCGCCGCGCCAAGGGGAAGAGAGTACGGCGGCGAGAGGATCTCCCTCGTCTTCGACAACGCCGATATCCGCAGCATCCTTCAGCTCATCGGCGAGGTGAGCAACCTCAACATCATCGCCAGCGAGGCGGTCCGCGGAACAGTCACCCTGCGCCTTGTCGACGTTCCCTGGGACCAGGCTCTCGATCTCATTCTCGAAACGAACGGTCTCGGGATGCTGCGCGACGGCAACGTCGTGCGCATTCTTCCCCGCGGTGAAATCCGTGCCATGCGTCAGGCGGAGCTCACCGCTGCCCGGGACGAGAGACAACTCGAGCCGCTTATAACGCAGGTCATCCCCGTTTCCTATGCCGATCTCGGCGCGATCGTCGGACCTTCCCGTGAACTGCTCACCGACCGCGGAAAGGTCACCGCCGATCCCCGCAACAAGCAGATCATCGTTACTGACATCTCTCCGATCATCGATGAGGTCAGGCGCCTCGTCCGCATTCTCGACACCCCCGAGCGCCAGGTCATGATCGAGGCGAGGATCGTCGAAGCCAACTCAACCTTCCAGCGCGATCTCGGCGTCCGGTGGGGTATTTCCCACAGGCCTGAAACGGGCGATATCAGCCGAATCGATGTCGGCATGGGGGGCGGCTTTCTTGTTCCGCTCCCCGCACCTGGAACTGCCGGCACCTCCGCGGGTCTCGGCAGCGGCATCACCTTTGGACGCCTCGGCATCGACAGCACCGTCCTCGATCTGCGCATTTCCGCTCTTGAGAACGCCGGGCACGGCAAGGTCGTCTCCACTCCTCGCGTGACCACACTCAACGGCGGCAGGGCATTGATCTCGCAGGGGACGAAAATTCCCTATCAGACCGTGAGCGACCAGGGTACGCAGACGCAGTTCGAGAACGCCGAACTGCGCCTTGAAGTCTCTCCGGTCATCAATCCCGACAATAGCGTAATCCTCGATATCCGGGCCTCCAACAGCTCTGTGGGTGCAACCGTGCCCACGGGCCTCGGAGGCACCGCTATCGCCATCGATGAAAGAAGGGCCGAGACCAAAGTCCTCGTGCGCGACGGCGAGACGACGGTCATTGGCGGCATCTTCGTCGAGAGCGAGCGCGAGAGCGAGGTTGGAGTTCCCCTGCTCATGAGGGTCCCCATTCTCGGTCACTTCTTCAAGTCGACCACGACGGCCAGCGAGCGCCGCGAACTGCTCGTCTTCATCACGCCGCGCATTTTGAACTAGTGTAAGATCGGTGACTGGTGACTGGTGACTGGCGGGTTTGCTTCTGGATGTGAGCTTCTGTAAAATCTGATTGATCTCCGGAAGAGGACAGGTTCATCCCTGTCCTCTTCTGATTGCGCCCTTTCACCCGGACAGGTCCGATGCGCGACGAGCGAAATATCATTCTCATCGGCTTCATGGGGTCGGGCAAAAGCACCGTGGCCGAGGTCCTCCACGGGATGGGCTTCGATTGCATCGACCTCGACGCGCTGATCGTCGAGCGCAGCGGTCGCACCATCCCAGAGATCTTCGCACGGGACGGGGAAGGCGTTTTCCGCGATCTCGAAACCGAGGCCCTTCGCTCCCTGGCAGGCCTTCGACGGGCTGTCGTTTCCACCGGCGGCGGGATCGTCGGTCGGGAGGAGAACTGGATTCTCATGAAGGCGCTCGGAACCATCGTCTATCTACAAGCCGGATGGGAGACGCTGCGCACCCGCCTCGCCGCAGGGGAGGGGAGACCCTTGGCCGATAAGAGCGACTGGTCCAAGGTCGAAGCCTTGTGGCGGCGCCGTCTCCCCCTCTACGAAAAGGCCGATCTCATCGTCGATACAGACGACCGCACTCCCGAGGAAGTTGCGGAGAGGATTATGAAGGCAGTATCCAGGAGTTGGGAGTTAGGAGTTACCTCCCCCGGCCCCTCCTAAAATAGGAGGGGAGAAAAAACTCCCCCTCCTTGATTAGGAGGGGGTTGGGGGGTGGTAGAAGAACAACTGACGGCCGTGCAGCGGCCTTTTGGAGTTTCGATGAAAAAACTGACTGTCGGTCTTGGCGATCGCAGTTATCCGATCTGGATCGGCGCCGACATTCTTGCGCGCCTGGGCGAAGCCCTGCGCGAAGTCTCTTTTCCGAAGCGCATCGCCGTCGTGAGCAACCCGACGGTCTTCGAGCGCTATGGGGAGACGGTGCTCGATTCGCTCGGCAATGCCGGGATGAACGC
This sequence comes from Desulfuromonadales bacterium, assembly GCA_029289095.1. GTDB lineage: Bacteria > Desulfobacterota > Desulfuromonadia > Desulfuromonadales > JACZKF01 > JARFUG01. Next base: position 43,609 of record JARFUG010000014.1, read on the forward strand.
TTCGGTGATCACCATTCCGGACGGCGAATCGCACAAGGACCTCCAGACTCTCGAGACTGTGTACGATGCGCTCATCGCCGGCGGCTTCGATCGGGGGAGCGCTCTCGTCGCCCTCGGCGGGGGGGTCGTGGGCGACCTTGCCGGGTTCGCCGCCGCAACGTTTCTGCGCGGCATCCCCTTCGCCCAGGTCCCGACGACCCTCCTTTCGCAGGTCGACAGCTCGGTAGGGGGAAAGACGGGAGTCAACCACCGCCTCGGCAAGAACCTCATCGGCGCCTTTTATCAGCCGATGCACGTGCACATCGATGTTGCGACCCTCCGGTCCCTCCCCGCCAGGGAGTTTGCCGCCGGGATGGCCGAAGTCGTCAAATACGGCGTCATCCGTGACCGGGAGTTCTTCGATCAACTTGCGACGTCCCGCGACCGTCTCCTTCAGCAGGAGCCGGAGGCGCTCGTGGAGGCGGTGAAGAGGTCTTGCCAAATCAAGGCCGATGTTGTAGAAAGTGACGAAAAAGAGAGCTCTTTGCGCGCCATTCTGAACTTCGGCCACACCTTCGGCCATGCCGTGGAGACCCTTTCCGGATACGGCGAGTTCCGCCATGGTGAAGCGGTCGCCATCGGGATGGTCGCTGCCGCGCTGGCGTCAAGGAGCCTCGGCCTGTGCTCCCGGGAGGATGTGCTCGAGATCCGCGATCTTCTCACGGCCCTGCAGCTTCCCACGACTCCCCCGCCTTTCTCTCTCGAGGCTTACCTGAAGGCGATGGGCCGGGACAAGAAGGTCAAGGGGGGGATGCTCCGCATGGTGCTCAACCGGGGGATCGGCGACTGCGCCATCACCGAGATTCCCGATCCGGAAACCCTCTTCAGGAATGTCCTCTCGGAATGGAATTCTCTCCTTTAGTGAGTTGGGAGGCCTGATCTGCCATGACCGATTATCTCCACCGTCCCCCTGCAGGGGAGCCTGACGATCCGATCGCCACCCCCACCATCGCCGCCATCTACCTTCGGCAGGGACTCCCGCATCGGGCGCTGAAAGTCTACCGGAACCTCGTCAAGCGCGATCCTTCGAACGCTGCGCTGCGCCGCCAGATGGATGAGCTTGAAGCGCGCATCCGTGCCGAAGACGAGGCCATCCGCGAGAAACGCGAGGAGAGCGCCGCCAGCCATCCCGCGTTGCTCGCCGACCGGCAGGTGGCGCTCCTTTCCCTCTGGCTCGAAGCCGTCACGAGGAGGAAACGGCATGTTTAAAGAGATCCTGCGTAACATTGTCGAACAGAGCGGCGGCGCCATCGGCGCTGTCCTCATGGGATATGACGGCATCGCCGTCGATGAGTTTTTCCGCGAAGGAGTCGAAGAGGACCTCGCGCGGATGTCGGTCGAGTACTCCGCCTCTCTCAAGGAGATCAGGCAGGCCGCGGGCATTCTCAATACCGGCGCCATGGAAGAGGTCTCCATAAAGACCGGCAGGCATCAGTTGATCGTCCGCTCCCTGAACGACGAGTACTTCGTCGCCCTGACCCTCGAAGCCGGCGGGAATTTCGGCAAGGGTCGCTTTCTTCTCATGCGCGAAGCGCATGCCTTGCGCGAGGCTCTTTCGTGAACCCGGTGAAGATCCTCGTCCTGCACGGCCCCAATCTCAACCTCCTCGGGACGCGAGAGCCGCAGGTGTACGGCAGCGACACTCTCGACGCCATCAACGATCGCGTGAGCGCCCTCGCACCTGAACTCGGCGCCACCGTCGTCTTCTTTCAGTCCAACCACGAAGGGGAACTGATCGACCGCATTCATCAGGCCCGCCAGGAGGAAATCAAGGGGATCCTCTTCAACCCCGGCGGTTACACGCACACGAGCGTCGCCCTGCGCGATGCGGTCGCCGCCGTCGGCATCCCGACCGTCGAAGTCCACCTGTCCAACGTACACGCCCGCGAACCGTTCCGTCATCACTCCTACATCGCCCCCGTCGCCATCGGACAGATCAGCGGCTTCGGGGCCGAAGGATATCTTCTGGCGTTGCGGGGTATTTTAGCGAAAATAAAATAGTTTGCTAATCTGCTGGAGTATTCAAAAGCATTACCACAGAGGCGCAGAGGACACAGAGAAATTCAAAGAATAACTCCATTAGTACTGATCTCCCGCATGGATCTTCCCCCCCTCCTGGATCAGGAGGGGGTCGGGGGGTGGTAGAGATCAAGAAGACCTTAGCACCCCCACCCCCCCCTGAAATAGGAGGGGAGAAAAAACGCTGCGCGGAAGGGGATGTTTTGGAGTACGATATGAACGAATGTGAGAAGATTTCAAAGTCCATTGTTTATTGAAAGTAAAACCCCGATATGATACAAAACAGAGCCGAAAAAGCGACCGCCCTGCTCGATGAATGCGGAGTCGATGCTCTTGTTTTTCTCCATCCTCCCAACATCCGCTATCTGTGCGGATTCACTGGAACGGACGGCGTCCTGGCGGTCACGGCGAAGGGTGACTGCTTTCTGACCGATTCACGCTACACCACCCAGGCCCGTTCCCAGGTCGCCGCCGCAGAGATCCGCCAGTACCAGGTCAAGTTCGACGGTGTGACGGGATGGCTGCGTGAACAGGGGGTTCGGCGCATCGGGTTCGAGGCCGAGACAGTCGCTTTCGCCTCGGCCAGGCGCCTCAGGGAAAAGGGCGACGCCGACTGGGAGTGGGTTCCCCTGGAGAAGCCGCTTCAGTCCCTGCGCGCGCTCAAGGATGCCGAGGAAGTTGCGGCTCTTGCCGAAGCGGCGCGACTCAATGCCGAGGCCTTTGAAGAGATACTCCCCATGGTGCGTCCGGGGGTTTGCGAGCGCGACATCGCCCTGGCGCTCGAGTTTGCCCTCAAGCGTTTGGGAGGCGAAGAGAAGGCCTTCGATTTCATCGTCGCATCGGGAGAGCGGGGCGCCTTGCCGCACGGCGTGGCGTCCGACAAGGAGATCCGCGCCGGCGAACTCGTCACCCTCGATTTCGGGACCCGCATCGGCGGCTATCACTCGGACGAGACCGTGACGGTCGCCGTCGGCGACGTTTCCCCCCGGTTACGGGAGATCTACAATCTCGTGCTCCGCGCCCACGACGAAGCGATGGCGGCCCTGAGCCCCGGAGTTTCTCTGCGGGAGATTGACGCCGTCGCCCGCGATCTCATCACCGCAGGCGGGTACGGCGAATTTTTCGGTCATGGCCTGGGGCACGGCGTCGGTCTCGAAGTCCACGAGTCCCCGACCCTTTCGACCCGGTCCGACGATGTCGCCCGCGAGGGGATGATCGTCACCATCGAACCGGGGATCTATCTCCCCGACGAGGGCGGCGTCCGCATCGAGGACACGGTTCAGGTCACAGCCGACGGATGCAGACCCCTCACACGCATTCCAAAGGATTTCCGGATACTCCCGGCTTGATGCTACTGGTCAATAATATCTGAAAGCAAAGAGGCATCTCACGCCCGCTTCGCTCGAGCCACAGAGGACACAGAGAAAAGCGTTTGGAGTTTCTCTGCGAACTCTGCGTCTCGAGTGAGCGAAGCGAACGGGCGAGAGAATCGTTTTTCAACGATCTATTCAGGACGGCCCAGTCTATTCACCAGGGCGCCGTTCACAATCGTCACAAGGAGGACGTTTTTCGCATGGATATCAAGGATCTCAAAGTTCTGATCAAGATGGTCACCGAAACCGATATCACCGAGTTCGAAATGGAGGGCGCCGAGGAGAGGATCGTCATCCGCCGCGGCAAGAACCAGGAGATCGTGCATGTGACCTCGCCGGTCTATGCGTCCGCCCCCGCTCCGGCCGCCTCTCCTGCTCCCTCCCAGGCTCCTGCCGCTGCGGCCGGGTCGGCTCCCGCCGCTCCCCAGAAGGCCGTCAACGAAAAATACGAGACGATCACTTCTCCCATCGTCGGCACCTTCTACCGCGCCCCGTCCCCCGACTCCGATCCCTATGTCCAGGTCGGAACCGTCATCGACAAGGGGCAGACCTTCTGCATCGTCGAAGCCATGAAGCTCATGAACGAGATCGAAGCCGAATTCAAGTGCAAGATCGTCGAGATCCTCAAGGAAAACGCCCAGCCGGTCGAATTCGGCGAGGCGCTGTTTTTGGTTGAAAGAATCTGAAAGCAGTTTTGAATTTTGAATTAATCTAGAGATTGCCTTGGCTTTGGCCTTGAGCCTCGGGCCTTGCGCCTGTTTTCGGAGAAAACCCATGTTCCATAAAATTCTGATCGCCAATCGCGGCGAGATTGCGCTTCGGATCATCCGTGCCTGCAAAGAGCTCGGCATCAAGACCGTGGCGGTGCACTCGGATGTCGACAGCCAGGCGCTGCATGTCATGCTGGCCGACGAGAGCATCTGCATCGGTCCGGCCCCGAGCGCCAAGAGCTACCTCAACATGAAGGCCATCATCAGCGCGGCCGAAGTCACCGACGCCGACGCCATCCACCCCGGCTACGGATTTCTCTCGGAAAACGCCGAGTTCGCCGAAATCTGCGAGAACTGCGGCATCACCTTCATCGGCCCCACCGCCGACAGCATGCGCCGCATGGGGGACAAGATCAGCGCCCGCCAGACGGTGACCGCCGCCGGGGTTCCGATTCTCCCCGGCACCAAGGACGGGGTGAAATCGGTCGAAGAGGCCGTGCGCATCGCTGAAGAGATCGGCTATCCCGTCATCATCAAGGCGACCGCCGGAGGCGGCGGCCGCGGTATGAAGGTCGTCCATTCGCCCGCCTCCCTCCCCAACGCCTTTGCGGCGGCGCGCTCCGAGGCGCAGGCCGGTTTCGGCAACCCCGACGTCTATATCGAGAAGTTCTGCGAACGCCCACGCCACGTCGAAATTCAGATCCTTGCCGACAAGCACGGCAACGTGATCCATCTCGGCGAGCGGGACTGCTCCATCCAGCGGCGCCACCAGAAGCTCATCGAAGAGGCGCCCTGCCCGGTCCTCACCCCCGAACTGCGCAAGAAGATGGGCGAGTGCGCGGTGGCAGCCGCCAAGTCCGTGAATTACTCCAGCGTCGGCACGATGGAGTTTCTCCTCGACCAGCAGGGGAACTTCTATTTCATGGAGATGAACACCCGCGTTCAGGTCGAACACCCCGTCACAGAGATGGTCACCGGGATCGACATCATCAAGGAGCAGATCCGCTCCGCCGCGGGGCTGCCCCTGCGTTTTCGGCAGGAAGACATCAAGATCAGCGGCCACTCCATCGAATGCCGCATCAACGCCGAACACCCCTTCAAGTTCACCCCGTCGCCCGGGAAGATCGACGGCTATCACCCGCCGGGAGGACTCGGCGTGCGCGTCGACAGCGCCGTCTACGACCAGTACACCGTTCTTCCCCACTACGATTCGATGATCGCCAAGCTCATCGTTCACGCCGACACCCGCGAGGAAGCGATTCACCGCATGGCACGGGCTCTGGACGAATACATCATCGAAGGGATCAAGACGAGCATCACCTTCCACCAGAGAATCATGAGGAACAAGGAATTCATCGAAGGGGATGTCGACACGGGATTTCTGGAGAGGATAAACTTTTGACTCTCTCCCCCTCCTGGATCAGGAGGGGGCCGGGGGGTGGTTAAGACTTCGAAGATCTTACCACCCCCAACCCCTCCTGAAATAGGAGGGGAGAAATTTATTATGCTCTTAACCGAAACCTGGCGCCTCATCCGGACGCCCCCTCTTCCGGGGGGTATCAATATGGCCGTCGACGAGGCTCTTTTTGAGTCGGTGGCGGCGGGGCGGTCTCTGCCGGTGCTGCGCCTGTACCGGTGGTCGCCTCCGGCGCTCACCCTCGGCTATGCGCAGTCGGGGGAGGGGGAGGTCGACTACGATGCCTGCCGGGAGATGGGGATCGACGTCGTGCGCCGCTCCACAGGGGGACGTGCCGTCCTCCATGAGAACGAGGCGACCTACTGCATCGTCTCACCCGAACGATCGAACATCTTTCCAGGCGGAATCCTCGAAAATTACCGCGTCATCGCCGGCGTCCTTCGGCAGATGCTCAACTCCTTCGGCCTCGAGGCCGTGCTCGCTTCCGGGCGCCGCAGAGGAGGGGAGGGGGAGAGCGGCGTCTGTTTCGTCTCCCCTTCGGTTCACGAACTCGTCCATAACGGGTGCAAGATGACAGGGAGCGCCCAAAGGCGCGGCGCCGGGGTCTTTCTGCAGCACGGCTCCATCCCCGTCGATCTCGATCTCGATCGCCTCTGCCGCGCCCTTGGAAGGCGCCCCGGTTCTCTGGAGAAGCGAAAGGAAGCCCTTGCCTCCAAGGTCGGATGGCTGAACCGTTTCCTTTACTCACCCGCCGCCGTCGACCAGGTCGAAGATCGTCTCATCGAAACCTTCGCCCAACATCTTGGAATCGCCCTGGAAACATCGGAACTGAGCGAGGAGGAGTGGGAAAGAGCTAAGAAGCTGAGGGGCAATTTTGAATCGGTCTACGACCCGCCAGCCCCCTCCTAATCAAGGAGGCGGAGTTATTTTCCCCCTACCTGATCAGGTGGCGCTTCAACAGACATTGTAGGGGGGCTTCCACAGATAACTCCCCTCCTGTTTTAGGAGGGGTGGGGGGTGGTAAGGTTTTCATCGTTTCGTTTTGAATGATTGCCGAATTTCCGTATAATAATTCGGCTTCCGCCTTCGCCGAGGCGTCTTCGCCAAGCTGCGCCGGACAAGCCTGGCTCAGTTTTTCCTTCATCCCTATCCTTCAGCCTTCATCCTTGGTCTCCCTATGCCTTTCCCCAACATTGATCCCGTCATCTTCGAAATAGGACCCTTCGCCGTGCGCTGGTACGGGATGATGTACCTGGTCGGGTTTACGGCCGCGTACTTTCTCATCCGCTACTATGTGCGCCTGCGCAAGTTTCCCCTGCCCAAGGAGGGGGTGTCGGATCTCCTTTTCTACTGCATCCTCGGCCTCATTATCGGCGCACGTCTCGGCTACGTCGTCTTCTACCATCTTCCCTACTACCTGCGGAACCCTCTCGAGATTTTCTATGTCTGGGAAGGGGGGATGAGTTTTCACGGCGGGCTGATCGGCGTCGTCCTTTGCACCCTCTGGTTCTGCCGCAGCAGGAATCTCTCCATCCTTCTGACCGGCGACATCCTCGTCTCCTCGGCTCCCGTGGGGATCGGGCTTGTGCGGGTCGCCAATTTCATCAACGCCGAACTTTACGGCCGCGTGACCGACGTCCCCTGGGGGATCGTCTTTCCCGGCGCCGGTCCCGAGCCGAGGCATCCGAGCCAGCTCTACGAAGCCTTTCTCGAAGGACCCGTCCTCCTGGCGATCCTCTGGTGGCTTCACAAGCGCCAGGCCTCCCCGGGCGTCCCCCTCTTCTCCTTCATCATGCTCTACGGGATCTTCCGATTCTTTGTCGAGTTCTTCCGCCAGCCCGACGCCCATCTAGGCTTCCTCTGGGGAGGCGCAACCATGGGACAGCTCCTGTCCCTGCCGATGATTCTGATCGGGATCGGGGGGTTGGTTTTGGTTCGGTATTATGGAAAAAACAGGCAATAGGCGTATGAACTCCCCCTCCCTGATTAGGAGGGGGCGGGGGGGTGGTAGAGACCGAGCAGATCTTACCACCCCCGACCCCTCCTAAAATAGGAGGGGAGAAAAACATGTCTTCCGTCCTTCCCTTTAGCTCTTGGACTCCTGACTCCTGGATACTGCCTATGACCTTCCGCGGCATCGTCTTCGACTGCGACGGCGTTCTTTTCGAGAGCCGTCAGGCGAATCTTGTCTTCTACAACACCGTCCTTGCGCATTTCGGCCGACCCCCGATACGGGAGGACGACCGGGAAACGTGTCACCTGTGCCATACCGCCGCCAGCCCGCAGGTCCTTGCCGCCCTCTTCGGCGAGGAGGAGGGGGAAAGGGCGCTCGCCTATTCCGCCACCCTCGACTACCGCGACTTCATCCCCTATATGATCCCCGAGCCGGGGATGATCCAGGGGCTATCCGAACTCTCCCGGCGCTATCCGCTCGCAGTCGCCACCAACCGGGGGACAAGCATGCCGGAGATTTTAAAGCACTTCGACCTGACCGATCATTTCAGCGCCGTTGTCACCAGCCGGGACGTGCCGCGCCCCAAACCGCACCCGGACATGCTCCACCTGGCGGCCAAACGCCTCGGATTCAGGGAGGAAGAACTCCTCTTCGTCGGGGATTCGGAGCTCGACCGTCGCGCCGCCCAGGCCGCCGGAATGCCCTTCGCCGCCTACAAGTGGGACGGCAGCGATCTGAGGGTCGATGGATATTTTGAGTTGATGAGGTTGTTGTTGGAAGGTTGACCTTGAAGGGCAATTTTGAATTTTGAATTGAATCTTGAACCTTTGGCCTTTCACCTCTGTCGTCCGTCCTCCGTCCTCCGTCCTCTGGCTCCCAACTCCCGCCCTTCTCACTTCATCATCTTGTTCAACGACTTCACCATCTCCAGAACATGCCCCCCGTTGTACTTTCGGTAGCTGACCTGGTCCATGAGGGTTCGGATGATGTAGACGCCGCGGCCGTGCTCGTCGAGATGGTCTGCGTGGCGCAGGCTCGAGATGTCGAATCCCTGCCCCTGGTCGTAGACCTTGATGTTCAGGTTGCGGTCGAGGATGGTGATGGTGATGTGGACTTCCTTCTCCGGATCTCCTTCATTGGCATGCTGAATCGCATTGGTCATCGCCTCGGTCAGGACGAGGTTGATGTGGTAGGCCAGCTCTTCCCGGTCGCCATGATACCGCCTCAGGGTTCTGGCGATGTCTTCGCCGATCCTGCCGATCAGACTCAGATAACGGGTCTGATTGGGAACCTTGATGTCGACTTCGATCTTTTCTTTCATGTAATCCTCGACAGGTAAGGCGGTTCGGCGACCAACGCTCCCCGCGGGGGTGAATCTAGAAGCTTGCGACGGCTTCCTGGGACGTAGGGAAGATCTCGAAGACCCTGTGCAGACGCGTCAGCTCGAACATCGATTTGACCTGGGGCTGAAGGCCGCTCAGCTTGAGGTTTCCATTGCGGGCGCTGGCATTCTTGAAGCCGGAAACGAGCGCGCCGAGGCCGGATGAGTCGACGAAGCGCACTTCGTGCAGATCGATGACGATGCTCGCCTTCCCTTCCTCAAAGAGATGCAGCATCTGAGCCTTCAGTTCCCCGCTGTTATGGGCATCCAGACGTTCTTCCTTGATCTCGATCAGAACCACGGCTCCCTGCTCTTCGATATGGACGATCATTCCAGTCTCCTTTATGTCGTATTTGTCAGCGTCTGTTTTCAATAACATATCATAGAAAATCGGGGTCTGACCAGCTTATGCAGAATCCAGAATCCAGAATCCAGGAGCCAGGAGCCAGGAGAAAATCAGGTTCGAGGCCCGAGGCCCGAGGCCGGAGGCAAAAGGCCAAAGGGTTTAATTCAAAAAATTACCCGATTAGTACTGATCTTCCGCATGGGTCTTCTCCCCCTCCTGGATCAGGAGGGGGGCGGGGGGTGGTAGAGATCAAGAAGACCTTACCACCCCCAGCCCCTCCTAAAATAGGAGGGGAGAAAATACGCCTCACCTTACCCCTTCTCGGGAAGGGGATATTTTTGGAATCTGCGGAAGATTCGTTCTATTCAGGAAAAATTATTCCGTCCTCCGTCCACCGTCCCTTAACTCCCAACTCCCGCCCGTCACTCCACCTT
>JARFUG010000103.1:0-3938 GCA_029289095.1 Desulfuromonadales bacterium
CTTTTTCTTGTCAATAGCGGAGGGGTTCCGCTCGTCATCGGGGAAATCGATTCATCGACGATCGGTGTCCCCTTCAGGCTGAGAGGGGACGGGTGCTCGGAGAGAATCATTTCCCCAGGGGGACGCTGCGGCATAAGGGTGGAATTCCTCCCCTGGGAGTCCGGCAGCTACACGGGGCGTCTCGATATCCCCTTCGGAGAAGTGGACACACCGAGGACCGAGAGGGTTGTCGTCACGGGTACAGGATACGTCGAGCCGGGGAACCTCACTCCGGATGTGCCGGTTCTGATCCATCCGCTCCCCAATCAGGACAACCTGCGCAGATCGGTGACTTTTCGGTGGGAGCGCTGTGTTGACCCCGATGGCGATCCGGTCGGTTATTGGGTATTCTATTCAGAAGACCCTGACTTTTCGGGCACTGTTCCGGCCCGCCTTGAACCGGGACGGACGCGCCTTGCAGCCGGGCTCGGATTCGGGGTGTTCGCCCTTTTGGCCGTCGCTGCGCTTCCGGTGAACAGGAGGGTGCGAATTGTCCTCGGCGTCCTCCTCCTCATCTCGCTGATTGCGGCGTGCAGCGACGATGTAGAGGACAACGCGACCATCCCCGCCTTCAACCTCGAGGCGCAAACGACCTATTACTGGAAAGTCATTGCCGAGGATGGCAGGGGGGGGGTGGCGGAGTCCGAGGTACGCTCATTTACGACACGTTGAAGCAGAAAGGTTTTCGTGGGACTCGATCGCTACGGGCGAAAGCGCGATTTTCAGCGCACCCCCGAGCCGAAGGGAGATGTCGGACAAAGTCCGTCCGGAAGGCTCTATATCGTGCAAAAGCATGCAGCCCGGGCATTGCATTACGATCTGCGTCTCGAGCTGAACGGGGTTCTCAAGAGCTGGGCCGTCCCGAAGGGGCCGAGCCTCGACCCTTCGCAGAAGCGTCTGGCGGTTCATGTCGAAGATCATCCAGTCGAGTACGGATCGTTTGAGGGGATCATCCCGGAAGGGGAATACGGCGGGGGAACGGTCCAGTTGTGGGATCGTGGCGAATGGGAACCGTTGGGAGATCCCGAGCGCGATTACCAGCGAGGACGTCTGAAATTTCGCCTGCATGGCCGCAAGCTGCGCGGGGCATGGAGCCTGGCGCGGATGGGGACGCGTGACGAAAGGACCGACAATTGGCTCCTCATCAAGAAGAAAGACGAGGAGTCGCTCCACGACGATGAAGCTGAACCCTTCCTTGAAATAAACGATCGAAGCGTGGCCAGCGGCCGCACTCTGGAGCAGATTGCGGCCGACCGCGATTCGGTGTGGAAAGATGGCGGCGCCGTTTCGCCGGGCGTTGAAAGGGAAGGAATATCCGCGGACCTGTCCCGTCTGAAAGGCGCGCGTCGCGTCCGTCAGCCGCAGAAGATCCTACCGCAGTTGCCGAAGCTGGTCGATTCCATCCCGTCGGCAGAGGACTGGCTTCACGAGGTAAAATACGACGGGTACCGCATCGTCTGCGTCCTGAAGGGAGGAAGCGCCCGCCTGTGGACCCGCAACGGGCTCGACTGGACGGAGCGCTTCGCCGTCTTCGAACAAACCTTGAGCGACCTTCCGATCAAAGATGCCATCTTCGACGGCGAAGTGGTCGTCCTCGATTCCGACGGGATCTCCGATTTCCAGGCTCTCCAGAACGTACTCAAGGAAGGTGGACGGGGTCGGCTCGTCTACTATCTCTTCGACCTGGTTCATGCGCAGGGATACGATCTCTCCCGGGTTCCTCTGGCGGAGCGAAAGGCCTTTCTGAAAAAAATTCTCGAACCGCTCGGAGAAGACTCGCCCGTCCGTTACAGCGATCACATCCGGGGCGAAGGGGAGAGGGTTTTTCAGCACGCCTGCCGCTTCTCTCTCGAGGGGATCGTCTCCAAGCGCTCCCAAAGTCCCTATGTGCAGAAGCGCTCCGAGTCGTGGGTGAAGGTCAAATGCATCCGGCGGCAGGAGTTTGTCATTGGCGGTTATTCCGCCCCCTCGGGTTCGCGCACCGCCTTCGGAGCTCTCCTGCTGGGAGTGCGCGACGAACAGGGGACGCTGCAGTACGCAGGACGGGTCGGAACGGGATTCGACCAGAAATCCCTCCACAGCGTCGGGGAGAGGCTTGAGAGGTTGATCGTAAAGGCCCCTCCCTTCGCCGATCCGCCCCGGGGACGGGAGGCCGCGGGGGTCACCTGGGTGCGGCCCGAACTGGTGGCCGAGGTCGAGTTCAGCGAATGGACCGGGGACGGACGGCTGCGCCACCCTTCATTCAAGGGGCTGCGGGAAGACAAATCGCCCCGGGAGATCGTCAGGGAAACGCCCAAAGAGATCTCCGCGCCGGGCAGCCGCGATCCAGGGCGGGTCGGCGGGGTCCTTCTGAGCAGTCCCGAGCGCATCGTCTACCCAGAGATGGGGATAAGCAAACGGGATCTGGCCCTCTATTACGAAAGGATCGGCCCGCACATCCTTCCCTTCGTGACGCGGCGTCCACTGACTGTCGTGCGATGCCCACAGGGAAGGGGAGAGAAGTGTTTCTACCAGAAACATTTCAACGAGAGCGTGCCGTCGCCGGTTCGGGGGATTGAGGTTGCGCAGAAGGAAGATGAGGGGCTCTACCTTGTCATCGACGATCTTGCGGGGCTGATCACCCTGGTGCAGATCGGTGTTCTTGAATTCCACCCCTGGGGGAGCCGGGAAGACCGGCTGGAGCATCCCGATCAGGTCGTCTTCGATCTCGATCCGGGTCCGGGCGTCGCATGGGAGGATGTCGTTCACGGGGCGAGACGGCTGCGCGAATACCTTGGCGATCTCAATCTGAAAAGTTACGTCAAGACCTCCGGCGGGAAGGGGCTGCACGTGGTCGTCCCGTTGATGCGCCGCTCCCGCTGGGATGAGGTGAAGGCCTTCTCTCGGCTGGTCTCGGAAGAGATCGCCCGAAGCGATCCGCATCGCTACGTCACCACGGTGAGCAAGGCGCAGCGCAAGGGGAAGATCCTGATCGACTACTTCCGCAATACCCGGGGGGCGACCAGCGTGGCTCCCTACAGCACTCGGGTCCACCCGGGCGCTCCAGTGTCGACCCCGCTGTTCTGGGATGAACTCTCCCCGGATGCAGGTCCCGCCCAATACACCGTCGAGAACCTCCCACGGCGTCTGGATGAACTGGGTGGCGACAACCCATGGGACGATTTTTTCGATCAGCGCCAGTCGATCACCGCAAAGATCCGCCGACGCCTGGGATTCTGAGAGCCACTCTTCAGTTGCCGTTTTCGCTGGCGGGGCGCTTCTCCCATTTCGGGAGCTCGGGGATGTCGATGAGACTCAGGCGGTCCCACTCGTCCCAGCCGGTGGATTGATGTGAGATGTCGTAGTAGGCCGCTTCCGGCGAAGGGTAGGTTGAAACGGCGGTGTTGTCGATGAAGAGGCGCCAGCCGTCCTCGGCCTGGCGGATCTTGAAGGTGCCGATCGGGGATTTGTGGCGGTATTCCATGCAATGTCTCCTTCCATCTAAAAGCCTGCCAGAAAAGAGAAATCTGTCAAAGACGGCTTCTCTACAGCAACAACCGATGCCGTACGTTCTTCGGGGCATGCGATCCGATTGAAGCGATGACGAACGCCAGCAGGACCGTTGTCGCCCCGGGGAGGAAGCCATGGTGCGCAGCCCCCAGAAGGAGGAGTTTTGCCAGAGTGAACACCCCGGCCAATTCCCGGAAAATCTGAGGATGCCGCAACCACTCGATGATCAGCAATGCGCCGCCGCTGACGACAGCGACGATCACATAGATGCCGGGGGGACCGGGATCGATCTCCAGAAGATAGAAGGTCAGAAACACCGCCGCTCCAACCAGATGCGCTGCCCGGACCGGATTCGAGAGCCGATAAGCCCAGAGGGGGCGAGAACCGATCCTGCCCATCCCGTCTATTTC
>JARFUG010000103.1:4038-8974 GCA_029289095.1 Desulfuromonadales bacterium
AGAGCCGATAAGCCCAGAGGGGGCGAGAACCGATCCTGCCCATCCCGTCTATTTCATTCACGGCGTCATTCCCTTCCGAGAAACAGTCTTTCGCCACACCTGCTTTAATATTTTCCCCATCGGCATCCGGCGAAAGTCTACACGCTTTCACGTCCCGATGTCCAAGTGCAAATGAAGAGAGCCGCGCAAGGTCGGAATTCATCTCGGTTGAACGCCATGGACGTTTTGCGCAATTTTCGGGATGGCCATGGCGATTTGCATCGACATCCTTTCGTCGCAAAAAATTGTTGGCCGGTCGGCACGGATAAGGTAAGTTAGAGCTTCCCTATCTCGGAGATGACGGGTGCCCTCTCTCTTTGCCCAGATCGACCGACTGCTCCCCCGCAACCTGCAGTATAAGCTCATCCTGCTGGTCACCGGCCTGTTGGCGTTGCTGGTGATCATGATCGGGGCGCTCTTTTCCGATTTCACCAGTAATATCCTGCTGCATCAGATCGGTGACAAGTCCGTGGTGCTGGCCCGCTCCGTCGCCCTCAATCCGATTGTCCGTCAGGGACTCGCGGCCGGCAATCCCGCCGGTATTCAGGAACTGACAGAAGAGGTGCGCGGCGTCACCGGCACCGAGTTCATTGTGGTGGCTGATCGCCAGGGAATCCGCTACAGTCATCCCGACCCGCAACGGATAGGCCAGACTTTCATTGGCGGCGATTTCGAGCGGGCTGTGCTGGGAGAAACTTACGTCTCCCGGGCCATGGGCACCCTGGGGCCGTCGCTGCGCGGATTCGTGCCGGTCCGGGGAGAAGACGGCGAGGTGCTCGGCTTCGTAGCGGTCGGCTACCTTCTGCGGGATATCGAGGTCGAGGTTCGGGGTCAGCAGAAGGAGATTCTCGGTTATGTGGCGGTGGTCCTGATTTTCGGCGTGCTCGGCGCCATCGTCATCGCCAAAGGTCTCAAGGCGGCCATTTTCGGCCTGGAGCCTCACGCCATCGCCGCCTTGTTTCAGGAACGCAACGCCATCATCGGCGCCATCCGCGAAGGGGTTGTGGCGGTCGACGGGGCAGGCCGCCTGACCTTGGTCAATCAGGCGGCTCGCGGGTACCTTGGGCGAAGCAGGGAGGAGGATCTCCGGGCCCGTCCGCTGACCGAGATCTGCCCTTGTCCGGAGTTGGAGCGGGCGTTGGCCGGCGGCAAGCAGATGCTCGACCAGGAGATGCCAATGGCAGGGCGCACCATGGTGGTCAACATTCTCCCACTCGATCAGGAAGGTGCGGCTTCCGGCGCGGTGGCCAGCTTCAGGCCCAAGGACGAGCTCGACCGACTGATGCGCGAGCTCTCGCAGATGCAGCAGTACTCTGAACTGGTGCGCGCCCAGACCCACGAATACTCCAACAAGCTGCACACCATCGCCGGCCTGATACAGATCGGCGCCCATCACGAGGCCCTCGACCTTATCCTGACGGAGGCGAGCGGCTACCAGGAGCTGATCCGCACGCTGGCGAAAGCGGTCCCCGATCCGGTGGTGGCCGGCATCATTGTCGGCAAATTCAACCGGGCGCGCGAGCTCAAGGTCGACTTCCGTCTCGACCCGGAGAGCACCTTCGCCGATTTGCCGGTGCAGTTGGAGCGCGAGCACCTGGTCACGGTGCTCGGCAACCTGCTTGACAACGCGTTCGAAGCGGTTCGCGAGGCGGGCGGCGAGGGGAGGGTGCGCCTTTATCTGACCGATCTCGGGCCCGACCTGATCGTTGAGGTGGAAGATTCGGGGCGCGGCGTGTCGCCGGAAGTCGCCGACCGGCTCTTCGAAAAGGGGGTTTCCACTCACCGCAACGTCGGCCGCGGCATGGGTCTTTACCTGCTGCGCCGGGCACTTGATGCGATTGGCGGCGAGATCACCTTCGCCCGGGGAGAATTGGGAGGGGCTCTGTTTACTGTGATCATCCCGAAATACAAGCATGTAGGGGTGAGGAAAGACGACAGGCAGGCGTGAAGGAGTCAGGATGGAGGATGAAGGGGGTGGACAATGACCAGTGATGGCCGGATCCGCGTGCTGATCATCGAGGATGACCCGCGCATCTCAGAGCTGCACCGCCGCTTCATCGCCAAGACCGAGGGGTTCGAGGTGGTGGGGATCGCCAATACCCTGGCCGACGCCGAGGAGATGGCCGAGGTGCTGGCGCCCGACCTGGTGCTGCTCGACCTCTTCTTTCCCGAGGGGAACGGCATGGAACTGCTGCGGCAACTGCGCGCCGGGTCCGCCCCGACCGACGTCATCCTCATCACCGCCGCCCGGGAGATGGCCTCGTTGCAGGAAGCGTTGCGAGGCGGCGTGTTTGATTACATCATCAAGCCGGTCTTTCTCCCCCGATTTCAGGAGGCTCTGCTCAAATACCGCGAATACGCAATCCGAATTCGCTCCGGCGGCACTCTGGAGCAGCAGGATGTGGACCGGCTGCTGCGCGCCCATCCCGCCCCCGATGCCGAAGAAGCCCCGCTGCCCAAAGGGATCGACCCACTGACCCTGCGCAAGGTGCGACAGGTCTTCGAGTCGGTGGAGGTCCGCGACCTGAATGCCGAAGAGGTGGGCGAACGCATCGGAGTCACCCGCTCCACCGCCCGCCGCTACCTGGAGCAACTGATCGCCGAAGGCTTTCTTGTCGCCGACCTTCTCTACGGCGTTGTCGGTCGCCCTGAGCGACGCTACTTCCGCCGCGGCAGAGAGAGGATCTCTTGATTGGATTGCACCAAAAGACGCCAGGAAAACTATGAGATCAATTAGTTAGGGAAAGTTTCTTCCGATGATTCAGAATTTTTTTCATAATGCATTTGCGAAATTTGTCCCTTTGTAATGATTCAATTCTGCAGATCGCATTCACACAATCCCACCGTAACCACAATCACCAAAACCACCGTAAAGATTTCAAAACTTAAAATATTCCAAATATTTACCTGGGTTCTTGCAGGGGATAAGCTGGGTTTCAGGATGGTAGGTGCCAGACAGGGTACCGACGGTTCTTCCCGCAACCCTCAGCAAGGAGAATGGGTCATGTTGAACACCCAGGCAGCCCAACCCAAACAAGCTGATATTCTGCAGACCTTTTCGTTCGATTACATCCTGCGCCTTTTGACCCCGGTCACAGTCGGTCTGCTCATCTGGTACCTGCCGCCGCCCGAGGGCGTTGACCCCAAGGCCTGGCACCTGCTGGCGATCTTTATCGCCACCATCATCGGCATCATCGCCAAGCCGCTGCCGATGGGCGCCGTTGCGAGCATCGGCATCGCGCTGACAGCGATGACCGGCACCCTGACAGCGGGCCAAGCCCTCAGTGGTTTCGGCAACACCACCATCTGGCTGATCGTAATCGCCTTCTTCATCTCGCGCGGCTTCATCAAGACCGGTCTGGGAGCTCGCATCGCCTACCTGTTCATGTCGGTGCTTGGAAAAAAGAGCCTTGGCTTGGGCTACGGCCTCATCGCCACCGACCTGGTCCTGGCTCCCGCCATCCCCAGCAACACCGCCCGCGCCGGCGGCATCGTCAATCCCATCCTGGTCTCGGTCGCCAAGGCTTACGGGAGTGACCCGACCGACGGCACGGCCCGCAAACTTGGGGCGTTCCTGACCAAGACCGCTTTCCAGGGCACCATCATCACCAGTGCCATGTTCCTGACCGCCATGGCAGCCAACCCGCTGGCAGCCCGCTTCGCTGCAGATCAGGGCATCGAGATCACCTGGGGCGGCTGGGCACTTGCCGCCCTCGTCCCGGGAATCGTCAGCCTGATCCTCATCCCGTATCTGATTTATAGACTCTATCCGCCAGAAATCACCGAAACCCCGGCCGCCTCGGAGATTGCCAAAGAGAAACTGGCTGAGATGGGCAAAGTGAAGAACAGTGAGTGGATCATGCTGGGCGCATTCGTTCTGCTGCTGGTTCTGTGGATCTTCGGTCCGAAGCTCGGCATGGATGCCACCACTGCCGCCTTGATCGGCCTGGGCGTGCTGCTGCTGACGACTGTCCTGACCTGGAAGGATATCCTGAACGAAACCGGCGCCTGGGACACCCTGGTGTGGTTCGCCGCCCTGGTGATGATGGCCTCCTTCCTCAACAGCCTGGGGTTGATCCCGTGGTTCTCCGAGCGGATGGGGGGCGTGGTCTCCGGTTATAACTGGATACCGGCCTTCCTGGCGCTCTCACTGGTCTACTTCTACAGCCACTACTTCTTCGCCAGCAATACCGCTCACGTGAGCGCCATGTATCCCGCCTTCCTGGCGGTCGCAATCGTCGTCGGCACGCCTCTGATGCTGGCAGCCCTGGTGCTGGCTTTCTTCAGCAATCTCTTCAGCAGCATGACCCACTACGGCACCGGCCCGGCGCCCGTTTTGTTCGGCAGCGGTTACGTCGCGATGAACGACTGGTGGCGGATCGGCGGCATCATCAGCGTCGTCAACATCATCATCTGGCTGGGGATCGGCGGCCTGTGGTGGAAGGTGCTCGGCCTCTGGTAGGAAGTTGATTGGTCGAACATCTTTGGGCGCATAGATCCGCCCAACGCTCCATGAGAAAAAACGGCATTGCGAATGAGGCCGGCTCCCCGAGGGTGGAGTCGGCCGTTTTTTTCACATCGTCACGACTACGGCAGGAGAAGGGGTGAGGGAGATGATCAAAAGACTCTGGCGGAGGAGATAGGTTGGGGCCATTAAACCCCTCCTTTAATCCCTCCCACCGGAACCGCGGGTCATCGAAGCGTTCCTTCTTCTTCCGTTGGCCGATCAATCTCTCGCCAACCTGATCTCCATCTTGCTACCCGACCTCGTTGTATTCCCGCTCTCGAAACTCCACCCCGAGCTCCTGCGCCACCCGCCGGCAGGCCGCCATGTCGATGCCGGGAATCGCCACCGCGCTGGCGGTGACCGAGGGGATGTGTTTCTTCGCTTCCTTCA
>JARFUG010000153.1 GCA_029289095.1 Desulfuromonadales bacterium
CTCCTGCCTAAATCAATTCATGCTTCTTCAGCACGCCCTTGAGCTTCTCCAGGGTGCCGGGCTGCATCTGGACGAGGGGGAGGCGCACATGCGGCTCGATCATTCCCATGAGGGCGAGGGAGGTCTTGACCGGCACGGGATTCGACTCGATGAACATCGCCTGGTGCAGGTCGAGAAGGCGCAGGTGAAGCTTCCTCGCTTCTTCCCAGCGCCCTTCGGCAGCGGCGGAGACCATCGCCTTGACCTGGCGGGGGACGATGTTGGCGCTGACGGAAATAACCCCCTTGGCGCCGCAGGCCATGAGCGGCAGGGTGAGAAAGTCGTCGCCCGAGAGAATGTCGATCTTGTCGCCGGCGGCGGCGAGGATCTCTCCCGACTGGGTGACGTTGCCGGAGGCTTCCTTGATGGCGACGACGTTCGGGAACTCGGCGAGGCGGATCGTTGTGGACGCCTCCATGTTCATGCCGGTGCGTCCGGGGACGTTGTAGAGGATCTGGGGGAGCGCAACCTTCTCGGCGAGGGCCTTGTAGTGCTGGTAGAGCCCTTCCTGGGTCGGCTTGTTGTAGTAGGGGGAGACGAGCAGAACGGCGTCGGCCCCCATCTCCTTGGCGTGGAGGCTGATTTCGATCGCCTCGGCGGTGGAGTTGGAGCCGGTGCCGGCGATGACGGGGACGCGCTTGGCGACCTGCTCGATGCAGACCTGGATGATTCGGTCGTGCTCCTCGTAGTCGACGGTGGCCGATTCACCCGTCGTCCCGCAGGGGATGATGGCGTCGGTGCCGTTCTCGATCTGAAACTCGATCAGCTTGCGGTAGGTCTCCTCATCGAAGCGTCCTTCGCGGTCGAAGGGGGTGACGATGGCGACCATCGATCCTGTGAACATGGTTTTTCCTCCTCCAGAGAAAAAGAGAAATCAGCGGTTTTATGCAAGAAAAGCAATATTCATAACATAGCGCGAAGGCAATGTCAAAAACCGGCCCGGGGGGTGGCGGAGACGGGCTCGGTGGCGTCGCTCTCGGTCCACGCGTCGGCGTCGCGGCGGGCGCTGCGCACGGTGTAGATATAGGTGCGGTCGTTCTCCAGGCCGAAATCCTCGAAGAAGAGTTGGCGAAGCGGCTCGATGCGCAGGGGGAGGACGGGGGTGGGCTCCCCCTCGATGCGGCGGTAGACGAAGTGCCGCAGCTCTTCCTGCGCTTCGGGAGTCTCCCAACTCAGGCGCACCATGCGGTCGTGGGGGGAAGCCTCGACCTGCAGGGGGGGACGCGGGGGGACGACGACAGTAAGAGAAGCGATCGCCGCGGCGCCCTCGCGCGCTCGGGCCGTAACGGGGACGACGCGGTAGCGGTAGCCGAAGCCGGCGGCGACATCGGTGTCCCGCAGAAAGATCCGCTCGCCGATGCGCTGGGCCTCGCGCAGGTAGTCGAGATCGACCCTGCGCCACAGGGCGGAGTCGTCGCGGCATTCGGGGCAGTCTTCCTGCGGCACGAAACGCATCTTGTAGACCCTAAAGCCGGCCAGGTCGGTGAGGGGGGAGCCGTCCTGGTTTCTCTCCGGGATCGTCCATCCCAGGAGGAGGCTCTCGCCCTGCTGCCGCAGTTCGAAAGCTCTAGGCGCCGCGGGGAGGGGCTGTGCAAGGGGTTGCACCGGGCCTTTGTGGCCGCAGGCGGCGAGGGTGAGGAGGAGAAGGAAGATTGTCAGAATCCGGATCACGGAAGACCTCGTCAGGTGTTTTCGCGTGTAGGGGCAGGCC
>JARFUG010000154.1 GCA_029289095.1 Desulfuromonadales bacterium
CCGGAAGTCAAGGAAGAGGCTCCGGTCTTCCAGGAAACGTGGGTGGATGAGTTTTGAGAGGCAGTATCCAGGAGCCGGGAGCCGGGAGCCAGGAGCCAGGAGTTGGGAGTTGGGAGTTAAAGGATTTGGAATTAGAGAGGTTTTGAAGTGGCTTTAATTCAAAATTCAAAATTCAAAATTCAAAATTGCCTCATTATCTTTCTCCTTGCTTTTGCCGTCTCGGGCTGCGCTCGCAACACACTGCCTTACCACACCAAGGCAGCGCCTTTGCCGGGCGGGGCGGTGTGCCGGGTGGCGGTGTTGCCGTTTATGAACGAGGGGGACTTCCCGCTGGCCGACAGCATTTACTACAAGGTCTTCCTGGCGCAGTTCAACGAACTGTCGGACTTTCACCTCGCCCAGGAGGGGGACGTTCTCAAGATCTTTCAGCAGCTTCGAATTCTGCCGGGTGCGGCGCTGCCCCCCGAACAACTGGAGCTTGTGGCGAGCCGCCTCAACGCCCAACTGCTGATCACGGCCAACGTCGTGGAGATGCGTGAGAACCCTGGGGAGCACGGCAGCATCAATCCGGTGCTGGCGGTGAACATGCAGATCCGCGACGGCATCTCGGGAGACGTCATCTGGAACACTTATCACCGCCGGCAGGGGACCGATTCCCGAAAGGCGATGCATTTCGGAACCATTCACACCGTCACGGGCCTGAGTGAGCAGGTTTCCGGTGAAATCATCAACCTCTGGTTCAAAGAAGGGCTTACGCGATGCGACGTTTCATCTCGATTCTGATGCTGATTGCCTGTACCGCCATCCTTCCCGTCTCGCCAGCCTTCGCCTGGTTCTTCGGCAGCGACGACACCCTCGTCACTATCGATGGAACGCGATACACCGGCGAGGATTTCAAGCGCTGGTGGAAATTCTGGAACGATGAGGGGCTGGAGTTGCCGAAGAACCCCGATCTCTACATCGACTGGCTTCTTCTGGCCAGGGAGGGGGAGCGAATGGAACTGGCCTCCGATCCCGCCTTTCAGCGCCAGACCAGGATCTTCCTGCAGTCCAGAACTCTGCTGATGCTCAAGTACGACGCGGTCGACAGCAGGATCAAGATCAACGATGCCGATCTGTGGTCGCGTTACGAGGAGCAGTACAGCCCGCGCTGGCTCGTCGAGCGTCTCGTCTTCGATGACGAACAGGGCGCTGCGGCGGCCTGGCGGGAGCTCAGCGAAAACGGCGTGACGTTGCAGGATCTTCTGACGCGAGACGCCGAGGCGGGGGGGCCGCTTTCGCGCCACGAGAACTGGGTGCGCCCCAACGGCATCGATGCAGGGTGGACGGCGATCCTGAAGAAGATGAACGTCGGAGAGGTCGTAGATCCCTCCGAACATGAGGGGGGGGTGGTCCTGTACCATCTGAAGGAACGGGAGTTTGCCGATCAGCTCGATTTCACCCGGTTCCGCGCGCAGATTCGCCGGGAACTCTGGAAAGAGCAGGAAAACAACCTCACCCTTCAGCTCCTGTGGGACCTGCGAAAAAAATATGACGTCAAGATCGATGGCGAGCGGATCGAGGCCCTCGATCTGAACGCCCCGGACGACGCCTTTACTGATGACGTCGTCATCTCCACCAGTCGGCAGGACGTTTCGGAGTGGGATTTCATCGTCATGGCCCGTCGGGACATGGCGCTTCGCCCCGACGCCGCCCACGCGGTCTTCGACGAGAAGAAGGCGCGTGAAGTGAAGGCCCGGGTGGTCG
>JARFUG010000104.1 GCA_029289095.1 Desulfuromonadales bacterium
AAGAAACAAGGGGTTACGGACTTTTCCGTAACCCCTTTTTCTTTGCCTATTGCCTACCTGCGACTGACCCAGAACTTCAGGGATTCTTCACATAGGCGTTGCGACGCAGATAGAACCACCAGTTGAGAATCATACAGAGGGCATAGAAGACGGCGAAGCCGTACATGGCATTCTCGGGGGTCCCTCCGCGGATCTGCTCACCTATGACCAGCGGGGCCACGAAAGCACCGTACGCGGCGACGGCAGAGGTCCACCCGAGCACCGGTCCCGCCTGCTCGCGGTTGTAGATGACGCCGATGGTGCGGAAGGTGGAGCCGTTGCCAATGCCGGTGGCGGCGAAGATGAGGATGAAGAGCATCAGGAAGAGCATGAAATACTGCTCCGGCGCGGGGGAGTTGTAGGCGAGATGCATGATGTACCCCACAGCGGCGGATGCCACCACCATGACGCCGGCGATGACCTGGGTGACGATGGAGCCGCCGACCTTGTCGGAGATCCATCCCCCCAGGGGACGGATGAGGGCGCCGACGAACGGTCCCATCCAGGCGTAGGTCAGGGCGCTCGGGCCGTTGGGATTGGCCACCCTCTGCATGACGCCGTCCACTTCAAGCGCAGTGAAGCCGAAGATGACGGTGATGGAGAGCGGAAGCGCCATGGAGAAGCCGATGAACGAACCGAAGGTGAGAATGTAGAGGATCGTCATCGACCAGGTGTGCTTGTCTTTGAAGATGGCGAACTGCCGGGCCATGTTGGCGCCGATCTTCCCCGGCACGGCGCGCATGAGCCCCAGGGTGGCGACGATGATCAGGACCATGGCCACCCACATGTTGAGGATGCCGAGCCCGGTCGGAGGCGGCATGTAGAGGTAGAGCCCCACCCCGGCGGTCACAAATCCGATAAGATAGAGCCCGATGACGCGGCCGAAGGCCGTCAGCGGATGCCCCGGATCGGGGGTGATCGTCAGCAGGTTGTTCATCCCGAACCATGCGGCGATCACCAGCGGGATCAGAATCAGAACCCAGACCAGGCCTGCATTCTGGATATAGGTCTCGGTCCCGGCGGGGATTCTGCCGATGAGAGTCCCGCTATCCTTGAGGAGGGTCATCGGCTCGGAGGCGCCGATAAAGCTGAACAGACCCACCGTCATCACCGCCGGTATCAGGATCTGCATGGTGGTGACGCCGAAATTGCCCAGACCGGCATTGAGCCCCAGAGCCAAACCCTGCTGGCGCTTGGGGAAAAAGGTGCTGATATTGCTCATGGAGCAGGCGAAGTTTCCTCCCCCGACGCCGGATAAGAAGGCGAGGAGCTGAAAGACCCACAGAGGCGTATCCTGACTCTGCAGGGCGATCCCCGCCCCCGCAGCGGGGATGATGAGCATCGCCGAGGTGAGAAAAATGGTGTAGCGCCCTCCGGCGATTCGGATCATGAAGGAGGCCGGGATGCGCAGCGTCGCCCCGGTGAGCCCCGCGATGGCAGTGAGAGTGAAAAGCTCCGCCGCCGTGAAGGGGAAACCGAGGTTCATCATCTGCACCGTGATGATTCCCCACATCAGCCATACGGCGAAGCCGCACAGCAGGTTGGGGATGGAGATCCACAGGTTGCGCTGTGCGATCCGTTTTCCCTCCTGCTCCCAGAAGTACTCGTCTTCGGGGTCCCAGTGGGCCAGATCTTTTCCGGAGCGGACCTTGGTGTAGGAATCTTCGCTTTTCATAAGGGCCTCCTCGCGATCAGGGCAATTCCGCCTTGTGATCGACATGATCAGAGCGGCTGTTCATGAACGACTTTCCTGCTTCTTTTCTTCTAATCTTTTCCAGGTCTGCGAGGGCGGCCCTGCGGCGGCTTTCAGTCTCGGCGGCAGCGGCTTCCTCGCCGGTTGATGCGATCAGTTGAAGCGTCTTAACGCCACGCACTTCGGTGGTGTACATCCAGATCAGAGACCAGCAGGTTATGCCGAACAGGAGCATGAAGATGCTGCTGTTGATGCCGGTAAAATCGACGAGCATGCCGAAGAGGATCGGGAAGAAAAATCCCCCCAGCCCACCCATCAGCCCGACGATCCCTGAGATGACGCCGATGTTGTGGGGATATTCGT
Organism: Desulfuromonadales bacterium; assembly: GCA_029289095.1. Classification (GTDB taxonomy): domain Bacteria; phylum Desulfobacterota; class Desulfuromonadia; order Desulfuromonadales; family JACZKF01; genus JARFUG01. The sequence goes on from JARFUG010000104.1 coordinate 2,096, forward strand.
CCCCAATGTACTTGAAGACCGATGCCTTGCCGAATCCCCAGGCGATGCCGACGACAAAGAGAAGGACCGTGAAGACCCAGACGTTGAGCCCCAGATTGAGAATCATCTCGCCCTCGATCGTCTTGATGATGACCTGGTGCTGAGGATAGGAAAGGAGAAAGAGAGAAATGCAGGAGGTCCACATCACCCACCATGTCACGGTGTGGGCACCGAATTTGTCCGACAACCACCCTCCCAGGGCGCGGATCACCCCGGAGGGCAGGACGAAGATGGCGGCGATGAGAGCGGCCGTCTGGATGCCGAAACCGTACTCGCTGATGTAGTACTTGGTCAGCCAGAGCGAGAGGGCCACGTACCCGCCGAAGACGATGGAATAGTACTGGCAGTACTTCCAGACCCGAATGTCCTTGAGGGCTGCAAGCTGGTCACGCACGGTTACATGGTTGCCGACCTTATGCTCCGGATCGCTGTAGGTGAAGATCCAGAAAAGGACAACCGTCACCGCCATGGCGACGGCATAGACCTTAGGGACCGCCTGCCAACCGTAGGCGACGACCAGGGTCGGGGCGACGAACTTGGTGACCGCCGCGCCGGCGTTTCCCGCCCCGAAGATCCCCATGGCGAGCCCCTTGCGCTCCTGGGAGAACCAGCGGCCGGTGTAGGCGATGCCGACGGAGAAAGACCCCCCGGCGACCCCGACGAAAAGGCCGAGGAGAAGGAACTGCCAGTACTGGGTCGCCACGCCGATAAGCCAGATGGGGACGATGGTGGAGAGCATCAGGAGCGAAAAGACGATGCGCCCGCCATATTTGTCGGTCCACATCCCGAGGGGGAGGCGGATCAGCGACCCGGTGAGGATCGGGGTAGCGGCCAGAAGTCCGAACTGGGTATCGGTGAGTTCAAGTCCCGTTTTGATCGGTATGCCGATAATTGAAAACATCACCCACACCGCGAAGCAAACGGTGAAGGCTGTCGTGTTCATCGTCAAAACCGATATCTGCTTGCGCCTCTGCGTCGCCATGGCCGCCTCCTTTTTTGGCCTTCCTATGGTTTGGGCCATTATTTGAGAATTACGCAAGCTTTTCCTTGACCTGGATCAATAAAATTTAATTTTCCTGTTTTTCGACTAAAGCTTGTCCACAATAAAATCGGGAAAGAGGGTCGGCGATTTGGATATGCTGCTGATCCGCAGCGCCCTGAGCCTTTCGTAGTAATCATGCACATGGCCGAACCCCACCGCTCCCGGATTCTCTCCCCGCCGCAGCGCCGCGGCCACCCCCGCCCGGCGGCCGAAGACGAAGATGTCGAGGAGGGAGTTCCCCATGGCACGGTTGCGCCCGTGAAGTCCGCCGGCCGCCTCTCCCGCCACGAAAAGACCGGGCACGCTTGTCTCACCGTTCACGTCGATGAGGATGCCGCCGTTCTGGTAATGAAGAGTCGGATAGATGAGGAGAGGCCGGCGCACGATGTTGATGCTTACCCGCATGAACTGCCTGAAAAGAGCCCGGAATCGTTGGCGCAGCACCCCTGCGCCGTGGATCTGCTCCAGCACCGGGATATCGAGCCACACCCCCGTTCTCCCGCCGGCGGTGGTGACTCCCCCCCCGCGTTCGCACTCGCGGATGATGGCCGCCGCGACGGCGTCGCGGGTTTCGAGTTCGTTGACGAAGCGCTCCCCCCGGACATTGACGAGGTGCGCTCCGAGACTGCGGATCGCTTCTGTGACGAGAATGCCGACCATGTGATCGGGGAACATGACGCCGGTCGGGTGGTACTGGAAGGAGTCGAGCCCCTCCACCCGGGCGCCGGCCCGGTAGGCAAGGACGATGGCGTCCCCCGTGGCGCCGAAGTTGTTTGAGGTGGGAAACCCCTGGAAGTGCAGGCGCCCCGATCCGCCGGTGGCCAGAACGACGGCTTTGGCCCGCACGGTGATGAACCGCCTGCGCCCGAGATCGAAGAGGACCGCACCGTTGCACTGCCCCCGCTCGTTGGTGGTCAGCTCCACCGCCGGCGTGAACTCGGAGATTTCGATCTTGTCGTCGCGGCGCAGTTCGTCCTTCAAGACCTTCATGATGTTGAGGCCGGTATGGTCTCCGATGGAAAGGATGCGCGCAGCGCTCAGCCCTCCCCCCTTCTTGAGCGCCAGGTTGCCGGAGGAGTCCCTGTCGAAGTTCACTCCGGTGTCCAGAAGCCATTTGACCACCTCTGGGGCGTCCTCCACCATGGTGCGCACCAGTTCCTGACGTCCGGCGAATTTGCCGGCGCTCAGGGTATCGGCAAAATGCCGCAGGGGGGAATCGGCCCGATCGACGGACGCCTGCATTCCCCCCAGGGCCATGATGGTGTTGGAGTTGCCGAGGCGCAGCTTGGTGGCGAGAAGAACCCTGGCTCCCGTCTGCCCCGCGAAGAGGGCGGCAGTCACACCCGCTCCTCCCCCCCCAAGCACCAGCACGTCGGTGTCGAAGGCTGGAGTCAGGGGGACTTTGGAGTGGTCGAGATCGCCGAAGGACTCAAGAAGATCGGCGATCTCATGGGTGGTGCGCTCTCCCTTGTTCGGTCCCACCCGCAGAGTGCGGAAGGCGCAGTCCTTGTAGTCGGGGTGGTATTTCTTCAGCAGGTCGGCCTGCTCCGCCTCGGTGAGCCTGGGGACATCCTGTTTCAGTCGCTCGGCACGTGTGGCGTCGACGCGTTCGATCAATCTGCACAGATCTTCCGGGTACATGGCACCTCCTTTAATGCGTTCGTCACAGAGGCCACAGAGATAAAGGTCAAAGGCAAACCGTTCTCACGCGACGACGCAACGACGCCACGTAAAAACAAAACTACAAAATATATCGGGCGCCTTGGTTCGGATTTTGCCTTTCGTCGCGTCGTTGCGTCGTCGCGTGAGGCGGATTTTGATCTTTCAGTCGTGAGCGTCCCCTCCTCCCGGTCGACGATGGCGACGGGAAAGTGTCATCCGCCTTCATCCGGTTTTATCTGCGTTCAATTCCTGGTTTTGATTCTCGGTTTTCATGCCGGTTCCTCCCGAACCCTCCGGCAGAACTCCTTCAGCCCCTCTTCGTCGAGAGCGTCTGCTTCGTCCCACTTCGCTCTGTAGACCCCATCCCTGATCTGCGCCAGGCGCTCCTCCAGGTTGGGGGGGATCGGATACCGGCGGGCGCTGGCGCGCTGAAGATAGAGGCCGACGTAGTGGGGGGCGATGCTCTGTGGACAGCGCGAAGCGCACAGGCCGCACATGTGGCAGTCCATCACCGGTTCCGTGGCCCCGGCGCAGTCACCTTCCCTGGCCTTCTTCATCATCTCGGCCACGTTGATCCACTCGGGGCAGACGTTACAGGCCCGGCATCCCGTGCAGCCGGTCACTTCCGGATAGACCTCGGGGAGCCTGGAGTAGGGATCGTCCATCTCCTCCAGCCGGTAAGCGGCGACCCGTGAGGGGAAGTAGGGGAGCATGATGACGTTCAGTCCCTCCGTCACCACCACCTGGCATCCTAGACCGAAGCGCACCTTCCCCGCGCCCTTCTCCAGGTAGGCGACGGTGCAGGCGCCGCACAGACCCGAGAGGCATCCGATGCCGCGTTTGACATCATGGCCGGTGTCCCACAGCGCTTCGATGACGGTCAACCCCTCGGGGACGCGGATTTTGCGCCCTTCGAGTTCCATGGTGATCAGCTTTTTATCGCTCATGACGGACTCCCGTAAAAGTCAAAGGCAAACCGGCCTCACGCGACGACGCGACGTAAAACCAAAAACCACCAAATCTATGTCGCTAATATGATCAACTTGATGCAAACGCCCCCGAGGGGGGAATGTCTGGGGAAAAATTCAGAAAATCGATTTTCCCTAGACCCGGCTTTGCCTTTCGTCGCGTCGTCGCGTGAGACGCCTTTCGGTTTTGTCCTTTCGCGTGCAGCAGGTTTATTCTCATGTCTTGATCGCTCTTTCCGCCCGTTCGACGATGAAGACGGGGAAGATCTTGTTGAGCATCCAGAAGAGGACGAAGGGTGCTCCCAACACCAGGAGCGCTCCCGCCACCCCTTCCTTGAAAGCGCTTATGTCCCGCGGCGCCACCGGCAGATCGTAGGCCATGAACCCCGCCGCCGAGAGGGAGACCGACTGGCCGCCGATGACAACGTTCCAGCGCATCATGAAGACCCCGACGAGGACAAGCGCTGCCGCTGCCATGGTCCGCTTCACCGTGCGCCCCGGCAGAAGCAGCAGGAGCAGGGGAAGGAGCCGGCCGACTCCGTGCTGGAGGACGAATATCTCGAAGAAGTCCCGCCCGTAGACGACCTGGCGCAGAAGATCCCAGCTCTTCATCGCCGTGTACCCTCTGAAGACGACATCGAGGAGCTCCAGTACCAGGGCGACCAGAAGGAAAACCGCCAGGTAGCGGCTTGCGACGCGAACTTCCACTTCCTCGATCCCGGCGAGGCGGTGTTCGGCCAGGGAGCAGGCATGGGGATGCCGGCGGGCGAACTGCCTGCGCAGGAACAGTTTGCGCAGTTCCATCGCCCCCGCGTAGCACAGGATGCAGAAGGCGATGCCGGAGACGACGGCCGAGACGATGAAGATGATCGGCATCAAGGGGGTCATCCAGACGGCGTTGGCCTTGACCGCGCCGAAGATGAATCCTGCATAGCCGTGCAGGAAACAGGCGACGGGGATGCCGACAGCGGCAAGGATCTTCACCACCCTGGCGTCGAGCCGAAGGGCCTCCTCCCCGATGTCCCGGGCGCCCAGGGTGAGCCATCCAAAGAGAACCCTGCGCAGGCGCCCCGCGAGACCGAGTCCGGGGATTGCCCGCAGGGCCTTCTCCGACTCGACGAAATAGGGGCGGTAGATGAACCAGAGTTCAGCCGCCACCAGCGCGGCATAGAGAAGGACCACCAGGCCGAAGGCGGCGATTGCCGAGGTAAAGTGCGGGGTGATGAAGATGTAGTGGGCCCGCTCGGGACTCTGCAGAAACAGGAGCGGAGGGAGGTTGGCCGCCGGAAGGAGAGCAAGGGAGAAGACCAGCGCGAAACGCGAGACCCCCTTCAGGGCCTTGATCCCGAAAAGGTGATAGAGGGAGGACAGAATGAAGGAGCCGGCCACCAGCCCGGTCATGAAGGGATACATGACGATCTGGATCGACCAGTAGATGAACTCGTTGGGCAGGACCATCAGCTCCTTGAGCGTCCAGGATTCACCGTACACGGCGGGGATCATCAGTGCACCTCTTTGCTGAGGCCGAGATAATAGACCCGGGGGCGGCTTCCGTAACTGTCTCTGAGGACCCCGATCCGCTCGCTCACGACCGCTCGGGTCACGGGGTCGTTCGGGTCGTGCAGGTTGCCGACCTGCCGGGCGCCAAAGGGACAGGCCTCGACGCAGGCGGACGCATCGCCGCGCGTGAGCCGGTGGGTGCACAGGGTGCATTTGTCGACGCTTTTGTGCACCGGATGGAAGAAACGAGCCCCATAGGGGCATCCCATGATGCAGTAGCCGCAGCCGATGCACCACTGGCGATCGACAAGAACCACCCCCTGTGGGGTCGCGTAGGTCGCCCCCACGGGGCAGACCTGCACGCAGGGGGGGCTGGCGCAGTGGTTGCAGAGCTTGGGGACGAAGAAGCCGCGGATGATCTCTTCCTCAGAGACCCGGGTTCCTCCCGGCAGATCGATACTCCCGGAGGTGAAGCCGTCGCGACCCCCCTGCGGCGAGTCTGCCAGGAGCTCCCCGCTTTGGGTGACGACGTAGCGTTCGATCCAGGTCCGGGTGACGGAGGCCTCGTAGGGGATGTCGTTCTCGGCCTTGCACGCCTTGACGCAGAAGCCGCAGCCGGCGCATTTGTGAGTATCCACCAGAAAAGCCCAGCGGATCTGAGGGTTTTCCGCCAGCACCTGCCGGGGATCGAGCCACTCCAGGGCCGCCGCCGGAAGGGCGGCTCCGGTGATGACCACGATGGCGTCCTTGAGAAATGTGCGCCTGTTCATGGCTGCACCTCCTGACGTGGATGGTGGGGATCATGGCAGCCGACGCAGGAGCGGAACGGATGGTGACCGAGGGGATCGATTCCGGGGACGGCGTCGCGGCCGCCGGCGGGATACGAAAGATCGGCATGACAGCGCAGACAGAGGTCACGGCCGGTATCGATGGCGAGTGTCGGCGGATCTTCGGGATGGCCGGCGGCAGGGCCGTGACAGTTCTGACAGGAGATGAAGGCGTGTGGAGACGCGCTCAGGGATTCGGATTGCCGGTGGCAGTCCCCGCAGTCGTCTGCGGAGCGAAAGAGCGCAGGTCTGGATTCCCACTCGGCAATGTTTCCGAGGCGGTAATAACCGTATTTGTACCCCCCCTCGTGCACGCCGAAGTCGTGGGGCAGAAGGAAGAAGCGCACCGCCAGGGAAAGGGCCGCGATCAGGACAACAACATACATCGGTCTCCACACATATTCCTTCACGAGCGCCTCCTCTCTTCAGCTACATGCGCGCGTTTCCTCTCTTTCCAAATTCATTCGCGGTCCCATAAGTCTCATGGGACCCCTACGACGCATGAGACTTATGCTTTACGCCGGTTCCACACCACCAGTTGCGGCGCCCTGGCCAGGTACCCCAGGGGGACCGTCACC
>JARFUG010000015.1:0-3361 GCA_029289095.1 Desulfuromonadales bacterium
TCACCAACACCGACACCAAGGTGAAGATGGCCATCGTCGACTGGCGCTGCACCCCTAATATCGCCATAAACGATCCCGTCCTCATGGTCGGCAAGCCAGCCGCTCTGACCGCCGCCACCGGCATGGACGCCCTGACTCACGCCGTCGAGGCGTACGTCTCCACCATCGCCACCCCCATCACCGACGCCTGCGCCCTGAAGGCGATCGAACTCATCTCCGAGTGGCTGCGCCCCGCGGTCGCCAACGGCAAAAACCTGGAGGCCCGCGACAAGATGGCCTATGCCGAGTATCTGGCCGGCATGGCCTTCAACAACGCCTCCCTCGGCTACGTGCACGCCATGGCGCACCAGCTCGGCGGCTTCTACAACCTGCCGCACGGCGTCTGCAACGCCATCCTGCTGCCGGCCGTGTGCGAGTTCAACATGATCTCCAACCCCGGGCGCTTCGCCGACATCGCCAAGGCCATGGGCGAGAAGATCGACGGGCTCTCGGTCGTCGAGGCCGCCGAGAAGGGGATCGCCGCCATCCGCAAGCTCTCCCGCGACATCGGCATCCCTGCCGGGTTGAAAGAGCTCAAGGTGCAGGAAACCGACCTGCGCATCATGGCCGAGAACGCCATGAAGGACGCCTGCATGCTCACAAACCCCCGCACCGCCACCCTCGAGTGCGTTGTGGGCGTCTACCAGGCGGCCATGTAGTTTTTCGGCCGGAAACGGTTCTTTTCCGCCGTGGCGGCGTCGATCCGCGTGATCGCTTGTGCGGCGTACTGATGTACGCCTCCGCGCAATCCCTTGATCTCCTTGCCACGACGAAAAACTCCTCATTTCCGATCCGAAAAAGTTGTTGCTGGAAGGGCGGCCCCTGTGGCCGCCCAGAGTTGGATTGTTTCAGGCTGATCAAAATGTCCAGATGCAAAGCCCCGAAGCCCTTCTGAAAAATGCGTACCTGTGTTGACGAAGGGCGAGGGCAACGCAGCAGATGGACGTTTTTCATCAGCCGCTAAAGCGAGATCTCCGAGCCCTGTCGCCTGCCGGATGTTCCAACGGCGGCCGGGCCGACGGGTTTCGCCGGAAACGGCGGGACCTCCCTTTCGGAAAGGAGATTTCTTCCTCCTCGGAAATTCAAACATGAAAGGGAGCAAGATGGACAAGATTCTGCGCGTCAACATGTCGAACCTGACCACCGCCGTGGAAAACGTACCAGCCGAGTGGGCGGGGCTCGGCGGCCGCGGGCTGACCTCGGCCATTGTGGCCAAGGAGGTCGTTCCCACCTGCCATCCTCTGGGCGAATACAACAAGCTCGTCTTCGCCCCCGGGCTCCTCTCCGGAACCGCCGCCGCCAATTCGGGGCGTCTTTCGGCAGGGGCCAAGAGCCCGCTGACCGGCACGATCAAGGAGAGCAACGCCGGCGGCAGCGCCGCCCAGGTCTTCGCCCGCCTCGGGGTCAAGGCCCTGATCATCGAAGGGCTTCCCAAGGAAGCGGGCAAGTTCTACAGCCTGCACGTGAACAGGGATGGCGTCACCATCTCCGAGGAGACCGAGCTTGTCGGCAAGGGGAACTTCGCCGTCGTCGACGCGGTCACCGAGCGTCTCGGTAAGAAGACGGGAATCATCACCATCGGCCCGGCCGGCGAGATGAAGATGGCTTCGGCCAACATGTCCGTGAAGGACCCCGACGGCAAACTGCGCAGCCACGGCCGCGGCGGGCTCGGCGCGGTCATGGGCTCCAAGCGCATCAAGTACATCTCCATCGACGATGCGGGCGCTCCGGGCGTCACCATCGCCGATCCCGACAAGTTCAAGGCGGCCGCCCGCACTTTCGCGAAGGCTCTTCTCGATCACCCCGTTTCCGGCGAAGGTCTCCCGACCTACGGCACCAACGTCCTGGTCAACATCCTGAACGAGGCCGGCGGCCTTCCGACGAAGAACTTCCGCTACGGGCAGTTCGAAGGGCACGACAAGATCAGCGGCGAGACGATGTACGACACTATCGTCAAGCGCGGCGGCAAGTTCAAGCACGGATGTCACGCCGGCTGCATCATCCAGTGCTCCCAGGTCTACACCAACGAGAAGGGGGAGTACATGACCTCCGGCTTCGAGTACGAGACAATCTGGGGGATGGGGGCCGACTGCTGCATCGACAACCTCGACGACATCGCCACGGCCGACAACATCATGGACGACATCGGCGTCGATTCCATCGAGACCGCCGTCATGATGGGGGTCGCCATGGAAGCGGGAATCCTCCCCTTCGGCGACGGCAAGGGGGTCATACGGTTGCTGCGTGACGAGATCGGCAAGGGAACCCCGCTCGGCCGCATTCTCGGCGGCGGCGCAGGCCACGTCGGGCGCACCTACGGCGTGACCCGGGTTCCGGTGGTGAAGAACCAGGGAATCCCCGCCTACGATCCGCGCTCCATCAAGGGGATCGGCATCACCTACTGCACCTCCACCATGGGGGCCGACCACACCGCCGGCTACACCATCGCCACCAACATCCTCAACGTTGGGGGCTATGTCGATCCGTTGAAGAAGGATGGACAGGTCGAGCTCTCGCGCAACCTGCAGATCGCCACCGCCGCCGTCGACAGCACCGGGATGTGCATCTTCATCGCCTTCCCGGCACTCGACATTCCCGAGTGCCTCCCGGCGCTGATCGACATGATCAACGCCCGATTCGGCATCAACCTCACCGGCGACGACGTGACGGCCCTCGGCAAGAGCATCCTGAAGAGCGAGCGCGCCTTCAATCTGGCCGCCGGCTTCACCAACAAGGACGACAGGCTCCCCGAGTTCTTCAATACCGACCCGGTCCCGCCGCACAACGCTGTCTGGGACTTCACGGACGAGGAAATCGACGCGTTCTGGAATTTCTGAGAATAGATCGTGAGGAGTGAGGAGTGAGGAGTAAAGGGCAAGGTTCTTTACTCCTCACTGCTGCTTGTTGAGGAGCGACCCATGCAGATTACCGTCAAATTGTTCGCCACCTTCCGAAACGGACGCTTCAGCGTCGAGCAGCGGGAGTATCCGGCAGGGGCTCTGTGCCGCGATGTGGTCGCCGACGTGGGGATTTCGGAGGGGGAACTGGGGATCGTTCTGCTCAACGGTCGGCATGTTCAGTTGGAGCAGGAGCTCAAGGGAGGTGATGTCCTGTCTCTTTTTCCGCTTGTCGGCGGCGGGTAAGGGCTCGAAAGACCCTCCTGCGCTCTTCCATAATCGGTCGCCCCCGCAAAGCCCTTTCTCCTGAACTCACCGGAAAAAAAGCCGGCCGCAGATCCACGCAGATCGACGCAGATAAAGCGATTATTCAAGGCTTATCTGCGGAATCTGCGTCATCTGCGGCCGATTTGCTTCCCCGCAGG
>JARFUG010000015.1:3461-51457 GCA_029289095.1 Desulfuromonadales bacterium
CGATTTGCTTCCCCGCAGGTTTTCCTGTGTCAGCTGACCTGCCTCCTCCTGAAGTCATCAGAGAGGTTGAGGCTTTTGCGGACCAGGGCGGTGATGCTCATCGCCTGTTCGCTGGCGATCTCCTGCAGCCGTCGCATCTCCTTGTGATCGACGCGGCAGGAAATGATGAATTTTTTCGGGTTTTCAGTTCCTCTGGGCATGGCGCGACTCCTTTGCTGAGAATTCAGTTGGATGGGATTGCAAAGATGTTGCCATCCCCGTAAACGAAATGGTGGGCGGATAAAATGCCGAAAACAGAGGAGATCTCCCCACACCGTTTCGTCGGGCGCTCTTCGAGTGCGGTCTGGAGCTGGTCCGTTACGGTTCGATTCGCTCCAAAGTGTTACAGAGGGGGACCATTACATTTACGCCCTCCCCAGATACGGCTGGGGCATGCTACACTCCCTCCCTGCAACCGTGTCGGGGCTCTGCCGCGACTTTGGGAGATTTTTTCAGACGGGGAGATGTCGTGGACGATCTGACGCTTCTTTACCATGACGGGGACGTGGCCGCCTTCCACAAGCCCTCGGGGCTTCTGGTGCACCGCAGCCCCATCGACCGGCGCGAGACCCGCTTCGCCCTGCAGGAGGCGCGCGATCTCCTCGGCCGGCACGTCTATCCGGTACACCGCCTCGACAAGCCAACCTCGGGGGCTCTCCTCTTCGGGCTCTCGCCCGAATCGGCTCGACGTCTTTGTGACTCCTTCGTTGCCGAAGACGTCGAAAAACGCTATCTGGCGGTGGTGCGGGGCTGGCCCCCCGAGGAGGGTGCGATCGACTATCCGCTGGCCGAGGTGGAGGACCGGATGAACGGTCCCAGGGAAACCGGAGCTCTGCAGGAAGCGCTCACGCACTTTCGTCGCCTGGCCACGACCGAGCTTCCTTTCCAGGTGGGACCCCATCCGACGACCCGCTATGCCCTGCTGGAGGTCTCCCCCCGAACAGGGCGCCGTCACCAGATCCGGCGCCATTTCAAGCATCTCTTTCACCCTCTGGTCGGCGACACCAAATACGGCGAAGGGCGCCACAATCGCTTCTTCCGGGAACATTTCGGCTGCCAGCGCCTTTTGCTGGCTGCGACGATGCTGCGCTTCCCACACCCACGCGACGGGAGGAACATCACCGTCGAGGCGCCTCTTTGTCCGGCGTTCGGCTCGGTGATCGATCAGCTCGGGTGGAGGGAGACTATTCCATCAAACCCATCTTGATCACGCGACGACGCAACGACGCGACGTTAAGGTCAAAAGCCAAGCGTATTTGTAACTATTCACTGCACTCGTTCATATTCGTCGTCCCTAAATCAAGGAAGGGAAATGGAACGTGGATTTTCGCGGAAAAGGCTCTGATAAAAACCTGATTTCAAAGTCTTAGGTCTTGAGATCAGATTTTTATCCGCGTTCGATTTAGATCTTCTCCCCACCAGGGGCGGGGATTCCTGCTGGTGCTGAACAGTTACGCGTATTTTTGATGATCTTGCCTTCGATTTCGTCGCGTCGTCGCGTCGTTGCGTGAGACCGGTTTTACAGGTTTTCTCCCCCGCCGCTTCAGGCTAAGATGCACAAGTAGATAAAACCCGATGTCGCCGCACCGGAAGTGTCGGCAGCAAAGGACAACTGGAGGAAGGATGCGTCAGGATTTTCTCGAAACGAAGAGCCGCAAAGAGGTCGAGGCTCTTCTTGCGGAGTTCGCCCCCGTTTCGGTGGGGACGGTCGATTTTTCCGAGGCCTGCTGGCGCGTGCTGGCGCAGGACCTCGTCTCTGCCGAGGATCTTCCCGTCGGAAGCCGCTCGTCCATGGACGGCTACGCCCTCTCGGCCCGGGATTCCTTCGGCGCTTCGGAGAGCAACCCCGCCTATCTGGAGTGCATCCGCACCATCGAGGTGAACCGTTTCCCCGATTTCTCCCTCGCCTCCGGCGAGTGCGCCTGGATTCCCACCGGCGGCTTTCTGCCGCAGGGGGCCGACAGCGTCGTCATGGTCGAATACACCGATCGTCTCGGCGGCGGAACGATCGAAGTCCGCCAGAGCGTGGCGCCGGGAGAGAACGTGATGGCCAAGGGGGAGGACGCCGCCGCCGGGCAGGTCGTCTTGCGCGCGGGGACCCGCCTGCGCCCCCAGGAGGTCGGCCTGCTGGCGGCTCTCGGCATCGTTTCCGTTCCCGTCTATCGCCGTCCGAAGGTGGCGATCCTTTCCACCGGGGACGAACTGGTGCCGGTGGAGGAAAAGCCGGCGCCGGGGCAGATCCGCGACGTCAACTCCTACACTGTCGCCGCCCTGGTGGAGGAGGCGGGGGGAGAGGCGGTGCACTGCGGCCTGGTCAAGGACGATCGGGAGGCGCTCACCGAGGCGGTCGCCCGGGCGCTCGAGGATCACGATGCGGTCGTCCTCTCGGGGGGGAGTTCCAAGGGGACGGGGGATGTCACCATCGAGGCGCTGGAGGCGATTCCCGGCGCGGAGATCCTCGTCCACGGCATTCGCCTTTCTCCCGGCAAGCCGACGATCCTGGCGCGCATCGGCGACAAGCCGGTCCTCGGCCTCCCAGGGCAGGCCGGCTCGGCCCAGGTCGTCATGGCCGTCCTCGGGCAGCCCCTGATGCGACGCCTTGCGGGGGACGGCCGGGCTTTCGATGAGTCGGTCCGCTCATGGCGGCGGGCGCGCCTGGCGCGCAACGTCGGCTCCCGCCAGGGGCGGGAGGACTACGTGCGGGTGCGTCTCGAACTGCACAAGGGGGATCTCCCCCTGGCCCATCCCGTCATGGGGAAGTCGGGGCTTTTGCGCACCCTCCTTCAGAGCGACGGCCTTCTGCGCATCCCCGAAGAGGCTGAAGGGGTGAGGGAAGGGGCGGAGGTCGATATCTGGATTCTGTGAGCCAATAAGAGCTTCTCACCGCGGAGGTCGCGGAGATCGCGGAGGAAACCCTAAGGATTTGAATGTTTTTCTCCGCGTCCTCCGCGCTCTCCGCGGTAAATAGACTTGATCTTGGGAATGTCCATGGACCGAAAAATCTATCTCAAAACGATCCCCGTCTCCGAGGCGCTGGAACGGGCCAAAAACGCTCTCGACCGCGATGCGCTCATCGGCGCCGAGACGGTCCCCTCCTGCGATGCGGCGGGACGGGTGACGGCGGCCCCCGTCTTTGCGCGCCTCTCCTCCCCCTCTTTCCACGCAGCCGCCATGGACGGCGTCGCCGTGCGCTCGGAGACGACCTTCGGCGCCCGCGAGGGGGAGCCCCTGCGTCTGGAGCGGGGGCGCGACTACGCGCCGGTGAACACCGGACAGCCCCTTCCCGAGTGGGCCGATGCGGTGATCAAGATCGAGGAGATCGTCGTGGAGGACGACGCCGCCGTCCTCATCGAGTCGGCCGCCTTCCCCTGGATGCACGTTCGTCGGGTCGGGCAGGACATCGTCGCCTCGGAGATGATCTTTCCGCGCAACCATCTACTGAGCCCCTACGACGTCGGCGCCCTCCTTGCGGCGGGGATCTGGGAGGTGGAGGTGCGTGAGGCGGTGCGCCTCGTCTTCATCCCCACCGGCGACGAGGTCCTCGACTTCACTCTTCGCCCCGAGCCGAAGCCGGGGGAGGTCATCGAGAGCAATTCCCAGATCTTTTGCGCCCTGGCGCGCTCCTGGGGGGCGATCCCCCGCAGGGTTTCGCCCGTCCCGGACAACCCCGAGCTTCTGCGTGCGGCTGTTCGCGAAGCGCTGGCCGCCGACGCCCACATCGTCGTCGTCGGGGCGGGCTCTTCGGCGGGGGAGAAGGATTTTGCCGCCCGCATCTTCGCCGAGGTCGGAGAACTCCTCGTCCACGGGTTGGCGGTGAGCCCCGGCAAGCCGACCCTGATCGGGGCGGCCGGAGGGAAACTCCTCGTCGGCGCTCCGGGCTATCCCGGGAGCGCGATCGTCTGCTTCGAGGAGATCCTCGCCCCCCTGGTAGCCTGGCTCGGGCGGCGATACCCGCCAGCCCGGGAGAAGATCGACGTGCGGGTTGCCCGCAAGACCCCCTCGCGCCTGGGGAGCGAAGAACTGGTTCGCCTGGCGGTGGGGCGCATCGGGGGGGAGACGATGGCCGTCCCCCTCGGCCGCGGACCCGGCATGATCACCAATCTCACGAGGGCCCAGGCGATGGTGCGGGTGCCGGCCTCCAGCGAGGGGATCGATCCCGGCGAGACGGTCGGCGCCGAACTCCTCGTCCCCGCCGCGGCTCTGGAGAACATCCTGGTGCATGTCGGCAGCCACGACAACACCCTCGACCTTCTCGCCGACGAGCTGATGGGGCTTGCCGAGCCGCTGCGCCTTGTCTCGAGCAACGTCGGAAGCCTGGGGGGCTTAAGCGCCCTGAAGAGCGGCTCGGCCATGTTCGCCGGGGTCCACCTCTTCGACCCCGAGTCGGGGGACTTCAACTTCCCCTTCCTGGAGCGCTATCTGCCGGGGGAGGAGGTGCTCGTCGTCAACCTCGCCATCCGGCGCCAGGGGCTCATCGTTCCAGCGGGGAATCCGAAGGGGATCCAGGGCATCGAAGACCTCGCCCGGGAGGACGTCGCCTTCATCAACCGCCAGCGCGGCTCCGGCACCCGCATCCTCCTCGACGAAGAGCTCAGAAGGGCGTCCATCGTTCCGAAAAGTGTGCGGGGGTACGAACGGGAGGAGTTCACCCACATGGCGGTGGCCGTGAACGTTCTGGCCGGAACCGCAGATGCCGGCCTCGGCATCACCTCGGCCGCCCGCGCCCTCGGCCTCGACTTCGTCGCCGTCGCCCGGGAGCGCTACGACCTCGTCATCCCCCGGCGTTTCGCCGAGGACTCGAAGATTAGGGCGTTGCTGGGTCTCCTGCAAAGTTCCGAAGTCCGTGCGAAAATCGAGATGCTGGGGGGCTATGAGACGCCACTGACGGGGCGGGTGATGGAGGCGGGGATGGGGTTGCCGTAAGCGGTGAATCTAATGGGCAGATCCGCAGGAGCGCCGCATTGTGGCGCTCGGCTGCAAAACAAGATGGAGATTGACGCAGTGGAGAGAAACCCGCAAATGAAGCGCAAGATACGCATCGCTACGCCTGATACCGATCCTGGATTCGTTAGGCCTTACCTGAAATATGTTGAAGATCGCTACGAGTTTATTTGGACTCGCGACCGCGATGCCGATTTCGTTTTTCATTCGGTCGGCGGCTATGAGGTGTTGAAGTATTCTGGTGTCAGGATCTTTGTTACAGGTGAAAACGTCCCGCCGAACTTCGCCGTCAGCGATTACGCTTTAGCCTTCGATAAATTGTCCTTTGGTGATCGGTATATCTGGTTTCCACTGATCAAAATACACAATGGATCGTATGCCGCACTGAGATCTCCAAGACCACCTGTTGATGTGGTACAGGCGCAGAAAACGGATTTCTGCGCCTATGTAATGTCAAATACAAAAAATAGCGCCAGTGAGCGAGTGGAAATTTTCGAACTGCTGTCCAAGTATAAAAAAGTAAATTCCGGCGGCAGATGGAGGAACAATGTCGGCGGCCCCGTCCCTGACAAGTTGATCTTCCAGTCCCGCCACAAATTCGTTATTGCTTTTGAAAACAGTTCTTCTGTGGGCTATCTGTCAGAGAAATTCGCTGATGCTGCAGCCTCCAACGCCATTCCGATCTATTGGGGCGACCCCGATATCGGGAAACTCTTCAATCCTCGTGCTTTTGTCAACTGCCATGCTTTTGAGAGTCTCGAGGCGGCCGTGGAGGAAGTCAAGCGGATCGATCAAGATCCGGAACTTTATCGCCGGATGTTATCTGAGCCCTGGTTCGTGGACGGAATCGAACCAGAATGCCTGAGAGACGAGACGTTCGCCGCCTTTCTCTGCAATATCTTTGATCAGGGCCCCGAAATGGCTCGTCGTCGAAGCCAGTGCCGCTGGGCGTTGAAGATGGAGCGGAATTTCTATGACATGTGCCATCGGCCCCAAGTGCAGGCATACAAACTGGCGCGCACTGCCTGGCGGAAATTCTGGCGCCAATACCTGCCTCGAAGAAGAAAATATTGACGTTGCATAGAGGCGTTGGCCGATTGCGTGCGGTCACTGGGCGCCGCCCGACCTCTTCCGCCTGTGATGCCGCAAAACATTGTCGGCTGCGGACAAGGCGATCGCCACCGGTCGGCAGCCTGCCGTTCTATATAAACATTCAAAGAACAAGTTGTGGTAGTCATTTTACGGAAAATATCGGTATTGGCTTTCTTCGGCTTATTGGTTGGATGTTCACCGGTTCAGCCTGGAGCAGTGGGTAGCAGGGTCGGGTTCACAGAAACGGGACTAGCGTCCTACTATGCAGATAAGCATCAAAACAGAAAGACAGCTAGTGGTGCTATTTATAAGCATGAACTTAAAACAGCCGCACACAAAAACTTGCCATTTGGTTCGAAAGTAAAAGTTACAAATTTGAAAAATGGTAAAAGTATCATTGTTGAAATCAATGATCGTGGGCCATTCGTTAAAGGTCGCATTGTCGACCTTTCAAAATCTGCTTTCAGTAGTATAGGTAGCACCTCATCAGGTTTGCTCGAAGTTAAAATCGAATTGATAAGATGAGATAATAAGTTCCATATTATTGAACGCCGCAGCTTGGCTTCAGTGTTGTATGCTTGTACAACAGGGTATATTGGAAGTCTTGGAAAGGCTGAGAACCTGAAATGATCAGACGCACCGTACGCAATTTTCCCTACAGCGAGGACCTTTGGCCGGCCATTGAGAGCTGGGCGGAGCATACCGGCTTTGTGGAGCGCGAGAGATCTCCGAACCGGCGGCTGTACCGAAAGGGGAGGCTCCTCATGACCCCGGCTTTTCTGGAGGTCCGCCACGAGGATGGCGGGGTCGCTCTGGAGGCTTGGGTGAGGGCGGATCCCTTTCTGATCCTGAACGTTCTGAGCGGGAAAAAACCGGAGATGGCCCTCGAATCGGGAGGACTGACCGCCTCGGTCCCTCGCAGAAGGGCGCGCACAGCGATCAATATCCTCCTCAAGCGCTTGAACCAGAAGCCGATCGCCTGAGACGGTTCATCGACCGTCACCCAAAGGCGCGCTTCGCCGCCTCGAGGCGCAGCACATCCGCCTCATCCATCTGCCGCTGGGCTTTTTCGCGAAACGCGGCAAGGTCGAACTCGCGCAGTCGTTCGTTGGTGGCTGCCGCCGCTTCCAGGGCGGTCCAGAGAGCAAGCTTTCCCCTGACCCCCACCACCATGAATTCGAGCTCTTCCAGGCGGCTCAGTTCGCTGTATCCGGTTAGCGATTCGTTCATCTTAAGCCGACCGGCTTTTTCCGCGAGCCAGGCGAGGGTCTTCTTGGCCGGATTCTCCCTTCCCCCGAAGCGGGCGATCATCTCCTTGACCTGCGACTGCTCGATCTCAAGATCCTCGTCGAAGCGTCGGAGAAAATCTCCGAAAACCCCGCCCGGATCGTCGGAAAGGCGGCGTGCGACGAGTTCCCTCATCGCCACCGACCCGGCCAAGTGGTCGTTGAGGTAAATTTCCAGTCGGCGCTCGATCGTCGATTTCTCTTCCTGCGAGTTTCCTTTGTCGTTCATCGCTCCTCCGGATTTCGGTGTTTTCCATTGTTCTTTTAACACGGCGTGGGCGCACGGCAAGACAGGCGCAAATCCGGACCTTCCTTCAAATAAAAATTTCTGTCATAATTCCGCTTTTCCATTATTCATCCGAAAGAAGGATATATGCCCATCGTGAGCCTGCGCGAGGTCTCCCTCGCCTTCGGCGGCGCTCCCCTGCTCGAGCGCGTCAGCCTTCAGATCGAGCCGGGAGAGCGCATCTGCCTGCTGGGGCGAAACGGAGCCGGGAAATCGAGCCTGCTGCGTCTTCTGGCCGGCGAGATCCCTCCCGATTCCGGCGTGGTCGAGCGCCGGCAGGGGATGCGTGCGGCCATGCTGGTGCAGGACGTCCCCCGGGAGATGGACGGGAGCGTCTTCGAGGTCGTGGCCGGAGGGCTGGGCAGAGGCGGCGAGGGGCTCTGCCGCTATCACGAGCTGGGGCGGCGCATCGCCGAGAGCGGGGACGACTCGCTCCTGCCGCAGCTTCTGGAGGCCCAGCGCGCCCTGGAGGAGGGGGGGGGCTGGGCGCTGCAGCAGCGCGTCGAGCAGGCGATCTCGCGCCTCAAGCTCCCGGAGGACGCCCCCCTCTCGACCCTCTCCGGCGGGGTGAAGCGCCGCGTCCTTCTGGCCCGGGCGCTGGTGAGCGAGCCCGACATCCTTCTTCTCGACGAGCCGACCAACCACCTCGACATCGAGTCGATCGCCTGGCTGGAGGAGTTTCTCCTTCGCGAGCGCATCACCCTCGTCTTCGTCACTCACGACCGGGCCTTTCTGCGGGCGGTGGCCACCCGCATCGTCGAGATCGACCGCGGGCGCCTCTTCGACTTCGCCGTCGATTACGACACCTTTCTTGTTCGCAAGGAGGAGCTTCTGCACGCCGAAGCCCAGGAGTGGGCGCGCTTCGACAAGAAGCTCGCCGAGGAGGAGGTCTGGATCCGCCAGGGGATCAAGGCGCGGCGCACCCGCAACGAGGGGAGGGTGCGCGACTTGAAGGCGATGCGCGAGGAGCGCCGCCGCCGCCGCGAGCGCATCGGCAAGGCGAAGCTGCAGCTCGCCGAAGCCGAGCGCAGCGGCGCCCTCGTCGCCGAGGCGCAAGGGGTCACCTTCGGCTACGCAGATGCTCCTGTGGTGCGCGATTTCTCCGTCACCGTGTTGCGCGGCGACCGCATCGGGATCATCGGCCCCAACGGCGCGGGGAAGACGACGCTGCTCAAACTCCTCTTCGGCGAACTCGCCCCTCAGCAGGGGACGGTGCGCCTCGGCACCAATCTGCAGATCCTCTATTTCGATCAGCTCAGAGAGCAGCTCGACCCGGACAGGACGGTGCAGCAGAACCTCAGCGGCGATCAGGACACCGTCCTCGTCGGCGGGCGCCCCCGTCACGTCTACGGCTACCTGCAGGACTTTCTCTTCACCCCCGACCGCGCCCGCACCCCGGTGCGCATCCTCTCGGGCGGCGAGCGCAGCCGCCTTTTGCTGGCGCGCCTGTTCACCCGCGAGGCGAACGTCCTCGTGCTCGACGAGCCGACCAACGACCTCGATCTGGAGACCCTTGAGCTTCTGGAGGAGCTTCTGGCCGACTTCGGCGGGACGGTCTTCGTCGTCAGCCACGACCGCGATTTTCTCAACCGCGTCGTGACGAGCACCCTCGTTTTCGAAGGGGAGGGGAGGGTGGAGGAGTACGTCGGCGGCTATGACGACTGGCTGCGCCAGCGCCCCCAGCCGGTGACTGTTGAGGAGATCGCTAAACCGGCGAAAGAAAAGCCGCAGAAGGAACGCCCCCGCAAGATCACCTTCAAGGAGCGCCAGGAGCTCGCCGAACTCCCCCGGCGCATCGAGGCGCTGGAGGCCGAACAGGCCGGGCTCCACGAGACGATGGCCGACCCTGGCTTCTACCGCGAAGCCGGAGAGAAGGTCGCGGTCGCGAAAGCGCGGCTGGAGACTCTGGAAGCCGAGCTGGAGACGGCCTACGCCCGCTGGGGGGAGCTGGAGGCGCTGGAATAGGCAGGAGCCGGAAGCCAGAATCCAGGAGCCAGGAGAGAGGCATTTCACAAGTCGCATACGTCTCATAGGACCCAATGGGACGAATGCGACCTATGAAAACGACTGATCCAATTTCAACTGAAATCCAGGAAGGGACCACCCATGGACAACCGCATGGTTCTCGTCACCATGACCGGGCCTGACCGCCCAGGGATCATCGCCGCGGTGACGGGGCAGATCGCCGAGGCGGGGGCGCGCATCCGCGACATCGAGCAGACCGTCACCCACACCCTCCTCTCTCTTTCGGTTCTGATCGATTTCACCACCGGCGAGAGCGACCAGAAACCCCTCGTCAAGGATCTGCTCTTTCTCGCCAAGGAGCTGGGGCTCGATCTCGACTTCCAGGTCCTCACCGAGGCCGAGTACCGCCGCAAAACGACCCGCCACGCCCATGTCGTCACCATCATGGGGGGGGAGGTGAACGCCTCCGCCCTGGCGAAGGTGTCGGGAATCCTGGCGCGCAACGAGGTGAACATCGAGCGCATCTCCAAGCTCACCCAGGGGCAGCTTCGCTGCGTCGAGCTTCTCGTGACCGTCCCCCCCGAGCTCGACGTCAAGGCGATGACCCGCACCCTTCTCGGCGAGGGGAGCGCTCTCGGGGTCGACATCGCGGTGCAGAAGGAGGGGCTCTACCGCCGGGCCAAGCGCCTCATCGTCATGGACATGGACTCGACCCTCATCCAGATCGAGGTCATCGACGAACTGGCGCGTCTTGCCGGCGTCGGCGCCGAGGTCGAGGGGATCACGGAGAGGGCGATGAACGGCGAGCTCGACTTTGCAGGCGCCCTGCGCGCGCGGGTCGCCCTTCTGAAGGGGCTGCCGGCGGACGCTCTGGAGGAGGTCTACCGCAACATCCCCTTCACCCCGGGGGCCAAGACGATGGTGCGGGTCCTAAAGCGCCTCGGTTTTCGCACCGCCGTTATCTCGGGGGGCTTCACCTTCTTCACCGACCGCCTCAAGGCCGAGCTCGGCCTCGACTACGCCTTCGCCAACGCCCTTGAGATCGAGGGGGGGCGCGTCAGCGGCGAAGTGAGCGGCCCCATCGTCGACGGCGCCCGCAAGGCCGAGCTTCTGGAGGAGATCGCGACCCGCGAGGGGATCACTCTCGACCAGGTCATCGCCATCGGCGACGGCGCCAACGACCTGCCGATGCTCGGCAAGGCGGGCCTCGGGATCGCTTTCAACGCCAAGGCGCGGGTGAGGGAACAGGCCGACACCCACATCAACCAGCAGAGCCTCGACTCGATCCTCTACCTGCTCGGCCTCTCCGAGCGCGACATGGCGGAGATCGGCGGGTGAGGCTTCCGTCCCCCCTCATCGAAGGGACGCTGGTGCGGCGCTACAAGCGCTTTCTGGCCGATGTCGAGCTCGCCGACGGCAGCGTCGTCACGGCCCATACCCCCAATACCGGGAGCATGATGCAGTGCGCCGTGCCGGGGCACGCGGTTCTCCTTTCCCGGGCCGACAACCCGGCGCGCAAGCTTCCCTTCACCCTCGAGCTCATCCGCGTCAACGGTCACTGGGTCGACACCCATACGCACCGCACCAACCGCGTCGTGGAAGAGGCGCTGTGCGAGGGGCGCATCGCGGGGTTCGAAGGCTACGACGTCGCTTCCGAAGTGCGCTTCGGCGAAAGTCGCCTCGACTTTATGCTGCGCCGAGGCGATGAGTGTGTTTTCATCGAGGTGAAGAACGTCACCCTGACCGACGGGGGAGAGGTCGCCTGTTTTCCCGACGCCGTCACAGAGCGCGGACGCAGGCACCTGAACGATCTTCTCGCCGCTGTCCATCAGGGACACCGCGCCGTTATTTTCTTTCTCGTCCAGCGAGGCGAAGCGAGGGCCTTTCGCCCCGCCGACCACATCGACCCCGCCTACGGCCGCACCCTGCGCGACGTCGTCGCCCGTGGGGTGGAGGTGCTGGCCTGCCGCAGCATCGTCACCCCCGAGGAGAACAGGGTAGGGGAGCGTCTCCCCCTCGTGCTCTGAAGGGGCGAGCGCCGGGCGGAAGCGGCGGAAAATGCCGTTTCATTTGTAAATCGCCCGGAAAAATAGTAACTTGGTAGCATTGCGGAAATGCAGGTCCGGCCGGCTGGGTTGATTTCCGCGCGAACCGCATGGTGAGGATTCCGATGGAGATAGTGCGATGCGCATGAGAGCTCTGGCGCTGTTTCTTCTGATTCTGGGGGCGCTGGGAGCGCCGGGAGAGTTGAGGGGTGAACAGCTTCTTCAGGAAATGCCGGAAGGTTTCAGGCTCCATTCGGAACAACGCCGGGGAAATATTCTGACCATTGAAATGGTCCCCCAGGTCGAGATGGCGCAGAACTGGACCGAAATGCTGACGACGCAGGTCTTTTTCGGAGGGCTCAAGGTTTCGACCGAAGAGTTCTACGACCATTTCGCCGCATTGTGGGCTCTCAGTTGCGCCGGTTCGGAAGTGGCGCTGATCGAATCCGGCATCCAGAACGGGTATTCCTTTGCGCTCGGGAAGCTGAGCTGCCCCACAAGCCCCGCCAGCGGAAAGCCGGAGCACACCTGGCTCAAGGCGATCGAGGGGAACGATAATTTCTACGCGGTGCAGAAGTCGTGGAGGAGGATCCCCCGGGACGAGGAGATCGCCCGGTGGCGCAGCTATCTGCAAGACGTTCAACTCTGCGACCCGAGCATCCCTGAGCGCCCGTGCCCCTGAACGGGTCAATGCGCATGGGCGCCGTCGGTCTGATCGCCGAATACAACCCCTTCCACAATGGACATCTCCACCATCTGCGCGAGGCTTTGCGGCTCTCGGGAGCGCCTGTAACCGTAGCGGTCATGAGCGGCCATTTTCTGCAGCGGGGAGAGCCGGCGCTGGCCGACAAATGGGTGCGGACGCGGATGGCCCTTGCAGCAGGGGTTGACGTGGTCGTCGAGCTTCCCTTCCCCTGGGCGTGCAACAGCGCGCCCTTTTTCGCCAAAGGGGCTGTGCAAGTTCTGGATTCTCTGGGGGGGATCGATTCGCTCTGTTTCGGAAGCGAGGCCGGGGATGTCGAGGCGTTGAAGCACTGTGCAGAACTTCTCGACCAGGAGGGGGCGCTCCTCAATGAGGAGACCGCATCCGCCCTTCGCCGCGGGGTCAACTTCCCTGCCGCCCGCAGCCGTGCTATGGGGGCGCATCCTCCGTCCAGGGGCGCGGCCGCCGTTCTTGCGAGCCCCAACAACATCCTCGGCGTCGCCTACCTGCGGGCGTTGCGCAGTGAAAGAAGTGCGATCCGGCCCCTGACGATTCCCCGCATCGGCGCCGGATACCACGAATCACAGCCCGTCGAAGGGATCGCCAGCGCGACAGGAATCCGACGGATGCTTCTGGATGGGGAAGACCCCTATCCCTACCTTCCGGACGAAGTCGCCGACATTCTGCGCGAGGCGGCCGATCGAGGATCCGTCGCCGATCCGGAGAGGATGCTTCCCCTTCTGCTTTCCAAAATCTTTGCCGGCAAGGGTTTGCGCAACATCCACCTGGTCGGGGACGGCATCGAGAATCGCCTGTTGCGGGCGGCCGACCAGGCAGGCTCCTGGCAGGATCTCGTCTCGACGATCAAGTCCCGCCATCACACCCGCACGCGGGTGCAGCGGCTCCTCATCTATCTTCTCAGCAACCTGACCGCTGATGAAATGGCGGCTCACCTTCAGTGCGGTCCCCTTTATCTGCACCTGCTGGGGGTGGGGCCCCGTGGGCGCGATTTTCTTGCCGCCTGCCGAAAGTCGCTGCGTCTGCCCCTTGTCGCCAACTATTCGCGCATCCATTCCCTTCTGAAGCGCCGGTACGGTGCCGGCACTTCAACGCACGACCTCGCACTGCGTCAACTCGCCCTTGAACTGCGCGCCACGCGCAACTACACCCTGCTCATGCGTCGATGGCGCGGTGAAAACAGGAACCGGGATTTTTTCGAACCGCTGGAAAGCGAAAACCCGAAAGCGTAAGGACGTATGATGTCGGAGTGGGGATCTGAAACGACCGTCAGATCGTCCAGACCTTCACCTCGGGCATGTTAAGATCGTCCAAAACGTGTTTGGCAGCGCTTTCACACTTCTTCGGCACCAGGATGCTGAATTCGGCCTGGTGCCCCTGGGCGAAGTCGTAGAAGGCTTCGAACTGTTCTTTCGTGTAAGGCAGGTCGATTGTTTCGTTCGTCTCTACTTCGAAGACGTACTGCTTGCCCTCTTTCCAGGCGATGACATCCGAGACGTATTTGTTACCGTTGCGGCCGATCATTTCGTCGGGATCATCGAAATGCCCGAGGTGGCTGCACTTTATATCGGAGTAACCCTGTTCGACCAGGTAGCGTACGAGAGAGGTGATCATGTAGTCGTGTTTGCTCTGCGACTCAGCGGTTCTTTTCCCCATGTATAGGCCTCCTTGGAGGGAATCGGTCGATATTTTTCGGCCGGAGACGGTCCGCTCTCTGCCGCTTTCGAAAAAGTCCGGACGCCGCCATCGTGTGGAGACTCACGCAGGTTAAATCCTACAAATTAGAAATGGAGAGTCAAGGCGAAACGGCTTTCTTTTTCAGTCGGCTTGAATAAATAACCTTTTGTTTATACAGAGAAAAATTTAGAGTCAAGCTCATGGGGCTTCCTGGAATGAAACTTTTCTAATCGAGATTGGCAACTTCATTTTTAAAATTGAACAATACTTTTGTTGCTAGATCCGCCTCATGGCCGATCCGGCTCGTCTTTCCGTAGGCCTTCTGCACGTCCACAGAAATCTTGAGTAGCTGTTCATAGAGCTCGGTGAGTTTCATGACGCAGCTTTCTCTTTCCTCCGTGCTGAATCCATGTGTTTGTATTTCGGCCATGATCGCCGCCTCCTCCGGATTGATTTTCCCTTGATTCTGACAGCGCTCCTTCAAATGTCAAAATGAAGGGCTTGCCGCAGGCGCGCCCTTGGAACTTTGGAAAAAGGTATGCTACGATTGCGTAAAGAATTCAGCAGAGGGAGTGGTATCGCGTGAGCAAACTGCAATTGCCGGCCGGGGAGACGCGGGTTCGCGAGAGAAGCCGCAGCCAGACCGTCCAGCCGCCTTTGTTCAAAGTCCTGATGCACAATGACGATTACACCACCATGGAATTCGTCGTGCATATGCTGGAGAGGGTTTTTCACAAACCGAGCGTCGAGGCCAATCAGATCATGCTCAACATCCACTTCAAGGGGGTCGGCATGTGCGGCACTTATCCCTTTGAAATCGCGGAAACGAAAGTGAGCCGGGTGCATGCCCTGGCACGGGAATCGGGCTACCCCCTGAGGTGCAGCCTGGAAGAGGCCTGACGGGAAATACATGTTCAGTCAAGAAGTGCAGATCACATTCACTCTGGCGGTTCGCGAAGCGCAGCGGCGGCAGCACGAATATCTGACGACGGAACACGTCCTGTACGCGATTCTCTTTGAGGAGAGCGGGCAGGACATCATCCGCAACTGTGGCGGAAACCTCGAGGGCCTTCGCGATCTTCTGGAGGAGTTCTTTCTCGCCCATCTCGATGTGCTTCCGGGGGAGGCCGACTCGGTCCCCGAGCAGACCATCGGCTTGCAGCGGGTGCTGCAGCGCACCGTCCTTCACCAGCAGTCGGCGGGCAAGAAGGAGATCACCGTTGGCGACGTGCTGGCGGCGATTCTGGAGGAGAAGAACTCGCATGCCGCGCGACTGCTGGAGTCCCAGGGGATCAGTCGTCTCGACGTCCTGAACTACGTCTCGCACGGCGTCGCCAAGGTGCCGAGGGGGCACGGGGAGGACCCCCGCCCGGCCCCTCAGCAGGGGGAAGAAGCGGCGCCGGGAAAAGGGCGCGACCCTCTGTCCGCCTTCACGATCAATTTGCTGGAGCGCGCCCGCGCCGGTAAGATCGATCCGCTGATCGGCCGCAGTCGAGAGTTGGAACGCACCACGCAGGTGCTGTGCCGTCGCCGCAAGAACAACCCGATCTTCGTGGGAGATCCCGGCGTCGGAAAGACCGCGCTGGCCGAAGGTCTGGCCCTGATGATTCACCGGGAGGAAGTTCCCGATCTGCTGCGTGATTTCGAGATCTACTCTCTCGACATGGGGGCGCTGCTGGCGGGCACCAAGTTCCGGGGCGATTTCGAGGAGCGCCTGAAGGCGGTTCTCGGCGCCCTCGCGAAGAAGCCGAAGTCGATCCTTTTCATCGACGAGATCCACACCATCGTCGGAGCAGGCGCGACGAGCGGGGGCAGCCTCGATGCCTCCAACATCCTCAAGCCGGTCCTGGCCTCGGGGGAGATGCGCTGCATCGGCTCGACCACTTATGAGGAATACAAGAACCTCTTCGACAAGGACCGGGCGCTCTCACGCCGCTTCCAGAAGATCGACATCCTCGAGCCGAGCGTCGAGGAGACGGTGGAGATTCTCGCAGGACTCAAGTCGCAATATGAAAAGCATCACGGCGTGTCTTACAAGGAAGGAGCCCTGCGCGCAGCGGCCGAGCTCTCGGCCCGCCACATCAACTTCCGCCACCTGCCCGACAAGGCCATCGACGTCATCGACGAGGTGGGGGCGAATTTCCGCATTCATCCGCGCGAATCGAACGAGGTGACGGTCGCGGACATCGAGGCGGTGGTCGCCGGGATGGCCAGGATTCCCGCGCGAAGCGTCTCGACATCGGATCGTCGGCGTCTCAAAACCCTCGATCGAGACCTGAAAAAGGTCGTCTTCGGTCAGGATGCCGCCATCGATGCCCTCAGCCGATCGATCCTGCGGGCCCGCGCGGGGCTGGGGCATCCTGAAAAACCGACAGGATCGTTCCTCTTCACCGGACCCACCGGAGTCGGAAAGACCGAGGTCGCCCGGCAACTGGCGATCCAGCTCGGGGTGGAGTTCCTGCGCTTCGATATGAGCGAGTACATGGAGAAACACTCGGTTTCGCGTCTCATCGGCGCACCTCCGGGCTATGTCGGTTTCGAGCAGGGAGGGCTTCTCACCGACGCAGTGGTGAAGAACCCCTATGCCGTCCTGCTCCTCGATGAGATCGAGAAAGCTCACCCCGATCTCTTCAACATCCTGCTGCAGGTGATGGATCACGGGACGCTCACCGACAACAATGGCAAGAAGGCCGACTTCCGCAATGTCGTACTGATCATGACGAGCAACGCCGGAGGGCGAGAGATGAGCGCCAATCCCATCGGCTTCGGAGGCGCCCCTTCGGGCAATCCGAAGCAGATCGTCGAGAAAGCCTTCTCCCCCGAGTTCCGCAACCGCCTCGACGCCATCATTCCCTTCGGTCATCTCGACGAGAAGGCCCTGGGCAAAGTCGTCGACAAGTTCATGGGCGAACTGCAGGAAAGGGTGAAAGATAAAGGGATCGTCGTTTCCATCTCCCCCGCCGCCCGCATGCACCTGGCGCGCCGCGGCTACGATCCCGTCTACGGCGCCCGTCCGCTTGGGCGTCTTGTCCAGAGCGAGATTGGCGACGTCATCGCCTCCGAGATCCTCTTTGGCCGTCTCAGCAAGGGAGGAACTGTGCGCATCGGGGCCAAGGGCGAGCAGCTTACCTTCAGATATTCGTAAAGGCCGGCGATGGGCTATAAGCAATCGGCAATAGGGGAATCTACGGCCTGCATCCTATGGCCTGTCGCCTGATTTTTCATGCCCGTTTTCCGTCTCATCGAACAGCTCGCTTTTCCTCCCCCCGACCTTGCCGAACCCGACGGTCTGCTTGCCGTTGGGGGGGACCTCTCTGTGCCGCGGCTGCTCCTTGCCTATTCGATGGGGATCTTCCCCTGGTTCAACGAAGGCGATCCGATCCTGTGGTGGTCTCCCGATCCGCGCTGCGTCATCGAACCTGACAGGGTGCACATCTCCGGCAGTCTCGCCAAGGTGCTGAGACAGGGGCGGTTCGCCGTCACTTTCGACAGGGCTTTCTCCCGGGTGATCGAGGCATGCGCCGAAGTGCGTACGGCCAGGGGCGAAGGGACGTGGATCACCGAAGAGATGAGGGAGGCCTATGTCCGGCTTCATGAACTCGGGTTCGCGCATTCGGTCGAATGCTGGGAAGGGGATTCTCTGGCAGGGGGGCTTTACGGAGTGGCGCTGGGGCGGTGCTTTTTCGGCGAGTCGATGTTTCACCGCAGGCCGAATGCGTCCAAGGTCGCCCTGGTGACACTGGCGCAGAAACTGGCGGAGCGCGGGTTCGAGCTGATCGACGGACAGCTTCCGACCCCTCACCTTGAGAGTCTGGGGGCGCGCAGGGTCCGGAGGGAAGAGTTTCTCGAGCGGCTTCGTCGAGGCGGGGTCGCGCCGTCGGTGCATCCGGTTCCGGCCGATTTCCCTGGATAAGTTCCCGCGCGCCCGGCCGGGTCAGACGACGGCGCCGACCGGCGGCTCACCCTTCGATCTTGGGGGCATGCTGCCGGATGTAGTCGTCGATGCGTCGCTCATCGGCTTCGAGCATGTTGATGAAGCGCAGCCCCGCGATCTGCCTCCCTTCGACGATCTTCTCCTGGATCCAGACCACTTCGGCCAGCACGCAGATCGGGGCGAGGCCGTCCAGTTCGAGAAGAAGGAGGCAGAGGTCGGCCATCTCCACGGGAGCCTTGAGGCTGAATCGGATTCCGCCGGCGCTGAGATTGACCTTTGCCTTGGGGAAGCGGGCGAGCTTGGCGCCGTCGCCTCCCTTGGCCAGGATTTGAAGGTTTTTTTGCCACTGCTCGCGAAAAGAACGCAGAGTCCCCCTTCCGCGGGTGTACCGAAGCCCTGCAGTGAGATTGAGGCGCCGGTGCTGACGGCGTTGAAAGACCTGGATATCGCCGTTAACGGCGAGTCGAATGAGATCGTTGCCGATCAGTTCCCTGAATGTGCCCGTCATGCGAAGCCCGAGACCCATTGAGTCGGAGAGGATTTCGAAAGGCATCTCAGGGGTGAACGGGTAATTTTCTCCTTCGGGTGAGCCGTAGGGGAGCATAAGGTCGAAATGGCCCGATGCGCTTTCCTGCAGATAGGTGGTCAGCGACTCGACTCTGCCGGCGACGATGGGAGGGCTCAAACCCCTCAGGATGATCTTCTGGCCATTTTTGTAAAAACGTGAAAATTGCATGCCTCTACTCAGTGTATGGAGAATCAGGTCGAACGCCTGACAGGTTGAGAGCAGAGCGCATTATACATTTTTTTGGCGGACGTCCAAATTTTAATTCGCCGCATCCACGGTGACGCCGGTCTTGCGGCGCCTCGCGTGCGGTTGGCATCGGGACCGGGAGTTTCGCTCTTGAAAAGAGGTATTGAGGAATTTTTTGCAGCAACGGCGCCGGGTCTCGAAGAGGTCTGCGCGGCCGAGATGAGGGCGATCGGTCTTGAAGAGGTGCGCACCACACCCGGAGGCGTGGCATTTCGAGGCGAACTGCGCGATCTGTATCGGGCCAACTTATGGCTTCGCACCGCCGGGCGCATCGTGGTGCGTCTGGGAGAGTTCGGCAGTCGGGATTTTCCCGACCTCTACAAGAAGACCCTTCGTCTTCCGTGGGGGCGCTTCATCCGACCGGGGACTGCGCTGCGCGTTCGGGCGGTCAGCCGCAGATCCCGCCTGGTGCATACCGGGCGCCTCGAAGCGACGGTCGGCGAGGCCGCCCTTCGGGCGCTTGGGGAGGGGTCGCCAAACGGCCTGGAGCAACTGGTGCTGGTGCGTCTGGAGCAGGACCGCTGTCTGGTCTCGATCGACAGTTCCGGAGAACTTCTTCACCGGCGCGGCTACCGTCTTCATGCCGGAGCGGCGCCGCTGCGCGAGACGCTTGCCGCCGGACTTCTGGGCCTTCTGCAGTGGGACGGAAGCGTCCCCCTGCTCGATCCCCTGTGCGGTTCGGGGACGATCGTCATCGAGGGGGCGCTGTCGGCCAGACGGATTGCGCCGGGGAGCGAGCGTGCCTTTGCCTTCATGAACTGGCCCGGGTGGCGTCAGGGTCTCTGGGAGGCGCTCGGAGCCGAGGCGCGTCGAAGCCAAAGGAGCCTCCCGTCACCCCTTGTCGCTTCGGACCGGGACAGCGCGGTTCTTGAGGTCGCACGCGGCAACGCTCAGAGAGCCGGGGTCGCCGACGCCATCGACTTTCAATGCAGCGCGCTGGCCGATGTCCGGCCGCAGGGTGCGCCGGGGCTGCTGCTGTGCAATCCTCCCTACGGCGAACGGCTTGAGTCGGGGGGAGATCTGCGCCCTTTCTTCAGGATGCTGGGAGAGGTCGGGAGGCGGTTCTGCGGGTGGCAGATCGCTTTTCTCGCACCCGACGAGAGATTGGCGCGCGCGAGCGGACTCCCGGTCGTTCCGCGTGCCCGTCTTGACAACGGTGGTCTCGAGGTCACACTTTTCGCGGGCCGGGTCGAATGATGTATGCAGAAATGTCCTTGCTTTCGCTCCCGACATGCTGTAAACTTCCCGCTTCTGCATAGCAGAGAAACTAATCAATGCCGGAAGCGAGGTGAGTTCATTCCGTGGAAATTCAAGTCGTCGACAACAACGTCGAAAAGGCGATTCGCGTTCTCAAGCGCAAGCTTCAGCAGGAAGGTCTGTTCCGTGAGATGAAGCAGCGCAAGTTCTACGAAAAGCCGAGCGTCAAGCGCAAGCGCAAGGAGAAGGAGGCCCAGCGTCGCCTTCGCAAGAAGATGCGCCTGATGAGAACAGACTGAGCACCCTCGCAAGCTGCACGATAAACGCAAGAAGGGCCGATCCAATCCGGATCGGCCCTTCTTGCGTTGCAGGGGGCAGGGGCGGGGACCTGCCCCTACCGGGGAAAGAGCGGGAGCTCCAGCCCCGCCATGCGCTGTACGAGGCGCACCACCTGGCAACTGTAGCCGAACTCGTTGTCGTACCACACGTACAGGACGCAGCGGTTCCCCTCGCAGATAGTGGCGAGCGAATCGACAACGCCGGCATGGCGCGATCCGACGAAGTCGCTTGAGACGACCTCTGGCGAGTTGGTGTAGTCGATCTGGTTCTGCAGAGGGGAGTCGAGAGAGATGTCGCGCAGGTAGCTGTTGATCTGCGCAGCGCTCGTCTCTTTTTCGAGCGAGAGGTTCAGGATGGCCAGTGAGACATTGGGCGTCGGCACGCGAATGGCGTTGCCCGTAAGCTTGCCGGCCAGTTCCGGCAGCGCTTTCGCCACGGCTTTTGCCGCGCCGGTCTCGGTGATGACCATGTTGAGCGGGGCGCTCCTTCCGCGGCGGTTCGCCTTGTGAAAGTTGTCGATGAGGTTCTGGTCGTTTGTGTAGGAGTGACACGTTTCGACGTGGCCGTGCACGATGCCGAAGCGATCGTTTATCACCTTGAGGACGGGGACGATGGCGTTCGTGGTGCAGCTTGCGGCCGAATAGATGCGTTCCTCGCCGCCGATCAGCGAGTCGTTGACGCCGAAGACGATGTTGGGGATGTCCCCCTTGCCCGGAGCGGTGAGGACGACCTCGCTGATCCCTTTGGCCTTGAGATGCTTTCCGAGCCCTTCCCGGTCTCGCCACTTGCCGGTGTTGTCGATGAGGATGGCGTCGTGGATGCCGTAGGCGGTGTAGTCGACCGTTGCGGGATCGTCGGCGTAGATGATGCGGATCATGTTCCCGTTGACGACCAGAGCGTTCTCCTCTTCGTCGATCGTCATGACCCCCTGGAAGGAGCCGTGCACCGAGTCGCGGCGCAGCAGGCTCGCCCGTTTGAGAAGATCGTCGGGGCTCCCCTTGCGCACCACCGCCGCGCGAAGACGCAGCTTGTCCCCCCCGCCCGTCTTTTCGATGAGGATGCGGGCCAGAAGCCGCCCGATGCGACCAAAACCGTAAAGGACGATGTCCTTCGGCTCGCTGAGCAGCGAATCTTTTCCGGTGTTGATGGGAGCAAGTTCCCTGCGGACGAAATCGTCCAGGCTCTCCCCCGCCCCTTGCGCCTGCCAGCGTACGGTGAGCTTGCCGATGTCGACGCGCGCCGGCCCGAGATCAAGGCGGCACATCGCCTGAAGGACAGGGCAGGTGTCGCGCACCGAGAGCTCATTCTCCAGTATCTGACGGGCGAAGCGGTGCGCCTTCAGAATGTCGATGGTCGACTTGTTCACCAGGCCGCGACCGTAGAGTGTCGTGACGACGCCGTGGTTGCGATAGAGGCGCCCGATAAGGGGGAGCATCGCCTCGGCGGTCTCCTCGCGGTTTTTCCAGTCCTTGAAATACATCTCCTGCTTGTCGGCTTGCATTGATCTGTCCTCTCCTTGCGAATGTCCCTTCCGGGCCGCTGTCGGCTTGTGAAAAAGGCGGAGAATATCGTAAAGGATGCCCCATAAATTTGCAATCAAAAGACCGGCTTTTTTGAAGTCCCTCCTTGATAGCCAACCTCTCGGAGTGGGCATCGCCGTCTGGGAGAAAAGGGCCATTTCTTGATAATCGCAGAACGAGAAAATCCAACCCAAGACTCCAGGGCGCCAAGTAAAGGCATTGTTTCATAAAGCCTTTTTTGGCGTCTTTATGCCTTGATGGTGAAAATTGAACTTTAAGTGAAAGCATCATTTCTGACATCAAAAGACTGGACTTGTGTCGAGTGAACTGATATTAATTATCGGATCATACACGCTCCACTCTCTATTTCCAAAAGGAGGTTGCAGTCCATGGCAGATAAGGTCCATTACAGCGAACTCGGTCTGGTCAACACGCGGGAGATGTTCAAGAAGGCGGTAAATGGCGGTTATGCCATTCCGGCTTATAACTTCAACAATCTGGAACAGTTGCAGGCCATCGTCATGGCGTGCGCCGAGACGGCTTCACCGGTGATCATTCAGGTCAGCAAGGGCGCGCGCAGCTATGCCAACGAGACGATGCTTCGCTATATGGCCATGGGCGCCGTGAAGATGGCTCGGGAGATGGGCTCCGAGATCCCCATCGCCCTGCATCTGGATCACGGCGACACCTTTGAGCTGTGCAAGTCGTGCGTCGACTCGGGATTCTCTTCGGTCATGATCGACGGCTCCCACCATTCCTATGAGCAGAATATCGAACTGACCCGCAAGGTCGTCGAATACGCCCATCAATACGATGTCACCGTCGAGGGGGAGCTTGGCGTTCTGGCAGGGATCGAGGACGAGGTCGTTGCCGAGAAGTCCACCTACACCCGCCCCGAGGAGGTGGAGGACTTCGTGAAGAAGACCGGCGTCGACTCTCTGGCCATCTCCATCGGCACCAGTCATGGCGCTTTCAAGTTCAAGGTCAAGCCGGGTGAGAAAGTTCCGGACCTGCGCTTCGATATCCTCCAGGAAATCGAACGACGCATCCCCGGCTTCCCCATCGTCCTTCACGGAGCCTCCAGCGTGGTGCCGGAGTACGTTGAGATCATCCAGCGTTTCGGGGGCAAGATGGAGGGGGCGGTAGGCATTCCCGAGGACCAGCTCCGCAAGGCGGCCGCCAGCGCGGTGTGCAAGATCAACATCGACTCCGACGGGCGCCTTGCCGTAACGGCCCGTATCCGCGAATACCTGGCGAACCACCCCGAGGAATTCGACCCGCGCAAATATCTGGGCGATGCCAGAAAGGAACTGGTGAAGCTGATCAAGCACAAAAACGAAGCCGTTCTCGGAAGCGCCGGACGCGTCTGAAACAGCAAAAGGCCCTCTGCACACGCAGGGGCCTTTTTTGTGACGCAAAAGAACACCAGATTGGTAATGAATGAGAGAGACTCTGTTATACTTGAGCTCAAGATGAAAGGTGTTTCCCGGGTGAGCTTTCTCGGGGGAAATGGCTCACCCTGAGGCATCTCAGGAGGAAAGAACCATGGACAAACACCCGAACGAATTTACGCGACTGAAGATTGCACGATTTTTTGATCATCACCATCTGGAAGCGGATGTGACGACGGTGGAAGGGGGATATGTGATCTTCTTCCACTTCTTTTCCGCGATTGAGGCAAGAAAAGTGAAGGACCCCGCAGGGCGTCTGCTCTACTCAGGAGAGAAGCAGGACTGGATGCTCTTCTGGATGAGCGGGAAAAACCGGTGGTATCCGTACGACCGGTTTCCTCGCCTTCATGAGGC
Organism: Desulfuromonadales bacterium; assembly: GCA_029289095.1. Classification (GTDB taxonomy): domain Bacteria; phylum Desulfobacterota; class Desulfuromonadia; order Desulfuromonadales; family JACZKF01; genus JARFUG01. Next base: position 27,123 of record JARFUG010000015.1, read on the forward strand.
GCTGGACGAGATGTGCAGCGACCACGCGGCCCATGTCTTCAAGAAGGCCCTTTAGGAAAAGGCGCCGCGGCGCCGGTCGCCCGGGTGGGTGCGCCGGTTTCGTTTTCAGGGTCTGGAGTCGCCCGGCTGGGTGGACAGGGAGTCGAAGCGGATTTCGACATCCCTCAACTCGCCCTCTTCGTTCATCAGGGTGAGGTTCAAGGATTCACCCGGTTTTTTCTGGCGCACGGCGTGAATGACGTCGAAGGCGTTCTCGACCGCCGCACCGTCGAGGGACATGATCCGTTCTCCTTCCCGAACTCCCCCCTTCTGTCCCGCCGATCCGGGAACGACACCGCGAATCACCACTGCGCCGTCCTCCTCTTCGAGCATGACGCCGATGCGGACCCGCTCCTTGCCGAGATCTTCATACCGGGTGAAGGCGATGAAGTGATAGGGGGGCATGGGGAAGGAGGGGAGGTCGACCGCCATCATCCGATCCTGCTTGTCGTCGGGGATCTCGATTTCAAGAGAGCCGACGAGAGCGTATGAATGGGGGAGGCGGCGAAAGGCGCGCCGTGGGATGCCGAAACCATACCTGACGTGATTCGCCCCGGCGACGACCAGCATCCGCTTCTGCGGGTTGGCTGCGAGATAGTCGGCCACTCCTTCGGCCATCGTCTCGTCCCACAGTGCCTGCACCTGCAGAAATGTCTCGAAATCGAGTTCCCCGCGCATGTGTCCACCGAAGATCGCCTCGACGAGCGAGCGGTGGTACGGATCGGAAAGATCGAGCGAGGGAGGGGGCGCATCGCCGGTGCGCACCTCACGCACCCGGCTCTTGTCGGCATTGATGCCGATGACGGGGATGGAGAGGTCCCGGGCGAGCATGAGAAGGTCCCTGTAGTAATCGAAATCCATCCGCCAGACGTCATACCAGCGCGACATTCGAAGAAACTCCCTCTCGTCCAGTTCGCCTGCGACCCAGAGATCGAGGGCGTCCTGCTGGCCGGCGTTGAACATTTCCATGGCGAGGGCGACCTCCCCCGGATAGCGCTGCGCCAGTGCGCGAAGAAGCGCCAGTTGCTGCCGGTGCGAAGCCGGATTGTCGTGCGTTTCGCCGACGTAGACGACGCGGGCTTCGGTGGCGATGCGCAGCATCTCGTCTTCGGCGACGAAGTGGCCTGTAGGCAGGTGGAGAATGTCGCCGACGACGGGATCGCGCGGCGGAGGATAAGGGAGTTCGGGGCTCGATCTGCCTGCCTCGGGTTGAGCGGGAAGCGAGGGAGCGCGATCGCGTGGGGAAGCGCAGGCGGTCATCAGAAGCAGAACGAGTGCAGGGAAAAACGACCTGAACGAGAGGTCGACGCGCATGCAAAGCCTCCTTGGAGTACGTCCCCGTGCGTACGGCCCACGGGGACGAACAGCCGAAGAACGACTCAGAAGATATTCTTGGAGTAGAAGATCTCGGTCATCTCCTGTTTGAGCCTCTTTTTGACCCGCGCCTTCTCCTCATCATTGAAGTCTGAGGCCGCCGAGGCGAAAAGATAGTTCTCCAGGACGAAATCCTTGAGCAGCATCTTGGTGTGGAAGAGGTTCTCCTGGTAGATGTTGATGTCGACCGTCTGATAGAGATCGAGGATCTTCTTGTCGATGTACTGCTGGATCGAATGGATGCGGTGGTCGATGTAATGCTTGTTCCCCTTGACGTCGCGTGTGAAGCCGCGCACCTTGTAGTCCATCAGAACGATATCCGACTCGAAGGAGTCTATCAGATGGTTCAGGGCCTTCAAGGGGCTGATCTTGCCGCAGGTGGAGACGTCGACGTCGACCCGGAAGGTGGAGATCCCGGTCCGCGAGTCGGTCTCGGGATAGGTGTGGATGCACAGGTGGCTCTTGTCCAGGTGGGCCAGAACCTGGTCGGGCTTGGGATCGACCGGCTCCTCGGCGATGAGGATCGTCACGCTCGCCCCCATCGGGTCGTAATCCTGGCTGGAGATGTTGAGAATATTGGCGCCGATGATTTCAGTCACTTCCGTCAGGATTTTTACAAGGCGCTCGGAGTTGTACTCCTCGTCGATGTACTCGAGGTATTCCTTGCGCGCCTGGGGCGAGCGGGCGTAGCAGACGTCGTAGATGTTGAAGGAGAGCGTCTTGGTCAGATTGTTGAAGCCGCGAAGCTTGAGCTTTCTGGGACGCTTGGGGCGGACGGTTTTCGCTTTCTTTGCACACATAGGGCAATATCCCTCCCTTCGGACGGTGAGATATCTGGCCAAGCCAAACCCGACCATTGAAACACAGAACCCCTTGCGGGGACAAGGGGATTTGTGGGTCAAAGAGGGATTTTCCGTAATTTTAATTCAGCGAGCTCCCGGCAGTAAAAAGCCCTGGAAAGAACCGGGGACCGAAGTGCTCGGCGACACAAGGGGGGTCAGCCTGCCGCAGCCCCTTTTTCACGCCGCTCGTTCATGACTTTGTAGGCGCAGAATTCGCCGCACATGGTGCAGGCGCCGTGCTCCTCGTCGACTCCCGATTCGGCGCGCAGACGACGTGCCTTGGCCGGATCGAGAGCGAGGGCGAACTGCCCCTCCCAGTCGAGATTTTTGCGGCATTTGGCCATGGCGATGTCTTTGGCCATGGCGCCGGGGACTTTTTTCACGATGTCGGCGGCATGAGCGGCGATGCGCGCGGCGATGACCCCTTCGTGAACATCCTCAACCGTCGGAAGGCGCAGGTGCTCGCTGGGGGTGACATAGCACAGGAAATCGGCCCCGGCGGCGGCGGCCAGCGCTCCGCCGATGGCGCAGGTGATATGGTCGTATCCGGGGGCGATGTCGGTGACGAGAGGCCCCAGCACATAGAAGGGAGCGCCGTGGCACAGGCGCTTCTGCAACTGGATGTTGGCCTCGATCTGGTTGAGCGGCACATGCCCGGGGCCTTCGATCATCACCTGCACTCCGGCGGCCCAGGCGCGCTCGGTGAGTTCTCCCAGAACGATCAGTTCATGGATCTGGGCACGGTCGGTGGCGTCGGCGAGGCACCCCGGGCGGAAACCGTCGCCGAGGGAGAGGACCGCATCGTAGGGCTTGACGATTTCGAGCAGGCGGTCGAAGTGCTCGTAAAGAGGGTTCTCGGCCTGGTTATGCGCCATCCACTCGACGGTGAACGATCCCCCGCGCGAGACGACGTCCATGAGACGCCCTTCGCGGTCCATGCGCTCGACAGTGGCGCGGGTGACGCCGCAGTGGACGGTGATGAAGTCCACCCCGTCGTCCAGGTGCCGGATGACCCCTTCGAAGATCTCCTCCACCGTCATGTCGACGATCGCCTTTTTCCGTTTGTAGACGGTGTCGAGGGCGGCCTGGTAGAGAGGGACGGTGCCGATGCAGGCCTGCGTCTCGGCGATGACGGCGCGGCGAATTTCGTCGACCGGCCCGCCGGTGGAGAGATCCATGAGGGCGTCAGCGCCGGCGGCGACCGCCACACGGGCCTTCTCCAGTTCCTTGTCGATGCTGGTGTCGTCTTTGCTGGTGCCGATATTGGCGTTGACCTTGGTGCGCAGCCCTTCGCCAACGGCCAGGGGAATTCCCCCGGTGCGCCGAACGTTATGGCAGATGACGGCGGTTCCTGCCGCGATGCGCTGACGCAGGATCTCGGGGTCGATCCCCTCGGCGGCGGCGGCTTGCCGCACGAGATCGGTCACGGCGCCCTGGCGGGCGAGTTCGAGCTGAGTCATAGGATAAACCTCGTATTAGGGAGTCAGTATTCCGTTTGTTATTGTTAGAATCCAGGAGCCAGGAGCCCAGTCACCAGTCACCAGTCACCGCTTTCCGCCCCTGCCAATGGTTGACCGGGCCGTGGCCTGCTCCGAGAGGAACCGCAGTGCGGATCGCTTCGGTGATGAAGTCCTTGGCGCGGCCTACGGCGGTTAGCAGCGGTTCTCCTTGCGCCGCGAAGGCGGCGATGGCGGCGGAAAAGGTGCATCCGGTGCCGTGGGTGTTGCGGGTCTCGATACGTTCGGAAGCGAAGCGGTGCAGATCCTTTCCAGTCAGCAGGAGATCGACCGCATCGCCCGGGAGATGCCCCCCCTTGATCAGGACGTTTCGCGCCCCCATCTGCTGAAGAATCCGGGCTGCCCGCTCCATTTCCATTTCGCTTCGCACCTCGATTCCGGTAAGGGCTTCGGCCTCGGGGACGTTGGGTGTGAGAAGCCAGGTGCGGGGAATGAGATCGCGGCGCAGCGCTTCTGCCGCCTCTTCCCGAAGAAGGTGCGCACCACCTTTGGCGATCATGACCGGGTCGACGACGGCGAGCAGGGCGTGCTTCTCGATCGCTTCGGCCACTACGTCAATGATGCCGGCGTCGAAGAGCATCCCGGTCTTGACGACGTCGGCCCCGATATCGCAGAGGACCGCCTCGATCTGGTCGGCGACGAACAGGGGTGGAGCGGGATGGATGCCGCGCACTCCCAGGGTGTTCTGGGCGGTCAGGGCGGTGACGGCGCTCGCTCCATAGACGCCCAGAAATGCGAAGGTCTTCAGGTCAGCCTGAATACCGGCTCCGCCTCCCGAGTCGGAACCGGCGATGGTGAGAACTCGTCCCCGGGGGTGGGAGAGACGGCGATTGAAGGCCAGGGAGATCTCCCGGGCCGCCGCGGCAGGGGAGGAATCCCCCATGACGGCGGAGATGACCGCCAGAGCGTCGGCTCCGGCATCGATCGCCTGCGCGGCGCCGCAGCGGTCGATGCCCCCGATGGCGACGATGGGGATTCGCACGGCCCGGCGGATCTCTTCGAGCCTCTGCAGGCCGACATGCTCGGCATCTTCTTTGGTGGAGGTCGGAAAGATGCTCCCGACACCGATGTAGTCGGCGCCCTCGCTTTCGGCCTTGAGGGCTTGTTCAATCGTGCGGGTCGAAACGCCGACGATCTTTTCGCCCATCAGGGCGCGCGCCTCGGACATGGACATGTCGTTCTGGCCCAGGTGAACGCCGTCGGCGCCGATTTCGAGGGCCAGGTGCGGATCGTCATTGACGAGGAAAAGGGCGCCGTAGCCATCACAGAGCACCTTCAGGGCGCGTGCGTTCGCCCCCCGTTCGTCTGCGGACATGAGTTTGCTGCGGAACTGGACGATGCGTGCGCCCCCGCGCAGGGCGGCCTCGGTCCTTTGGGCAAGGCGACCGTCTCGGTTCTCGTCTGTAATGAGGTAAAGACCTCGAATCATGGGAAAAGGCTCTGCTGCAAAAGAAAAATCGCCGTGCACCAGGCGTGCGCGGCGATTCCGGACAGGTATCGCTTTGTTTCACGCCGCTTCCCTACGCCGGTATAACCCGGATCAGGTTCGAAGGGTCGTCTCGCCGGTGGCGAAACTCTCAGTTGGCACTCCCCTAGCGGTACTGATCGTACTTGCCGTCCCGCGGCCGATCAGGCGAAATCTTCGGAAACGCGGGGAAAAGAACTATAGTGAATCGCCGCGGGAGTGTCAACCCCGTTAACACATCTGCAGGCTTTACAGGCGCCGGGGCGCCGTGGTAAAACGACACGTCCACCCTTCCCCAGAAAGCTTGTCATGTCCGGTCATCGTCCCACCCACGTCGAGATCGATCTCGACGCACTGAAGCACAATTACCGTCAGGCCCGCCTTCAGGCGGGCGATCATCGCCGCATTCTCGCTGTCGTCAAGGCTGATGCCTACGGGCACGGGGCCGCCCGCGTCGCCCCGGTTCTGCAGGGGTGCGGCGCCGACCTGTTCGGTGTTGCGATGGTCGAAGAGGGCGTCGATCTTCGCCGCGCCGGCATCGAGCGGCCGATCCTCGTTCTGGGCGGGATCTACCCCGGGCAGGAGAAGGCGATTTTCCGGCACCGTCTCACCCCCGCCCTCTTCGATCTCAACGTCGCCCGGCGCCTCGATGCCGTCGCCCGCGCCGGCGGTCATGTCTGGCCCTATCATCTGAAGATCGATACGGGCATGGGGAGGGTCGGTTTTCGTCCCGAAGAACTGCCGACGGTGCTGCCGCAGCTCTCGTCCCTGAAGGGTCTCTCCATGGAAGGGGTGATCTCGCATTTGGCGGTGGCCGATCAACCGGGACATCTCTTTACCGCCGAGCAGGTCGAGCGATTCCGCAACTCCCTGCACACGGTGCGCAGCGCCGGGTTCTCTCCCGAGCACATCCACCTGAGCAACAGCGCCTCGCTTTTTGCCGACGACTTTCCGGAGGCCAACCTCGTTCGCCCCGGCATCGTCCTTTACGGCGGCCTTCCCGCCGAAAATCTCGCAGGGCTTCTCGATCTGCGTCCCGTGATGAGCTTTCGCACCTCCGTCGTGCAGGTCAAGGAGGTCCCCGCCGGGACGGGGGTTTCCTACGGGCACCGTTTCCTGGCAAAGCGGCCCACGGTCCTTGCGGCGATCCCCGTGGGGTATGCCGACGGTTACAGCCGCCATCTCTCCTGCAAGGGAGAGGTTCTGCTGCGCGGCCGCCGGGCTCCGGTGGCTGGAACGGTCTGCATGGACTGGACGATGCTCGACGTCACCGACATCCCCGGCGTCCAGGCAGGCGATGAAGTGACCCTGCTGGGCAGGGACAACGGTGCAATTATCACTGCCGAGGAATGGGCCGCGCGTATCGGCACCATCTCCTATGAAGTCTTCTGTCAGGTCAGCAAGCGCGTGCCGCGAATCTACACTGAGGAAGAGGCGAAGATCCGCGAGCCGAATGTGGCCTGAACCGACGCCCAGCCTTTCGCATGAGCCAAGAAAATCTCAGACTCGCCCTTGATCTGGGGACGACGACCCTGGCCGGACGGCTCCTCGAACCTGGCGGTGAGATCGTTGCCGAAGCCCAGATCCGCAACCCTCAGATCGAATTCGGCTCCGATGTCATCCGGCGTCTGGAGGCGGCCCTGGGCGGCCATGCAGAGCGCCTTCAGACACTCCTCGCCGAAGGGATCCGGTCGCTCGTCGACGATCTCCTGACCCGGGCGGGCGCTTCCCCTTCGGTCATTGCCGCTGCGGCGGCCGCGGGAAATCCCGCGATGACCTATCTGCTTCGAGGCCTGCCTCCGGAAGAAATCCTCTTTCCACCTCATCGCCCCAGCAATCGTTCGGGGGTCTTCATCTCCTCTTCCGAGCTCCCTCTGGGACTGCGCGCTCCCCTCTATCTCTTTCCCCTGGTCAGCGGTTACGTGGGGGGGGATCTCCTCGCCTTCGTCTTTGCTCAAAAGGAAGCGCCGCCCGGGACGCTTCTGCTCGATATCGGGACCAACGGAGAGATGGCTCTTCTCACCGAACGGGGGTGGCTGACGACCTCCGTCGCCGCCGGACCCGCCTTCGAGGGGGCGGGGATCTCCTGCGGCATGGTCGCTGAGGCGGGCGCCGTCGAGAAGGTCGTCATCGAGGCCGATTCCCTTCGCATCAAGACGATCGGCGGATTTCCTCCCCGAGGTCTGTGCGGCAGCGGCGTCGTTTCCGCGCTGGCGGCGGCCCGCAAGGGAGGGCTTCTCGACAGTCACGGAACGCTTGTCGCGCCTGGAAGCATCGAAACGAATCTGGCGCGCTACATCGTCGAAACATCTGAAGGCCGGGCGCTTCGCCTCTATCGTGACGCCTTCGTCGAGATCAAACTCACTCAGGAGGATATCCGCCATTTCCAGCTTGCCAAAGGCGCCGTTCGGGCCGGCATCGAATGCCTGCTCAAAAGGGCGGAGCCGCCGAGGCCGGCGGACCTTCTGGTTACCGGCGCCTTTGGGCTGCATCTGCCTCCCGGCGACCTGAAAACGGTTGCCATGCTCCCGGAAACCATGATAAACAGTGTACGTTTTGTCCCCGACGGAGCGCTTGCCGGTGTCTGTCGCTCGATGCTCGAAGAGGGCAAAATGGAGGAAGTCGAGGCCCTGGCGCTCCAGTTGCGCCCCTATCCGCTTTCGGGAACCCCTGCCTTTGAAAAGGCCTTTCTGGAAGGAATGAATTTCTGAAAACCGCCCCAGTGACGGTTTTTTTTGTTTTGTAGGTTGGTTGGAACGGATTTTTATCGCAGAAAGGAAATGCCACCATGGCCGTCATCAAACGCGCCCTCATCAGCGTGTCGGAAAAGACCGGCATCGTCGATTTCGCCCGGGAGCTCGCGACCTTCGGAGTCGAGATCCTCTCCACCGGCGGCACCGCCACCCTGTTGCGCAAAGAAGGGCTCAGCGTCCAGGACGTCTCGGAGTTCACGGGCTTCCCCGAGATGCTCGACGGCAGGGTCAAGACCCTTCACCCCAAGGTCCACGGTGGGCTCCTCGGCGTGCGCGACAACCCCGAGCACACGGCTAAAATGAAAGAGCACGGCATCGAGCCGATCGACATGGTCGTGGTGAATCTCTATCCCTTCGAGGAGACGGTGGCGCACCCCGACTGCACTCTCGAGGACGCCATCGAGAATATCGACATCGGCGGCCCCACCATGCTGCGCAGCGCCGCCAAGAACAACCGGGACGTGACGGTGCTCGTCGATCCGTCCGACTATGCGCAGGTTCTCGGCGAGATGCGCCAAAACGGCGGAGCCGTCTCCCGCGAGACGAACTTTCGCCTGGCGATCAAGGTCTACCAGCGCACGGCGGCGTACGACGGGGCGATCTCCAACTGGCTCGGGCGCCGTCTCGATGCCGAATCGAGCGATTTCCCGCCCACTCTCACTCTGCAGTTCCGGCGGGCCGAGACGATGCGCTACGGGGAGAACCCCCACCAGAAGGCCGCATTCTACGTGGAGCGCGAGGTGCGAGAGGCGTCCCTCGCCACCGCCCGACAGCTTCAGGGGAAACAGCTCTCCTATAACAACATCGCCGATACCGACGCCGCCCTCGAATGCGTCAAGCAGTTTCAGGATTCGCCCGCCTGCGTCATCGTCAAGCATGCCAACCCCTGCGGCGTCGCCCTGGGAAAGACTCCTCTTCAGGCGTACGAGCGGGCCTTCAGCACCGATCCGGAATCGGCCTTCGGCGGCATTATCGCCCTGAACCGGGAACTCGATGCCGAAACGGCCCGTGCCATCGTCGATCGGCAGTTCGTCGAGGTCATCATCGCTCCATCCGTTGCGGACGCCGCTTCCGAGATCGTCGCATCCAAGAAGAACGTGCGTCTTCTCGCGTGCGGGCAGTGGCCGGCCGAGCCGGTGCAGCGCTTCGATTTCAAGCGGGTCAACGGCGGACTCCTGGTGCAGGATACGGATCTGGCTCTTATCGACTCGATCAGGGTCGTGACCAAACGACAGCCGACCGAGGACGAAATGCTCGATCTTCTCTTCACCTGGCGCGTTGCGAAGTTCGTCAAGTCCAATGCCATCGTCTACGGCAAGGACGGCATGACGATCGGTGTCGGGGCGGGCCAGATGAGCCGGGTCAATTCGGCTCGCATTGCGGTGATCAAGGCCGAGCACGCAGGACTCTCGGTTCAGGGATCGGTCATGGCCTCCGACGCCTTCTTCCCCTTCCGGGACGGTCTCGACAACGCGGCTGAGGCCGGGGTTTCGGCGGTCATTCAACCCGGCGGCTCCATCCGGGACGAGGAGGTCATCGCCGCGGCGGATGAGCACGGTATCGCGATGGTCTTCACCGGGATGCGGCACTTCAGGCACTGAAACGGTCTTTTTGCCCCGATCTCTGCGTCAGGCTCCGAATGCCTTGGGCGGCGTAATGATATACGCCTCTGCGGCATTCCTCGCCTTCCTGGGCCTCGGCCAGAAATCCTCGTTTCAACAACCGAGCAGGAGAGAAAAATGAAAATACTCGTCATCGGCGGCGGCGGGCGCGAACATGCCCTGGTATGGAAGATCGCCCAGTCCCCTCTGGTCGAAAAGATCTACTGCGCCCCGGGCAACCCGGGCATCGCCTCCCTGGCCGAGTGCGTGAACATTGCCGTCGATGATCTCGACGAGCTTCTTCGTTTCTCCCTGGAGAAGGGGATAGGCCTGACCGTCGTCGGTCCCGAACTTCCGCTGACCCTCGGAATCGTCGACCGCTTCCAGGAGGCGGGGCTCTGGATTTTCGGCGCCGATCGTCTCGCGGCGCAGATCGAGGGGAGCAAATCGTTCTCCAAGGATCTCATGGCCAAGTACGGCGTTCCGACGGCGGCCTATGGAACCTTCACCGAGTACGAGCCGGCCGTAGAGTTCATCCGACGCAACGGCGCCCCCATCGTAGTGAAGGCCGACGGTCTCGCAGCGGGCAAGGGGGTGGTGGTCGCCCGCACTGAAGAGGAGGCGATCGCCGCCGTCGGTTCCTGCCTTAAGGAGGGCGCTTTCGGAGAGGCGGGGAGCACCGTCGTCATCGAGGAGTTTCTCGAAGGGGAGGAGGCCTCCTTTCTCGCATTCACTGACGGAGAGCGGGTTCTCCCCCTGGCTTCGGCCCAGGATCACAAGCCGGTATTCGACGGCGACCAGGGTCCCAACACCGGCGGAATGGGAGCCTATTCTCCCGCACCCGTCGTGACCAGCGCTCTGCATGATCGGATCGTGGATGAAGTGATGCGGCCGACCATCGAGGGGATGGCCAAAGAGGGGCGCCCCTTCAAAGGGATTCTTTATGCAGGACTGATGATAAAGGGGGAGGAGATCAAGGTTCTTGAATTCAACGCCCGCTTCGGCGATCCCGAGGCGCAGCCTTTGCTGATGCGCATGAAGTCGGATCTCGTTCCGGTGCTCGTCGCCTGCGCCCGAGGGAATCTCTCCGGCGTCACCCTCGAATGGCATGAGAAGGCGGCGGTTTGCGTTGTCATGGCATCCGGCGGATACCCCGGTTCCTTCCAGAAAGGTTATGCCATCAGCGGCCTCGATAAAGCTGCCGAGATGGAAGACGTTGTCGTTTTCCATGCAGGCACCGCCGAAAAGGATGGGTGGATCGTCAACAACGGCGGTCGGGTCCTCGGAGTCACAGCGATTGGAGAGACCGTCGGCGCCGCCATCGAGAGGGTCTACCGTGGGGTTGATGCGATATCCTGGGAAGGTGCTCATTTCCGCACCGACATCGGGCGCAAAGCTATGAATCGCTGATGTGCAACTGCGCACATGTTCGCTCTGTTAAGGGAGGAATCGCTTTAAATACATTGATTTTTCGAGCTTTTAATCCTTTACTTGCTTTAATTTATGACCGTTTTGGGGGGCGATTTCCCTTGACAGAGAATTCGCCCTTGTATTAGCTTTTCACCGGATTGCCGTCCTGTGAACTGTTGTTTCGGCACCTCCGCATGAATCTCCTGCGCAGCGCCCCAACTTCAGCCGTTCTTTCGTTCCATTGTCATCCCCGCCCCCGGGTGAGGTGATATGGCAATCGTCGTTTTTCCTTCTGTCTCGGACAGACCCCTTTAGGAGAAAAGATTTGAGCGCGCAAAACCGTACGTTCGGCACAGCCCTATGGGATTTTTTCTGCTCCCTGAAACTGACGATCGCTCTGCTCATTATCCTGTCGATCACCTCGATCATCGGAACCGTGATCCAGCAGGGCCGAACGCCGGAGCAGTACCTGCAGGTCTACAGCGAGAGGACCTATCAGCTTTTCGAAACCCTGAACTTCTTCGACATGTACAACTCGTGGTGGTTCCTTTCGCTGCTCGGGCTCTTCAGCATCAATCTCATCGCCTGTTCCATCAAACGTTTTCCGCGCGTGTGGAAAACGGTTTACGAGCCTGTTCTGGTTCCGAGCGATTCGCTCTACAAGACCTTTTCGAACATCGAAGAGATGGTCGTGGCGGAGTCCCAGGCGCAGGTGCGTGAAAAGATCGTGTCCCAGCTCTCATCCAAGTTCGCCGCTCCCGTGGTGACCCAGGAGGGAGAAAAGACCCACTTGTTCGCTCAGAAAGGCGGCTACTCGCGTTTCGGCGTCTATGTGACCCACCTCTCCATACTGATCATCCTCGCAGGAGCGATGATCGGCTCGATTTTCGGATTCAAGGCCTACGTCAACATCGTCGAGGGGACGGAGACGAATACGGTATGGGCGCGTGGCGGCGGCGGTGACATCGATCTCGGCTTCACCGTCCGGGCCGACTCCTTCACGGTCGAATTCTATGAAGGAACGAGCCGTCCCAAGCTTTATCAGACCCTCGTTACCGTTATCGATAACGGTGAAGTGGTCAAGGACCGCCGTCCGGTCATCGTCAACGACCCCCTTAAGTACAAGGGAATTGTCTTCTACCAGTCGAGCTACGGTCCCGCCGGCGATCCGACCTTCGGTTTCCGGATCAGAAACCGCGCAACCGACGAGGTCGCAGAAATCACCGTTCGGGCAGGGCAGAGGGTCCCCCTCCCCGGTGGCGGATCGTTCCGGGTCGCCGATTTCACGCCGAACTATCAGGCGTTCGGCCCGGCCGCCCGTGTCGAAGTCTTCCCGCCCGATGGCGCCAGGCCCCGTTCCTTCGTCGTTCTTCAGGCCTTTCCCGACTTCGATATGCAGCGCGGCGGCGAACACATCTTCAGCATGACCAATTTCGGCCAGCGCTACTTCACCGGGCTGCAAGTCGCCAAAGACCCTGGGGTCTGGGTCGTCTGGATCGGATGCACCCTTCTCATCGTCGGTTCCATCGTCGCTTTCTGCCTCTCGCATCGGCGCATCTGGGTCACCATCCAGCCCGTCGGTCAGAAAACAGGCGTCAAGATAGGCGGAAGCGCTCATCGCAATCAGGCGGCCTTCTCCATCTTCTTCGACGATCTCAAGAAGGGGCTCAAGGACGAGCTGAAGGGTTGATCGCGTTGCATCTGCTGCGGACGGTTCCGTAGCAGAGTCCCATCTACACCAACTCCTTCCGGGAGGGATCGAATGCCAGGCCAGGATCTTTTCAGCACGCAGATTTTCAACTACACGACCATTGCCTACTTCGTTTCGATGGTCCTGTTCATCGCTTTCATCGCCACACGCAACAAGTCGGTTGCGCTCGTTGCCACCATCATCGCCTGGATCGGCCTCGGGCTCAACACCGCGGGGATCTACCTGCGCTACGCAGAGTCCGCGGCGATGGGGTTCCGGCAGGCGCCGCTCAGCAATCTCTATGAGTCGGTCGTCTTTTTCGGCTGGTCCATACTGCTGATCTATCTGCTCTTCGACCTCAAGTACAAGCAGCGGGCCGTCGGCGCGTTCGTCATGCCGATCGCCTTCATCTTCATGACCTGGGCGCAACTGCGGCTCAACGACGCCATTGCTCCGCTGGTGCCCGCCCTGCAGAGCAACTGGCTGACCTATCACGTCATCACCTGTTTCATCGGTTACGCCGCCTTCGCCGTGGCGGCAGGCGTCTCAGTGATGTACCTGATCAAGGTGAACAAAGAAGATGACGGGAGTTCGTCGAGCTCTCCCGCCGGCGGCATGCTCGCCATGTTCCCGAGCACGAAGATTCTGGACGACATCAACTACAAGGCCATCATGGTCGGGTTTCCGATGCTGACCCTGGGGATTGTCACCGGCGCGGCTTGGGCCAATTACGCCTGGGGGACTTACTGGAGTTGGGACCCGAAGGAGACGTGGAGTCTCATCGTCTGGTTCATCTACGCCGCGTTCCTGCACGCCCGTTTCACCCGCGGCTGGGTCGGAAAGAAGGCCGCCTATCTTTCAATCATCGGGTTTGCCGCCACCATCTTCTGTTATCTCGGCGTCAACCTCCTCCTTTCCGGGCTCCATTCCTACGGCGCCTGAGAATCGAATCCCCGAAGCATTCCCAAGCCCGGCCCGAAATGGCCGGGCTTTTTTATCATCGAGAAAGGGCCGCGATGAACTCTGTCGATACACACTGCCCGCATGAACACCTCAAGCCTGGCGAGACTCTCGACGAACTGCGGGCCGCTGACCTTCGGATCATCCAGGGGGAGAAGGGATACCGCTTTTCCATCGATCCGATTCTTCTTTGCGGATTTGCCCGGATCGAGACAGGGGAGTCGGCCCTCGACCTGGGGACTGGCTCCGCAGTCATCCCTCTCGTTTTGGCCCGGCGCAGTGAATCGACCCAATTCGTCGGCGTAGAACGTCAAGGACCTCTTGCCGACCGGGCCCGGCGCAACGTGCGGCTGAATTCGCTGGAGACGCGTGTAAAGATCGTCGAAGCCGATCTTCGCCATGCTGAAGACGTTCTGCCGGGAAGCGCCTTCGATGTCGTGCTGGCCAATCCCCCCTACAGGTCGCCCGGCACGGGGCGTCAGGCCCCGGTCGACGAGCGCGCGGCCGCCCGGCACGAACTCGCCGGAGGCATCGACGACTTTCTTCTCGCAGCGACGTTTGCGCTTAAAGAGAAGGGAAGGGTTTATATCATCTTTCTTGCCGAGCGCCTCTGTGAACTCCTGGAGTCGATGCGCAGGCGTCACCTGGAGCCGAAGCGACTGCGCTCCGTCCACTCCTGCTCCGGAGAGGCCGCAAGGATGGTGCTGGTGGAGGGACGAAAAGGGGGGAGGCCCGGCATGGCGATCGAAGCGCCGCTCTATGTCTATGAGGGTGAAGGGTACTCACCGGAGGTGATGGAGATGTATGGTGTTCAGGAGCCAGGAGCCAGGAGCCAGGAGCCAGAAGACAGAGGACAGAGGATAGAGGATAGAGGATAGAGGATAGAGGACAGAGGACAGAGGACAGAGGACGGGAAGTGAGGAGTGAGGAGTGAGGAGCCTTGGGGCTAGCCTTTTCTACTCTTGTCCAGGCGGGCCTGGCGGGTGAAGAGGGCGCGGAGGCGATTTCGCAGTTCGGGATCGCTGATCTGTCCCAATGCTGCTTCCACGGCGGCTTTCTCCTGTTCGTCCAGCGCGGGGAGTGGTGGCGCAGGCGCCGGCGGGGGCGGAGCGGGTTCAAGGCGTCCCCGTCGCAGATAGAGGTCGCGAATCGTATCGCTGCCGAGGCGATTTGCGAGTTTCGCCAGAATCTGCGGCTTCATCAGTTGAAGCTGCTGCATCCAGACGGGCTGGTCGACTCGCACTTCGAGTATCCCCTCGCGAAGGCGCAAAGGCTTTGCTCTGGCCGCAATCTGTGGTCCCACGACCTGGTCCCAGACCTGCCAGGCGCGATAATCTTCCATCCGTTCCGCCATTCCGCGCTGCTTCAGAAGCTCGGCAACAAGAGCCGATGCAGATGCCGGTTTCTTCATCGGCGGGCGATCACTCATGGTCGGGTCTTTCTCCAGATCCGCCCTCCCAGGATCTGTCCGATGACGGCGAAGACCAGGGTCAGGGGGATGATCTCCCATCCGAAGCCGTAGCTCATTCGAAGAAGGACCACAACCGGAATGGAAAGGTGAATGTAGGCGAACCAGCGAAAGGAATAGCGGACGGAGCCCTCACGCAGATATCCCAGCGGGAGATTGAGAAGAAAGGCGATCAGCAAAAGAGTGGAAAGCTGAAGCGCCGGAGCTATATTCAAGACGAATGCCCTTTCACTGAATATGCGCCAACCCGGAGCCGGTCGGCGCGAGCAAGTTTATCCTTCAGGTCTCTTCCGTGTCAATCATCCGTAGCCTTGCCGGAGAGCGCAAATCGTGGCATCATACCAGATCTTCCTGTACAATGTGGACTTAAAAGGTAAGTTTTCCGGGGTGACTATTGACGGTCACAGGTGCGGGCATGGTCAGAGAAAATGACAGGGTGGCGATCTTTCACTCGATTCACCGGGTGATGAAGGCCGAGAAGGTCCTCAAGTCTGCGGGCGCCGACATCCTCCTGATACCGGTGCCGCGTCAGTTGAATGCCGATTGCGGACTCGCCATCCGCTATGCGCCGCAGGAGGGCGACAGGGTCGCTAAGATTCTGCGGGATGAGGGGCTTGCGCCTTCCGAGCTCTACCGGCGTGTCGGAGACGATTACCAGCGTCTGCGCGGAGAGGAGATCTCCGGCTTTTCCCTTGACAAGGTATGAGGGGTTCACTATAGTGCCAGTTTCGCTATGGCTGGCTGGAAGGCTCAATGTTCGACAACCTCACCGAAAAATTCGAGTCCGTCTTCAAGAAGCTGCGCGGACACGGTCGCCTGACGGAGGAGAACATCCAGGAGGCGCTCCGTGAGGTGCGCCTGGTCCTTCTCGAGGCCGACGTCAATTTCAAGGTCGTCAAGGACTTTGTGGCGGCGGTGCGTGAACGTGCTGTCGGCCAGGAAGTTCTCAAGAGCCTGACGCCCGCCCAGCAGGTGATCAAGATCGTTCGTGAAGAGCTCGGGCGCCTGATGGGCGAGGGTGGCGACAACGCTCTCGATCTGGCTGCCAGGCCCCCCGTCGCCCTGATGCTCTGCGGCCTGCAGGGCGCCGGGAAGACGACGACCTGCGGCAAGCTCGCCCTTCGCCTTCGCAAGGAAAAGCGGACTCCTCTTCTGGTGCCTGCCGACATTTACCGGCCTGCCGCCATCGAGCAGCTCAAGACCGTCGGCCGCCAGATCGGCATGGAGGTCTACGACTCGAAGCCGGACCAGGATCCCGTAGATATCTGCCGCCAGGCCCGCCGTTATGCAGAACTCAACGGGTTCGACACCATCATTCTCGATACCGCCGGGCGCCTGCACGTCGATACCGAGTTGATGGAAGAGCTCGTGCGTATCAAGACGGCGGTCGCTCCGCAGGAGATTCTGCTGGTGGCCGACGCCATGACCGGCCAGGATGCCGTCAACGTCGCCGAGAGCTTCAATGCCCAGCTCGATCTGACCGGTGTGATTCTGACCAAGCTCGATGGCGACGCCCGCGGCGGCGCCGCCCTTTCGATCCGTGCCGTCACCGGCAAGCCGATCAAGCTCGTTGGCATGGGGGAGAAGCTCGATGCCCTCGAGCCCTTTCATCCCGACCGTATGGCGCAGCGCATTCTTGGCATGGGCGATGTCCTCACCCTGATCGAGAAGGCTCAGGAGACCGTCAACAAGGATGAAGCGGTCGCCATGGAGAAGCGCCTCCGAAAGGAGGGCTTCACGCTCGAGAACTTTCGCGACCAACTGCAGTCGATCAAGAAGATGGGGTCGATGGAGTCGATCCTCAAGCTCATACCCGGGGCAGGCAAGGCTCTCAAGCAGATGGAGGGGAAGACCCTCCCCGACAAGGAACTGAAGAAGATCGAAGCGATTATCAATTCGATGACACCCCAGGAGCGGCGCGATCACCGCCTCATCAAGGGGTCTCGCCGCCTGCGCATCGCCCGCGGGAGCGGGACGACGGTCCAGGATGTCAATCAGTTGATCAAGCGATTCACCGAAGCCCAGAAGATGATGAAAAAGGTGCAACAGCTCGGCCCCAAGGGACTCAAGGGGCTGTTGGGGCGAGGTGGGGGGCTCCCGTTCTAGTCTGGTTTCTCCCGGGGATGCCAGGACGTTCGGCCCCCTTCAGAGAACTCTTTCAACGTTTTAACACAGATCCAGTCACACCAGGAGGAAGAGCATAATGTCCGTAAAGATCAGGCTCGCCCGTGGCGGCGCCAAAAAGAAACCTTTCTACCAGATCGTCGTTGCCGATGAGCGTTTCCCCCGCGACGGCCGTTTTATCGCCAATCTCGGTCAGTACGATCCCAAGCAGGATCCCCCCATGGTGGACCTGAAAGAAGAGCTGGCCCTCGAGTGGCTTCAGAAGGGGGCGCAGCCCACCGAAACGGTGCAGCAACTGCTGCGCAAGAAAGGGATCTGGGCGAAGTTCAAGCAACCGGCCGCAAAGTAAGACTCCTTCTGATCACGCGGACATGACGGCGCGCGAGGAGGAATACTTTCACTTCGGGGTGGCTACCGGGATCCACGGGCTGCGCGGCGATCTCAAGGTTCGTCCCCGCACCCCGAACTCCACGGCGCTTCAGGATGCCGGGACCGTTTTGTTTCGCCGCTCCGATGGGCGTATCGAAGAGTACGCCCCGACGCGGGTGAACTCCCACAAGGGTTCGATTCTTCTGCGTCTCGAAGGGTTCGAAAGTGTGGAGGCCGTTGAACCGCTTGTCGGTTGCGACGTCCTGATGCGCATCGGCGACCTTACAGATCTCGAGGAGGACGAATTCTATTGGTTCGAACTCGAGGGGATGAGCGTCGTCGATGTTGCTCGCGGTGAACTCGGGACCCTCGAGGATGTCATCTCAACGACGGCGAACGACGTCTATGTCGTTCGGGGACGTTTCGGCGAGGTCCTGATTCCCGCCGTCGATGAGTTCGTGATCAAGATCGATACGGCCGAAAGCCGCATGACGGTCGATCTGCCCGAAGGGTTGATTCCGGAACCAGAATGATCTTTGATATCCTCACGCTCTTCCCGGCCATGTTCGCTTCCCCCTTCGCCGACAGCATTCTCGGCAAGGCGGCGGACCGGGGGCTGATCCGCATCCGTGCGCACAATCTGCGCGACTGGGCCGAGGGGCGGCACAAGGTTACGGACGACGCCCCTTACGGCGGCGGAGAAGGGATGGTCATGAAACCCGAGCCGGTCGCACGGGCCGTTGCCGAACTTCGTTCCCGTGAACCCGCGGCAAAGGTCCTCCTCATGACACCCCAGGGGCGCACCTTCCGCCAGCCCGATGCCGCCGCCCTCTCCCGGCAGGAAAGGCTCGTCTTCGTTTGCGGCCGTTACGAGGGATTCGACGAACGCATTCGGCCCCTGGTCGATGAGGAATATTCCCTGGGCGATTTCGTCCTGACCGGCGGCGAACTCGCTGCCATGGTCATGATCGACGCCATTGCCCGCTTGTGCCCCGGGGTGCTCGGCAATGTCGACAGCGCCCAAAGCGACTCCTTCTCGGACGGCCTGCTCGAGCATCCCCACTACACCCGGCCGGTGGAATTCGAGGGGCTGAGGGTCCCTGAAGTTCTGCTGTCGGGAAACCATGCCGAGATCGCCAGGTGGCGCAGGCGCGAGCAGTTGCGCCGCACGCTTGAGCGGCGCCCGGAACTTCTCGAGCTGGCCGACCTCAGTGCGGCCGATCGGCTCGTTCTGGCCGAGCTGAAATCGAAGGGAGGGGGAGCGTGACGCGGAGGCCTGTCGCCTTGGCGTTGGTCCATCATCCCGTTCTCGACCGAAGAGGGGATCGGGTGACCTCGGCCGTCACCAACCTCGACCTGCACGATATCGCACGGGTCGCCAGGACCTACGACTTTCAACGCTTCTACGTGGTGACCCCTGCGCAGGAGCAGCATCGCATCGTCGAGCGCATCGTTGCACACTGGACCCGCGGTTTCGGTGCGGATTACAACCCGCATCGGGGTGAAGCTCTGACGCTCGTCGAGACGGTCTCCTCTCTCGATGAGGCGATCGAACAGATGCGACGATCGACGGGAGAAGAGCCACTGCCCATCCTGACAGGAGCCTCCCGCGAGGGCATCTCCTACGAGAAGTGCCGTGCTCTTGCTCTCGAGAAGCCCCTGATTATCGTGCTGGGGACAGGCTGGGGACTCGACCCGAGTCTTTTCGAGCAGGGGTGGCCCGTTCTGTCGGCCGTCCGGGGACCCCAACGATACAACCACCTTTCGGTGCGCTCCGCTGCGGCCATCATTGCGGATCGCCTTTTTGGATGCTAGAACCAGACACGCCGGCACAGGCGCCGGCACGTTAAACAAATAACCGGATACCAAAGCTGATCGCGATATCGGTATTGAGGAGGAAGAAGATGAACATCATTGATCGTCTGGAAATGGAGCAGATCAAGAAAAACATCCCCGTCTTCAAGGCGGGCGACACCCTGAAAGTCCATGTGAAGATCGTCGAAGGCGACAAACAGCGCATCCAGCTCTTCCAGGGGGTCTGCATCCGGCGCAACAACAGCGGGCTCGGGTCGACCTTTACGGTCCGGAAGATTTCCGGCGGCATCGGCGTGGAGCGAATTTTCTCCCTTCACTCGCCGGCGGTGGAGAAGATCGAGGTCGTCACCATCGGTCGCGTCCGTCGCGCCAAGCTTTACTACCTGCGCAATCTGCAGGGCAAGGCCGCCCGCATCCGGGAAAAGCGCTACGCCTGAGAGTGAAGCCAACGCAAAAAGGCCCCGGATTCCGGGGCCTTTTTGCGTTCATCTGCAACTGTTCAGCGCAACAGTCTCCCTCGGAAGGGGGGCATGGGCTGTGTGAGATAAAGATGCTCTTCAGTTGAAACCGACCGGCGGATTCGAGCCCGATGAGACGACGACGCCGACGACGAGAATGGTTACGACAACGAGAAAGCAGGCGGTCGCCCACCCCCCCTGCGCCAGCACGGCGCGAAGGTCTTTCCAGTCGACCAGGAAAATCAGATAACAGAGCACCAGTAATGCAGTAACGACACCCAGCATAATCTCTCTCCTCCTCTCAATTAAATCTGTGAAAAATTCGTCAGTATATTATACTAAGACATTTTTTAAATCTACTTTGAATTTTCGGAGGCTGTGTGACGCTCGATCTGTTTCCACCCCAGGAGGTCACCTTTTGGCACCATGAGGATCAGGCGCGCCGGCGCGGCTTCAGAACGGTGGCCGGCGTGGATGAAGCGGGGAGGGGACCTCTGGCCGGACCGGTCGTCGCCGCGGCTGTTGTATTGCCCGAGGGCTTCGAACTGCCCGGACTCAACGACTCGAAGCAGGTCTCGGCCGCGGAGCGCGAACGCCTCTACCCCCTGATCCGCCAGAACGCGCTGGCCGTGGGGGTCGGCGTGGTTTCGCCGGAGCGGATCGATGAAGTCAACATCCTCCAAGCCACCCTGCAGGGGATGGTCAGGGCGGTGAACCGCCTGCGTCTCGCACCCGACTTTCTCCTTGTGGACGGCATCACCCCCGTACCGCTTCCGTTGCGCCAGCTCACCCTGAAGCAGGGAGACGCCCGCTCTTCATCGATAGCAGCGGCTTCCATCGTCGCCAAGGTGTTGCGCGATCGCATCATGGACGCCTATGACCGACTTCATCCCGGGTACGGGTTTGCGAAAAACAAGGGGTACGGCAGCGCTGAGCATCTGGCGGCCATTGCCAGGCTCGGTCCTTCGCCCCTGCACCGGCGCACCTTCGGCGGGGTGCGCGAACACCTGGCCGCATCATGACCGAGGAGCGCCTGTCCCTGGGGAGGTGGGGAGAGGAGGAGGCCGCACGGTTCCTGGCGCGCTGCGGCATGAAGATCGTCGCGCGCAACGTGCGCACCCCCGTCGGTGAAATCGATCTCGTTGCCCGGAAGGGGCGGACGCTCGCCTTCATCGAAGTGAAGACGAGGCGAGGGCTTGGATTCGGAACCCCCCAGGAGGCGGTGGGGCGCACCAAGCAGCGCCAGATCCTGAGGGCCGCCCAGTGGTACATGGCCGACGGGAAGGCAAGGGGGCTGCAGCCCCGTTTCGACGTCGTCGCCGTGCACGCCGTAGCCGGACGGGCCGAGATCGAACATATAGAGGACGCCTTCGGCCTTTCCGGCTGAGACCGGGATGCAGGGAAAAGCAAAGCGTTCTCAGGCCCGTTCGCTTTGCTCACTCGAGTCCGCAGAGAAAGCAACACCCCCAATTCTCCTTGCGATTTCCAGCGACTGCGGGGAGCGGGCTTGAGATGCTTTTCACGTGAATCTCGTAGAAGGAGCCAGGATGGATAAGACCCTCTCGAGCTACGGCATGATGCGCCTCGGCGTCGTGAGCCCGGAGCTGCGCGTCGCCGATATCGCTTTCAATACCGAGCGCATTGTTGAGGCGATGGACGAGGCGGCGGCCAGGCAGTGTCGCTTTCTCGTCTTTCCCGAGCTCTGCGTGACGGGATATACCTGCGGCGATCTCTTTTTCCAGTCGGCCCTCCTCGATCAGACCCGGGAAGCTCTTTTTCGCCTTGCGCAGGAGAGCTCCCGTCGGCAGAGCGTCCTTGCGGTGGGGGCTCCCATCGAGTACGCAGGGCGTCTTTTCAACTGCGCCGTCTTTATCGCGGACGGCCGCATCCTCGGCGTCGTCCCGAAGACGTTTCTCCCCAACACCTCGGAATTCTACGAGGAGCGCTGGTTCTCCTCCTCCCTCGACGCCCCTGGAAACGAGATCCTCTGGCGCGGCGAGCGCATCCCCTTCGGGACCGATCTCCTCTTCAAGGCTGAAAATCTCGAGGGATGCGTGGTCGGCGTCGAAGTCTGCGAAGACGCCTGGGTCGCCAATCCCCCGAGCGGGGAGATGGCTTGGGGGGGCGCGACGGTGCTGCTCAATCTCTCGGCAAGCCCCGAGATTCTTGGGAAGGAGGAGTACCGCCGGACCCTCGTTCAGTCCCAGTCGGCCCGATGTCTGGCCGCCTACGCCTACGCTTCGGCAGGTCCCGGGGAATCGAGCACCGATCTCGTCTTTTCGGGGCACTCCCTGATCGCCGAATACGGAGCGCTGCTCGCTCAGACCGAGCGCTTCTCCTTCGAGACGCGTCTGGCGACGGCCGACATCGACATCGACCGACTCCTGGGCGAGCGCCGGCGCAACAACAGCTTTGTCGTTGCGCCCCGGCGATCCTTTCGGCAGATTCCGTTCACCCTCCCCGATGCGCCGGCCCATACCCTGCAGCGCGATATCACGGCGACCCCGTTCGTCCCCTCGGGGGAAGAGGCGCAGGCCCTGCGCTGCAGGGAAATCTTCGCCCTTCAGACGACGGGGCTCGCCAAGCGGCTTCGCCACACGGGGGTGCAAAAAGCCGTCGTGGGGCTTTCCGGAGGGCTTGATTCGACCCTGGCCCTTCTCGTCATGGTCAAGGCCTTCGACGCTCTCGGAATCGACCGGGAGGGGATCGTCGCCGTGACGATGCCAGGCTTCGGCACGACCTCCCGCACCCGTGGCAATGCCGAGGGGCTCGCCGAAAGGCTCGGCGTGACGCTGCGGACCATCCCCATCGATGCGGCGGTGCGGCAGCACTTCGCCGATATCGGCCATCCGGAGGAGAAGCACGACATCACCTACGAGAACGCCCAGGCGCGCGAGCGTACCCAGATCCTCATGGATGTGGCCAACCAGGAAGGGGCGCTCGTCATCGGAACCGGCGACCTCTCGGAGCTGGCTCTCGGCTGGTGCACCTACAATGCCGATCACATGTCGATGTACGGCGTGAACGCCGGAGTCCCAAAGACGCTGGTGCGCTATCTCGTCTCCTGGTGTGCCGAGGAGGAGTTCTCCGGCGAGACCGCAGCCATCCTTGTCGACATCTGCAATACCCCTTTCTCGCCCGAACTGCTCCCCCCGGACAAGGATGGAGAGATTCTTCAGGTGACCGAGGATCAGGTCGGCCCCTACCTGCTGCACGATTTCTTCCTCTTCCATGTGGTTCGCCTGAGCTTTTCTCCGGCCAAAATCATCTTTTTGGCGCAGCACGCTTTCGGTCACACCTTCAGCAATGAGGAGATTCTGCGCTGGCTGATGGTCTTCTACCGGCGCTTTTTCTCGCAGCAGTTCAAACGATCCTGCCTCCCTGACGGGCCGAAGGTCGGCAGCGTCGCCCTCTCCCCCCGCGGGGACTGGCGCATGCCGAGCGACGCCAGCGTCGCCCTCTGGCTGGCGCAGCTCGAAGAGCTGGAAAAGGCGGTGAGGAGTGAGGAGTGAGGAGATAGGAGTTAAAGGCTTTTACACCTCACTTGCGACTCCTCACTCCTCACGAGGCCCTATGCCCGGAACCCTCTACATCGTCGCAACCCCCATCGGCAACCTCGAGGACATCACGTTGCGCGCCCTTCGGGTCCTCAAGGAGGTCGACCTCGTGGCGGCCGAGGACACCCGTCACAGCAGGCGCCTTCTGACCCACTTCGGCATCGGCGCCAGGCTCACTTCCTATTTCGAGCACAACGAGGCCGCCAAGGGGGAGCGTCTGGTGGAGGAGCTGCGCGCCGGGAAATCGGTGGCCCTCATCTCCGATGCCGGCACACCCGCCATCTCCGATCCCGGATATCTTCTGGTGCGGCGCTGCAGAGACGAGGGGATCGCCGTCGTCGCCGTCCCGGGTCCGTCAGCGGCCGTCGCAGCCCTGTCCATCTCAGGGCTCCCCACCGACCGATTCTCCTTCGAGGGATTTCTTCCCGCCAGGTCCGCCGGCCGCAAGGCGGCCTTTCGCACCGTGGCGAAGGAGGGCCGCACCGCCATCTTCTACGAGGCGCCTCACCGGCTAGCGGCGTCTTTGAGGGACCTGGCATCGGAGCTGGGCGAGGAGCGGGAGGTGGCGGTGGCGCGCGAGCTTACAAAGATGCACGAGGAGCTTTTTCGAGGGTCGGCGAAAGAGGCGCTGGAGCATTTCGGGGCGCAGAAGGTGCGCGGAGAGATCGTCCTTCTGGTCGCCCCGGCGCCGGAAGAGAAACCGGCCGGAACGGTGCGCGAGGCTCTCCTCAGGCGACAGCGAGAGAAGAGCAATCTTTCCATGAAGGAGATCGTGCGGGAGGTGGCCAAAGAATTCGGTCTTCCCGGCAGCGACGTCTACCGGGAGGCGTTGAAGTTGCGGGAGGAAAAAAAACGATAGCAATCCAATAGAATTCAGGATCTTCTGTCTTCTG
>JARFUG010000016.1:0-21940 GCA_029289095.1 Desulfuromonadales bacterium
TTTCCGGTTTTAACGTCGCGTCGTCGCGTCGTCGCGTGAGGCCGGTTTCGAATGCGAATCGAAAACAGGCGCCGGAGCCGGGACCTCGGCGGGGATCAGGGGGCGGGGGGGGATGTGGTCGGGGATCTTGAGGAGGGTTGTCCCCGGCGGCATGCGCAGCTCTTCGTAGAGCTGCGCGGTGCGGTGGATATAGGTCTTGGAGAGGTGCAGGGGGAGAAAGAAGCGGGGGCGAAGCTCCTGCAGAAGGGTGTTGACGTCGTCGGTGCACAGGTGCCGCGAGGCCCTGGCCTTTTCGACGTCCTCCGCGAGAAAGGTGCACTCGGCGATCAGAAGCGAAACCCCCTGCAGGAGCGAGACGATCTTCTCCCGGTTTGCTTCGCTGAAGGCGAGATCGGTGAAGTAGCCGAGGCTCGCGGGGGGCTCCTCCCGGCGGATTCTTTCGTAGAGGGTGCGGGTGTTCTCGATCGTCTCGCGCCGACATTCCCCTTGATCCTTTCGCACGATTTCGAGCGGTTCCTCCCCAAGAGTCCCCCGATAGAAGTTCTTTTTCAGCACCCCCATCCACGACCCGGGTTGCAACCCCTCGCTATCGACTTTGTCTTCGTCCAGCAGAAAAGAAGGGGTCTCGGTGAGGCGAAAGAAAAGGACAGGGAGTCCGTGGTCCCCCGTTTCGGCTTCCACCCGCAGATGGCGGTTTTCATAGATCGTGCGGTCGGCCCTTTGCGTCTCACCTGCAAAGCGCAGGGGGAACCCCTCGGCCCCTGGAAGGAACCAGGTGCTCACGAGGTTCCCGCCGACTTCATGGGCTCGGAAGGTGCACCAGTGCGATTCGGTGAGGTTCCAGTCGTATCCTCCGAGCTTCCTTTCAAGGCGTGCGGCGATGCCCGGAGGGCCGAAGAGATCGATTGTCTTGGGAGAGACGTGCACGTGCCGCACGAAGGTGTCGAACCCCATGAAGTGGTCCATGTGGGCATGGGTGATGAAGAGCGCTTCAACCGACCTCAAGACGCGCTTGGCCAGATGAGTGATCTGCCCGCAGTCGAGAAGAAGGCTTTTCCCCCGCGGACGGACGCGGACCGAGACGACGGGGTCGTCCAGAAGGCCGGAGTAGACGGTTGGTTCGATGGCTCGGAAAAGGGGACGCATATCCTCATTATAGCGGGCAGTCCGGCAGACGAAGACTCGATTTGACTTTGGCATATTGAGTTGTATGCTCCTTGCCAAGATTAAAATACAAGACCAAGGACTGTTCCAATGCACCGGTGTCTGATTTTCGTTGTTCTCCTTGTCGGTTTTTCGATGAACTCCGCCGTGGCGCACGCCCGGGAGGAAATCGTCTACTCCCTCGGTCCCTTCGACGTTCTCGGGGACACCCGTAGCGTCCTCGAAATCGGGGGAGGGCGCTTCGACGTCGGCGACGGTGATTCGACGGGCGCCGCCAAAATTGAAGGGCGCCTGGGACGCAAGTACTCTTTTGTCGGTCCGGCCCTGGGTGCGGTGGCGAACAGAGACGGCGGCGTCTTCGGATATGTCGGCGCCTACGTCGACATCGCCGTCGGGCGCTTCATCCTGACGCCCCTCGGCGGAATCGGCGCCTACCACCGGGGGAACAGCAAGGACCTCGGGGGATTCTTCATCTTTCGCTCCAGTTTTTCGATCGTCTACCATGTCACCGAGCGACTGGGGATCGGAGCCACCATCGGACACGTCTCCAATGCCCGGATCTACCGAAGAAACCCGGGGCAGGACGATTTCATCGTGAGCCTCGTCGTGCGATTCTGACCCTTTTTCTCCTTTTTTTCCCTCCGAACCCGTCCGATATGCAGCTTTCGTGTTGATTTGAACGCACGGAAGGCCTAGCATATCTTTTTTTTTCATCCACCGAACTTCACGGGAAATCAGTTTTGAACGCCATCCCCTTTCATCGGCTGCGGGAGCTGAGCTCCGCGGCCTTGGGCCGTTTGCGCATCAGCGAAAACACCTTCATGATCATCCTGGCGGTGATCATCGGGGTGATTTCCGGACTGGTCAACTACGCCTTCCGAATGACGATCGAGTTCTTCCACTGGCTCGTCATCGGCCAGGGGACGCAACTCCTCGGGATTTCCTTCGACGAGTGGAGCGCTGCGCGGCTTCTGGTGATCTTTTTTCCGGTGGTCGGCGCCCTTCTTCTCCTGCCCCTGTTCTATTTCTTCGGAGCGGAGATGCGCTCCGGATTTCCGCAGTTTCTGGCGACGGTAAATCTCAAGGGGGCCAAGATCCCGGGGCGCACCATCTTCACCCGGGGGGCGGCGAGCGCCGTCGTTATTGGCACAGGGGGATCGGCCGGGCAGGAGGGACCCATCGCGCAGATCGGCGGCGCCATCGGCAGCCAGATCGGCCAGGGATTCAAGATGAGCGGCGAGCGTCTCAAGGTCCTCGTCGCCTGCGGCGTCGCCGGGGGGGTGGCCGCCACCTTCAACGCCCCCATCGCCGGGGTCTTCTTCGCGCACGAGATCGTTCTGCGCTCCTCCTTCGAACGCACCAGCTTCACCTCCATCGTCATCGCCAGCGCCATGAGCACCGTGGTGTCGCGGGCGCTGCTGGGGAACCATCCGGAGTTCGTCGTCCCCCCCTACGTCCTCGATCACGCGGGGGAACTCGCCTTCTACCTCGTCCTCGGGGTCATCATCGGGTGTCTGGCGGCCCTTTTCATCGACACCCATTACCGGATCAAGGACCGCTTCGATGCCCTCTCCCTCCATCCGATGGCCAAGCCGGTCCTCGGGGGGGCGATGGTGGGGGCGATCGGCATCGGTTTCCCGCAGGTTTTCGGCAACGGCTACGAATTCATAGAGGCCGTTCTGCACGGAGACGGAACGCTCTTCCTGCTGGGGGGACTCGTCCTGCTGAAGGCGCTCGCCACCTCGATCACCCTCGGCTCGGGGCTCCCCGGGGGGCTCTTCGCCCCATCCCTTTTTCTCGGGGCGGTGGCCGGGGGGGCCTTCGGCAAGGGGGCGCAGATCCTTTTTCCGGGGATGATCGCCTCCCCCGGCGCCTACGCCCTGGTGGGGATGGGGGCTTTTCTGTCGGCGGCGACCCACGCGCCGATGACCGCCATCTTTCTCCTCTTCGAGATCACCGCCTCCTACGAGGTCATCGTCCCCATCATGATGACGTGCGTCATCGGGACCTCCATCAGCCGACGGTTCAAAAAGGAGAACCTCGAGACGGTGGAGCTCGCCCGCGCGGGGATCAACCTCGAGGGGGGCAAAGAGCGAAACGTTCTGCAGTCGATCCGGGTCGGCGAGGTGATGAGCCGCGATCCCGAGGCGATCCCCGAGAACATGACGTTGCGGCAGTTCACCGATTTCATGGCGAGCACGCGGCACACCAACTTCCCCCTGGTCAACCGCAAGGGGGAGCTCACGGGGATCATCTCGGAGCAGGACTTCATGGGGGTCGTCTTCGAACCCGACCTCATGGACCTGGTGGTGGTGAAGGAGCTCGCCACGCTCAAGGTGATCACCGTCCACGAGGACGAGAACCTCGATGAGGCGATGCGAAAGATCGGCTACCGCAACATCGAGCAACTGCCGGTGGTCGACAGGGAGACGGGACGCACGCTGGTGGGGATCATCTCCCGGCGCGACATGTTCTCGGCCTACAACAGGGCTCTGATGGCCCGCACACTGCAAGGTGAACAATGACGAGCGATCTTCTCAAAGGGCTCAATCCCCGCCAGCGCGAGGCGATCCTGCACGGCGAGGGACCCCTGCTTCTTCTTGCCGGGGCGGGTTCCGGAAAGACGCGCACCCTCACGCACCGCGTGGCGCACCTGATCCGCGAAAAAGGGGTGGCGCCGTGGCGCATCCTGGCGGTCACCTTCACCAACAAGGCCGCCGCCGAGATGCGCGAGCGCCTCCTGCAGCTTCTGGGGGACGAGGCGAAGGGGCTCTGGGTGAGCACTTTCCATGCCGCCTGCGTGCGCATCCTGCGCCGGGAGATCGCTGCGCTGGGGTACACCTCCGACTTCACCATCTACGACGACAGCGATCAGGAGCGCCTTCTGCGCACCATCCTCAAGGAACTCGAAATCCCCGAAAAGACCCTTCGCCCCCGTTCGGCCGCCGCGGCCATCGACGCGGCCAAAAATCGCGGTCTGCTGCCGCACCAGGTGGAGCGCGGGGACTATTACCACGATCTGACCGCCCGGGTCTACGAGGCGTACCAGAAGCGCCTCAAGCAGGCCAACGCCGTCGATTTCGGCGACCTGCTCCTGCTCACGGTGCGCCTCTTCGACGAGCACCCCGAGGTTATTTACCGCTATGCCGAGCGATTCGAGCATCTGCTCGTCGACGAGTTCCAGGACACCAACCAGGTGCAGTACGCCCTCATCCGCCATCTGGCAAGCCGCCATGGAAACGTGTGCGTCGTCGGCGACGACGACCAGTCGATCTACGCCTGGCGGGGGGCGCAGATCGGCAACATCCTCGGCTTCGAACGCGACTGGCCGGGATGCGCCGTTATCCGCCTGGAGCAGAACTACCGCTCGACGCAGACGATCCTCGAGGCTGCCGGCGAAGTCGTCGCCCGGAACGTCGGACGCAAGGGGAAAACCCTGTGGACAGAGAACCCTCCCGGAGAGAAGCTCACTGTCGAGCTCCTTCCCGACGACCGCGAAGAGGCCCGCTTCGTCGCCGCCGAGATCGCCCGCCTGAAGCGCCGGGGGCATCACCTGCGCGATGTGGCCGTCTTCTACCGCACCAACGCCCAGTCGCGCTCCCTCGAAGAGGCTCTGGTGCAGGAGCGCCTCCCCTACGTCATGGTCGGCGGGGTGAAGTTCTTCGCCCGCATGGAGATCAAGGATGTCCTGGCCTACCTGCGCACCCTCGTCAACTCCGCCGACTCCCTCTCGGCCCGACGCATCGTCAATGTTCCTGCCCGGGGGATCGGGGCGGCCACCGTCGAGCGCATCGGCGCCCTCGAAGAGGAGGCCGGAGGCTTTCTCCCCGCCTGCGCCCTAGCCATCGAGCGCGGGATCATCAAGGGAGCGGCCGCCTCCAAGGTGGCCGGCTTTGTCGAACTGATGGCACGCTATGGCGAGAAGATCGATCGGACACCCTATCCGGAGCTCACCGCCGAACTCATCGAGGAGAGCGGCTACGGCCCGGCGCTGCGCGAGACGGCCTCCGGGGCGATGAGCCAGACAGACCGCGAGGAGGCCAGAGAGCGCCTGCAGAACCTGGAGCAGCTTCTGGCCGGGATGGAGGAGCATGTGGCCACCGAGGGGACGCTGCACGATTTTCTCGAACAGGTCGCTCTTGTCACCGATCTCGACAGCTACGACGGCAGCCTCGACCGCGTCACTCTCATGACCCTTCACGCGGCCAAGGGGCTCGAATATCCCGTTGTCTTCATGACCGGCATGGAGGAAGGGCTCTTCCCCCACAGCCGCACCAGCGGCGCCGAGGAAGACCTCGAGGAGGAGCGCCGCCTCGCCTATGTCGGGATGACCCGGGCCATGGAGAAGCTCTATCTCACTCATGCCAGGCAGCGCCGCATCTACGGCGACTTCCAGTTCAATCCCCCGAGCCGGTTTCTGGGGGAGATCCCTGCCCATCTCGTGGAGGGGGGGGGCGAGGCGCCATCGGCGCCTCCCTCTTTGAAGAAGACCGCTTCTCACAATCTCGCCTCGATCTTCGAGCAATTCCCCCCCGCCTCCTTCGGCGCCGAGGCGGGCAAGAGCGAAGCTCCGCCCTTTGAGGATTCGACCTTCGAAGAGGTCCGCCTCGTCCCGGAGCCCGAAGAGGGGCTGCGCCTCGGGACGCGCGTGCGTCACGTCAAATTTGGCATCGGAACGGTGCGGCGCATCGAGGGGAGCGGCGATAACCAGAAGGTCACCATCTATTTCAATACCGCAGGGTCCAAGAAACTCCTTCTCAAGTTTGCGGGACTGGAGCCTGCCTGAGGCGCTCACTTTGACTTCGCTCCTTGGTGCCTGTGAGTTCCGATGCATGGTATAATGATCTGAAATGCCCGGAGCCTTACCTATGGACCTGAAGAAGATCAGCGAAATACTGGTACGCACCTTCGAAGAGCGTGAAGTGCGCTACGCACTCATCGGGGGGCTCGCCCTCGGGCTGTGGGGAATCCGTCGGCCCACCGAGAATCTCAACTTTCTGGTTCACCGCGACAACCTCGATGAGGTCGACCGGATTATGCTGGGGCTTGAGTACGAACCGCTGATGCGCTCGGAGAACTGCAGCCGCTACACCTCGCCGCTGGCCGCTTTCGGGGAAGTCGATTTCCTTCACGCCTTTCGGCCGGCGTCTCTGGAGATGCTCGATCGCGCCCGGCAGGTCGAGGCCTTCGACGGCGCGCTCACGATCCGGGTCGTTCTCCCGGAGGATCTGATCGGCCTCAAGGTGCAGGCGCTTGCCAACGATGCCAGGCGCCGCTCTTCCGATCTGGCCGACATCGAGGCGATCCTCGATGTCCATGGGCAGACCCTCGACTGGGAAAAGATCAGGGCCTATTTCGCCATTTTTGAGTTGAGTTCCCTGTTCGGCGAACTCGAGGTAGAATTTCGTCCATCCATGCGTTCCTCCCTGACGTAGACGCCAAAAATCCCACCTCCCACGCACTGCAAACCGCCTGCCGTCTCTGCTGACCAAACCTGTTCCCGCCTTGTCTCCGGGGTGTGAAACTTCCTGATTAATCAAACTAAAGTTCAATTCGTATCAAACCAAAAACTGCTCCGGAAACCTTTGCACAGGTGAAACTTTCATGGTATTCCCATTAGGTATTCGGGTGCACCGGATGCTGCCGGAAGTTGGCTCTCAAGACATATCCGTTTGCTGCATTCATCCAATGAACATCTTTGTCCGTCCAGGAGGATTTCGATGACCCAGCGCTTCGTCGGGCGATGTCTGCTTCTTCTGGTTTTTATTCTCAGCGCAGCCCCGGTCCATGCCGTCAATCCTTTCCCGGATGCGGCTGCAGCCTATCTCGTCAAATCGGGCGACACCGTCTTCTGGTCCTACCGGGCCGAGCGCAGACTGCCCCCGGCGAGCCTGACGAAGATGATGACGGCGCTCGTGGTTCTGGAGAAGGCGCGCCTGGACGAGATCGTCACCGTCTCCGCAAACGCAGCGGCCCAGAAGGGGAGCCGTCTGCAGATCGAGGCAGGTGAGCAGTTCCTCGTCCGGGACCTTCTGGCGGCGGTGTTGATCCGTTCGGGCAACGACGCCGCGGTCGCCCTGGCGGAGCATGTCGCCGGAAGTGAGAAACGTTTCGCCGCTCTGATGAACGAACGTGCTGCGGCCCTCGGTCTGCGAAACACGAATTTCGTGAACGCCAGCGGCTTCGATCACCCCGATCACTATTCCACCGCAGTCGATCTCGCCCGGCTGGCCGAGGCCGCCCTGGACCACTCCATCTTCCGCTCTCTGGTCGTGCAGTGCGGGATCGACATCCAGAACATCACCGGAGAGCGCTCCTTTCAGCTCGTCAACAGCAACAAGCTTCTCGGATTCTACGATGGTCTGGCCGGGGTGAAGACCGGGTTCACCAGCAGGGCCGGTCCCTGTCTCATCGTCGCAGCCGAAAGGAATGGGGCTCAGGTGCTGCTCGTCCTGCTCAACTCGCCCAAAAGATGGGAAGAGGCTCCCCGCATCCTCGATCGGGCTTTCGAGCACCGGGCCGAAACCGACGGATCGCGATTCGCGCGGCTCCAGGGCAGCGACAGATCCGAAGCGGCCGGCGAAGGACTCTGACTCTTCCACACGGGATTTTCCCTTCCAAAGGGCCATGGGGTGTTCCCATGGCCCTTTCCTGCTTCCAGTCTAATTAATTTTGCATAAATTTATTCTTCGTGCGGGGTTGAATAACGCCGACCTTTGATTACCCTACTTGCGAAACCGCCCCCCCCCGGACGGAGGGCCTGGAGTGATCGGAGGATATCATTGGCCGAGCCGAATCGAAGCGCACGGGGGAGCGACCCCGCCGCCGGTGACGATCCGCGACTTCGTATGGTGGAACGCGCGATGAAGAGGGTCCAGTACCGCCCGGACGCCCTCATCGAGGTTCTTCACGTGGCGCAGGAATCGTACGGATTTCTGAGTGAGGAGATCCTGCACGTCATCGCCCGCTCGATGAGCGTGCCGGAGAGCCAGGTCTTCGGCGTGGCGACCTTCTATCACTTCTTCTCCTTGCGTCCCAAAGGAGAGCATAGCTGCATCGTCTGTACCGGCACGGCCTGTTATGTCAAGGGAGCCGGAGAGATCGTTACGGTGTTGGAGAAGGCGTACGACATAAAGGCGGGAGAGACGACCCCTGACGGCAGGCTCCACGTGGGAGCGGCCCGTTGCCTGGGGAGCTGCTCTCTGGCGCCGATGCTGACCCTCGACGGAAAGGTGCTGGGGAATGAGACGGCCGATTCCGTGCTCGAACAGGTGCGCGGTCTTCTCAGCGGGGGCGAAAGCGGGAGGGAGATGCGATGAACCGTGCCGAACTCGATCAGCTCAGGGACCGGGCGCGGCAGGCAAAAGGGGAGCAGAGGGTGCGCTTCCTGGTCTGCTACAGCACTCCGTGCCTCTCGTCGGGAGCTCCGGCCATTCGCGCGGCTTTGGAGGAGGGGATCGCCGAAGAGGGGCGCAAGGGAGAGGTGGCCGTCGTCGCCACCGGCTGCATGGGGCCGTGCAGCCGCGGTCCCCGCGTGACGGTGCAGCACCGGGGTGGGCAGGAGACGGCCTACGAGCGGGTGACGCCGGAGATGGCGAGGGTTCTTCTGCGCAGACACGCGGCAGACGAAGAGGGTCCGCCAGAGCACGTCCTGGCCCCCGATCTTCCTTACTTCACCCGTCAGACGCGCTGGGTGCTGGAGAACAGCGGCAGGGTCGATCCGGAGAACATCGCCGACTACATCGGCCGAGACGGCTACGCCGCCCTCGGCCGGGCGCTGCACGAGATGACGCCCGAAGAGGTCTGCGAGGCGATCGCCCGTAGCGGTCTGCGCGGACGCGGCGGCGGCGGCTATCCGACCGGACTCAAGTGGCATCTTGTGCGCAAGGCCCGCGCGGAGCGCAAGTTCGTGGTGGCCAACGGCGACGAGGGGGACCCGGGGGCCTACATGGACCGCACCCTGATGGAGTCCGACCCCCATAAGATCCTGGAAGGGATGGCCATCGCCGGCTACGCCGTCGGCGCGGACAAGGGGTTCATCTACGTGCGCGGCGAGTACGCGGTGGCCGCCAAGCGCCTGGAGAAGGCGATCCGCGACGCCGAGCGCCTGGGGCTGCTCGGCGCCCGGGTGCTCGACAGCAGCTTCCGCTTCCGCATCGACCTGCGCCTCGGCGCCGGCGCTTTCGTCTGCGGCGAGGAGACCGCCCTGATGAACTCGATCATGGGGGGGCGCGGCAACCCCTCTCCCCGCCCCCCCTATCCGGCCCAGCGCGGGCTCTGGAACCAGCCGACACTGATCAACAACGTGGAGACCCTCGGAGCGGTGGCGCCGATACTGCGTCACGGCCCGGAGGCCTTCGCCGCCATCGGCACAGCAAAGAGCAAGGGGACGAAGATCTTCGCCCTCGTCGGTGAGGTGCGCACCGCGGGGCTCATCGAGGTCCCCATGGGGATCACCCTGCGCGAGATCGTCGAGGGGGTGGGGGGCGGGATGAGCGAGGGGGAGACGTTCAAGGCGGCCCAGACCGGAGGCCCGAGCGGCGGGTGCATTCCGCGCGAGCATCTCGATACTCCAGTCGATTACGAAAGCCTCACCGCTCTAGGCTCCATCATGGGGTCGGGGGGGCTCATCGTCATGGGACAGAAGTCGTGCATGGTCGATGTGGCCAAATATTTCATGGACTTCTGCCTCGATGAGAGCTGCGGCAAATGCATCCCCTGCCGTGCCGGGACGGTGGAGATGCACCGGATTCTCGAACGCATCACCAGCGGCAGCGCCGTCGAGGGGGAGATCGAGCGGCTCGAGGAGCTGTGCGCTCTGGCCCGGGAAGCCTCCCTCTGTGGTCTGGGAGCCACCGCCCCCAATCCGGTCCTGGCGACGCTGCGCTATTTCCGTGACGAGTACCACGCCCATATCCGCGAACATCGCTGCCCCGCCGGCGTCTGCCGCTTCACCGATGTCCCTCGGGAGCATCTCGGCGACCGCCAGGCGGCGCAGATGCAGAGCGCCCGCAGTGAAATGGAGGGGATCTGATGTCGGTCATTACCCTTACCATCGACGGCCACCTCGTCAGCGGCCGGGCAGGCCAGAGCGTCCTCGAAGTCAGCCGCGACGCCGGAATAGAGATCCCCACCCTGTGCTGGCTCGAAGGGCTGAGCCCCTGGGGAGGATGCCGCCTGTGCGTCGTGGAGCTCAAGGGGGAGCAAAGGCTTTTCACCTCCTGCACCACGGTCGCCGCCGAGGGGATGCACGTCGTCACCCGCAGCGCGCGCCTAGAGAACTACCGAAGGATGCTCGTCGAACTGCTCCTCGCCGAGCGCAACCACTACTGCGCCGTCTGCGTCGTCGACGGCCATTGCGAACTGCAGTCAATGGCCGCCCGCCTCGGGGTCGACCATGTGCGCTTCGACTATCTCAATCCGCCTCTGCCGATGGATATCAGTCACGACCTCTTCGGTCTCGACCACAACCGCTGCATTCTATGCACCCGCTGCGTGCGCGTGTGCGACGAGGTGGAAGGGGCCCACACCTGGGATGTGCGCGGACGGGGGACGACCGAACGGGTGGTCATCGACCTCGACCGCCCCTGGAAGGAGAGTACGAGCTGCACACGCTGCGGCAAATGCGTGCAGGTCTGCCCCGTCGGAGCCCTCTTTCACAAGGGGGTGACGGTCGGCGAGATGGTCAAGGACAACAGCTTTCTGATGGATATCATCAAAAGACGCAGAAGCGCACAGCCGTTCGTCGAGAGGCGGCGGAGCTGAGGGCAGTGCGCGAGTCCATGAGCAACCCCTTGCGGGGCGCAGCAGGTCCGGCCCCGGAGCGGCGACGAGCGAAAGATAGACAGAGAAGGGCGGTCAGGGCGGACGCCCCCACGGAGGTGGTCGTGACGAATTCGACGGAAGAGCGCAAAATCAGGCTCGCCACCGTCTGGCTGGGGGGGTGCTCGGGATGCAATATGAGCTTTCTCGATCTGGGAGAGCTCCTGATCGACCTCAGCCAACGGACGGAGTTGGTCTACGGACCGTTCACCGACATCAAGGCGTTCCCGAAAGATGTCGATATCACCATCGTCGAGGGCTCAATCAACAACACCGAGAACCTTGAGCTCTACCGCGAGATCCGTCAGAGGACCAAGATCGTCGTCAGCTTCGGCGACTGCGCCGTGACCGGCAACGTGAGTTCCCTGCGAAACGTTCTCACCCCCGAGGAGGTTCTGGTGCAGTCCTACGGCCATGTGCCCGGAGACCCCCCCTACGGCAGCGAGGCCTCGGAGGTCCTGCCGCGGCTTCTGCCCAAGTCGTACCCCCTGCATCACGTCCTTCCCGTCGACGCCTTCATCCCGGGGTGCCCCCCCGACCCCGAGCGGACATGGCCTGCGCTCCTTGCGCTGCTGGAGGGAAAAAGGGCGGAGCCTGCACCCGAAGAGCGGAGTTTCGGATGAGAAACCATCAGAACGATCCCCGCCGATCCAGCGGATCGGTCCGGCCTGGAAGGGGACGCACTCCATGACCCGAACCGTTCATATCGAGCCCGTCACGCGCATCGAGGGGCACGCCAAGATCACCCTCTTTCTCGGTGAGGCGGGTGAAGTCTCGGACGCACAGTTTCACGTCACCGAGTTTCGGGGATTCGAGAAGTTCTGCGTCGGTCGCCCCTTCTGGGAGATGCCCGGGATCACGGCGCGGGTGTGCGGCATCTGCCCGACGAGCCACTCCACCGCCTCGGCGGCTGCCGGAGACGCCATTCTCGGCGTCAGCATCCCCCCGACCGCGGCCAAGCTGCGTCGCCTGGTGAACTGGGCAACGATCATCCAGAGCCACACCCTGAGCTTCATCCACCTGAGCGGACCCGACCTTCTTCTGGGGTTCGAGAGCGATTCGGCAAAGCGAAACCTCTTCGGGCTGGTTGAAGCGTTTCCGGAGATCGCCCGAAAGGGAATCCGGCTGCGCCAGTTCGGACAGGAGGTCGTGCGCCTGGTCGAAGGACGCCGCATCCACCCGACCTGGGTCGTCCCCGGCGGGGTGCGCGATCCTCTCACGGTGCAGACCCGCGACGCGATCCTGGCGATGATTCCGGAATATCTGCAGATCGCCAGGGAGTTTCTCGACCTCAACCGCCGCATTCTCGAATCGCATCCGGCCGAAGTCGCGGCCTACGGCAACTTTCCGAGCCTCTTTCTGGCAATGCTCACCCCCGAGGAGGGGCTGGAGAACTTCGGAGGGACGCTGCGACTCATCGACAGCCGTGGACACATCGTGGAGGACGATCTCCCGGCGCATCGCTACGATGAGTTTTTCGAGGAGGCCCAGGAGCCCTGGTCCTACATGAAGTTCCCCTACTATCGCCCGCGGGGGCGCGACGGCTGGGGAGGCGTCTACAGGGTGGGGCCTCTGGCGCGCCTGAACACGGCGCACAAAGCCGGGACCCCCCTGGCTGACGAGGAACTGCGCCGCTTCCGCGCCTACGGCGAGAAAGGGGGGCCGGTCACAAACAGCTTCTACTACCATCATGCGCGCCTGATCGAGATCCTGCACGGGCTGGAGCGCATGGCGCAGCTCCTGGAAGATCCGGAGATCACCAGTTCCCACGTCCGCGCCCACGCCGGCGTCAACCGGCAGCGCGGGGTGGGGGTGGCCGAGGCCCCCCGGGGAACCCTCTTTCACGATTACGAGGTGGACCAACACGGCCTTCTCACCCGGGTCAACCTCTTCATCGCCACAGTCCAGAACAACCAGGCGATGAACCGCACCGTTTTGCAGATCGCCAAGGAACACCTGCGCGCAGATCGCCTTGACGAGGGGCTCCTCAACCGGGTCGAGCACGGCATCCGCATCTACGATCCCTGCCTCTCCTGCGCCACCCATGCGGCCGGGACCCTCCCCCTCGAGATCTCTCTTGTCGACGCCGGGGGGAACCTTCTCGATCGCCGCCGGCGCTGAAGGGCGGACGCCCATGATCCTGCTCATCGCCTGCGGCAACCCCTTTCGTCGAGACGACGGCGCGGGGCCTCTTCTGGCTTACCGTGTCGCCCATATGTGCCGACGCCCCGACCTGCGCGTCCTCGTTCGCCACCAGCTCACCCCCGACCTCGCCGCCGCCCTGGCCGAACCCGGTGTTTGCTGCGCCCTGTTCGCCGACGCCTGCGTGGGCGAGGCCGATGCCGACGTGGCGCTGCTGCGTCCCTTGGCCGAGGACGAAACTCCCCCCCCTCTGGGTCATCACCTCAGCCCTGCCGCCCTCCTTGGTCTCGCCCGGCGGCTCTACGCCCTGCGCCCGCCGGCCTGGCTTGCAACGATTCCGGGAAATGATTTCGGATTTGGAGAAGGACTCAGCCCCCTTGCCGCGCGTTCGCTGGCGCGGGCGGAAGTGCAGATCGCAGGGTTCCTCGCGGAGCGCTTTCCCCTGCGGTAGACGGCTTGCGCGACAGGTGTCAGGTGACGGTTTCCAGGGGCCATATCCCCACGCGCAGCGGTTCGGACTGCGCATGAAGCAGGGGCTCTTCGGCCGGAGGGGGGAGGCCGTGCGACTCGATCATGGTGGAGGCGAGGTGCAGAAGCTTGGCGGATCGCAGAGGCCAGGGGACGTGATGGATCCGTCCGCGCAGAAGTCGTCCCCCGCTCGCCTTCGTGTAGAGGCAGTAGCGTTCGATGAGAAAGAACTCGAGCGTGCCCGGCGCCGCTGCAGGCAATCCTTCTCCGAGCTGCCAGGCCCCCTGGAAGTCTGCCGGCGGCGCGGCGCCCCGGGTGCGGTGCGATGAGAAGCGCACGGTGCGATTCTCCCTGCTCAGGTGCATGCGGGCCTGAAAGTACGGCAGATGAAACACGAGCCGGGCTCCGAGCACGGCGAGGAGATTGTTGGCATCGAGGGAGAGAAACCAGATTCCCGGAACCCCGCCGTGTCGAACGTAGGTGCGCACGTTGATTTCATGGGTACGGCTCAGAAGGGGGGGAGGAGGGAGAAGCGGGGGACGGACTCCGCGCATCGTGAAGGGGGTCACGCCAATCCATGCCGTGTCGCCGTAAGTGTCGATCTCCAGATCGCGGGGGACCAGAGGCCTGAGCTGCGCGACGGCAACGGGCCAGTGCAGAAAAAGAAGACAGTCCCACGTCTGGTGCATGACAGGCCACCCGGGGGGACGCTCACGGACGCGCTGACGATCGATCATTGCGGAGCCCTTCCCCCCCTCAAGCAGGAACACAGGAGCAACGGTAGCAGAAAGTCTCTCCGGAGCAAGGGCGCTTCGAAGGAACTCAGCGGAATGTGGGAAGAATCGGAACAACCAAATCCGGTTTTATTTGACAGCGACCCAAAGAAGAGGATATTTTTCTTTCATTCGCAGACTTGAGGATTCATAAAGTTATCCAAAGCCGCTGAGCCATGAGTGGGATGGCCCGGCGATTTTTTTTCGCATCCGGCCCCATCAAACGGTCGGATCGCGGCAGAGAGGAAAGAACGATGATGCAGGACGGTGGATGGGGACGCAAGGGCGATGAGGTTGAAGAGAAGGTCATCGAACTTGTCAACCGCATGAAGGGGCAGAAGCCCCCCCTGAAGGTATTCGCAACAATCGGACTGGCGGTTCTGCTCGTGTGGGCCGCCCTGAGCAGCTTCTACAAAGTCGACACCGAAGAGACCGGGGTCGTGCTGCGCCTCGGGAAGTTCTCCCATTTCACCGACCCGGGGCTGCAGTTCAAGATCCCCTTCGGGATCGACCAGGTCTATCTCGTCAAGACCGGCCGCGTTTTGAGGGAGGACTTCGGCTTTCGCAGCATGGTCCAGGGCGACCGCACCAGCTATACCAAGCGGGGGCTCGAAGAGGAGTCGCTGACTCTGACCGGCGACCTGAACGTCACCGACATCGAGTGGATCGTTCAGTACCAGGTTCGCGATCCGTACAAGTTCCTCTTTCACATCTACAGGCCGGAAAACACGATTCGCGACATCTCCGAATCGGTGGTGCGCCGCGTCGTGGGGAACTCCAACGTCACCGAGGTCCTGACGACCGAGCGTGCGGCCCTGGCGATGAACATCCAGAAAGACCTGCAGAGCATCCTCGACAGCTACGACATCGGAGTGCGCATCGTCACCGTGCGTTTCCAGGACGTCAACCCTCCGGGTCCGGTCAAGGCCGCCTTCAACGAGGTCAACGAGGCCGAGCAGCAGAAGGAGAGCATGATCCTGCAGGCGCGCGAGCAGTATAACCGGGAAGTCCCGCATGCACGCGGTGTGGCGAGAAGCCGCATTCTCGAGGCCGAAGGGTATGCCGTCCAGCGCGTCAACAGGGCGCAAGGGGAGGCGGCCCGCTTCAAGGCGCTGCTCGATGAGTACCGCAAGGCCCCCGAGGTGACGCGCAAGCGCCTGTATCTCGAAACGCTGGAGGAGATCCTCCCCCGGCTCCAGGAGGTCTACATCATCGACGGCAACGGAACGCAGGGAGGCCCGCTGCAGCTCCTTCCCCTGCGTCAGGACGTTATGAGAGGAGCGGCGAAATAAATGAAGCATTCCGCAATTATCGTTGTAGTCGTCGTGGCCATCGCACTGGCCTCCGGAAGCCTTTTCGTCGTCGCTGAAGGACAGCAGGCGATCGTCACCCAGTTCGGTCGTCCCATCGGCGAAGTGCGTTACGCCGGCCTCCATTTCAAACTCCCCATGGTGCAGGACGTGCACCGCTTCCAGCGCCGCATCGTGCAGTGGGACGGCGATCCGAACCAGATCCCGACCCGCGACAAGCGCTACATCTGGGTCGACGTCACCGCCCGCTGGCGCATCGCCGATCCCCTCGTTTTCTATCGCTCGGTCCACAATGAGCGCGGCGCCCAGGCCCGCCTCGACGACATCATCGACTCGGTGGTGCGCGACGCCGTCTCCGGGCACCTTCTGGTCGAGCTCGTCCGCGGCGCAGACTACACCCCTCCGAGCGGGGTGCGCGACGAGGTGATCGAATTCGAAGGGGAGGAAATCGATGTCGACAACCTCATCGGGCGCGAGGAGATCCTGGCCAATATTCTGCGCGAGGCCCGGGGAATGACTCCCGAGTACGGAATCGACCTCATCGACGTGCAGATCAAGCGCATCAACTACGTCGAGCAGGTGCGCCAGCGCGTCTACGAGCGCATGGTCTCCGAACGCAAGCAGGTGGCCGCCCAGTACCGCTCCGAAGGGGAGGGGGAGAGGGCCGACATCCTCGGTGCGATGCAGAGGGATCTGCGCACCATCGAGTCCGAAGCCTTCCGCCGCGCCGAGGAGATCCGCGGCGACGCCGACGCCAGAGCGGCGGCCATCTACTCGGAGGCCTATGGTCTGGACGGCGAGTTCTATGCCTTCCGCCGGACTCTGGAAGCCTACCAGAAGACGGTCCGGGAGAATTCCCGCCTCGTTCTGTCCACCGACTCCGACTTCTACAGATTCTTGCAGAACGCGAATCGGTAACCCCCCCGGCCCTGTGGGCCACCCCCCCTATTTCATAGGGGGGGCAAGGCAGGTCCCCAGGCCGCTTTGCGGTCAGGGGGGTCCCTCACCGATCACCCAAGCAAGAAAAGAAGAGCCCGCCCGGCGATGCCCGGCGGGCTCTCTTTTATCTCGGCTTCAATGTGCGATCGCAGGTCCCCGACGTTTCACACTCGACTGGGCGCCGACCCATCCGCCGACGATTCCGAGCGCCATCGAGAGAAAAAGCCCTGCAAAGATGAACCATGCGGCCCGGGTCAGTCCTTCGACCGCCGCAGCGGCCACTTCCTGCCCCTCGATCTGCTGGGCCGTTCCGATCAAGGCCATCCCCTGGTCGACCAGCGGTTCGGCGCGCTCACGGGTGAAACCCATGGCGACCATCGTCCCGATCGCTCCCTCGCGATCACCGGCGCCGAGCTGTTCCTGCAGGGTGCTCAGGGCCTCGGGGCTGACCTCCACTCCCGGCGTTCCCGTGATGACCGCCGTAAGATCCTGACCCTCGGCTGCGGCTCCGGTGATCGTCCCGACCGCCTGCAGCCCCTGACCGAGGATATTGAAGGTTCCTCCGAGAAGGGCGCCGACCGAGGTGGTCACGAGATAGATCATAGCCAGTGTAATGGCTCCCCAGGCGACAAACCCGTGGAAGAGCCCGTCGGTGCGCCGCGACATGCCGGACATGCGCGAGGCGATATAGCCACCGACGAAGGCGGCGAGGATCATGCTGATCCCCGTCCAGATGCCTGTTATCGCCGGCACCCTTCCCACCGGCTCCGTGGCCTGCGGGTCGATGGCCGTGATCCCCACGGCCAGCCCCAGCATGGCCAGAAGAAGGAAGGTGGAGAGGCCTGCCGCCAGACCGCCGAAGATCGCTCCCCAACTGATCCACGGGAAGTGGGGGCGGGTGAAATCGGCTCGTCGCTCGATCGTTTGCGTTGCCATCGCTTGCATCCTCGTTAATGGTTTGCGTTCCGTTCGTATCATTAACTCTTTGATTTCCGATGTTTTTTCATCTGCTTGCAACATATCACCGGTTTGTGCGATGTCAAAAAGAGAGCGGCTGCAGGGCATTGACCGCGCCCGCATCGTCGCTAAGATGTCAGAAGAATCACGCGAGGACGAAAGCAGGGGCGCCCGATGGATGAAGATCTGCGCATCGGCACGTCAGGGTGGATCTATCCGCACTGGCGAGGCGACTACTATCCTCAGGATCTGCCGCAGAAAGACTGGTTTGGCCACTACGCCCGTGACTTCGACACGGTGGAGATCAACAACACCTTCTATCGTCTTCCCGAGGCGAAGACCTTCGTCCACTGGGGAGAGGTGGCGCCGAAGGGTTTTCTCTACACTTTCAAGGCCAACCGCTATATCACCCATCTCAAGCGTCTCAAAGAGCCGGAGGCAAGCCTCGAAAAATTCCTCGACCGTATCGGCGGCGCTGGACCCGCTCTCGGCCCGCTCCTGTACCAGCTTCCGCCCAGGTTCCCAGCCGACTCCCAGCGTCTAGAGAATTTTCTGAAGGCGCTCCCCCGAGGGCTTATCCACGTCTTCGAATTCCGCGATGCGAGCTGGCACAGCGACGAGATCCGAACGCTTCTCCAGCGCTACGGCATCGCCTTCTGCATCCACGACCACGGCCAGAGCGGGGGATCGCCGGAGTGGGTGACCTCCGGCGCCGTCTACCTTCGCTTTCACGGCTCCTCCGAAGCTTCCTACAGCGGAAGCTACTCCGACAGATTTCTCTCCGGGCAGGCTGGGAAAATCGCCGGATGGCTCTCTGCGGGAAAGAAGGTCTTCGTCTACTTCAACAACGACATCGGCGGCCACGCCGTCCGAAACGCCCTCACTCTCAAGGTGCTCTGCCGCGGGAAGCGCTAGCCGGGCGGCGTATCTTCGTGATAGTGTTCAGGAGCCAGGAGCCAGGAGCCAGGAGCCAGGAGCCAGGAGCCAGGAGTGAGGATTGAGGAGTGAGGTGCAAGAGGCAAGGGGAGGCTGAAAAGGGTTTTATTCTGGCGCCTGGATTCTGGCTCCTGGCTTCTGCCTTAACAAGGGAGTTCTGCAATGAGAAGGATATTCGTGTTTTCGGCGCTGACGCTTCTTTTCTTCTCCGGAGAAGCTCTCGCCCAGGAGAAGAGCGTCACCGGCGCCGAGCGCCAGTCCCTGGAGATGACCGTCTATCAGGACGATCTGGCTCTGATCACCGACCGGCGCCGGGTCGATCTGGTCGCCGGGGCGAACACCCTGGCCTTCCTCGACGTCAGCTCCCGGCTGCGCCCGGAGAGCGCAGCCCTGCGCAGCGTGAGCGCCGGTGCGATAGCCGTGCGCGAGATGCGTTTCGATTTCGATCTGCTCACCCCGGAAGCCCTGCTCCAGAGACATCTCGGGCGCACCGTCGGCGTCGTCTCGGTGAACCCCGCAACCGGCGAGGAGACGCAGGTCGAAGCCCACGTCCTCTCCGTCGACGGCGGGGTGGTCCTGCGCATCGGCGAGCGCATCGAAACGCAGGTCCCCGGGCGCATCGTCTTTCCCGAGGTCCCGGCCGGGCTGCGGGCGCTCCCCACCCTGGCCGTCGATCTCGATGCCGACGCCCCGCCTCGCCCACACGAACTGGAGCTGCGCTACCTGAGCACGGGCTTTTCGTGGCGGAGCGACTATGTCGCTGAGCTCTCGGCCGACGGTCGAAGCCTCGACGTCTCCGGATGGATCACCCTGGTCAATGGCACGAAGACGCGCTTCCCCGATACGCGCGTTCAGTTCGTCGCCGGGGACGTCCACCGTGTGCGCAACGGCGTCCCCTTCAGAGCTGAAGCGGTCGCGCGCGATCTCATGGTCGCCGCACCGGCCGTGCAGCGGGAGGAACTCTTCGATTACCACCTCTACACCCTCGATCGCCCCGTCACCCTCGAGCCGAACCAGGTCCGCCAGGTGAACCTCGTCTCCGCCGAAAAGGTCCCGGCAAAACGCGAGTATCTGCTGTACGGGCAGGAATTCTATTACCGCGGGCGCCATGCGGAGATCGGCCGCAACCTTCCCGTGGCGATCTTCGTCGAGTTCGTCAACGATGCCGGCGCCGGGCTCGGGGTTCCCCTCCCCCGAGGGGTGGTGCGCGTCTATCAGCCGGACGCAAGGG
The DNA here is from genome assembly GCA_029289095.1 of Desulfuromonadales bacterium. Taxonomy (GTDB): domain Bacteria; phylum Desulfobacterota; class Desulfuromonadia; order Desulfuromonadales; family JACZKF01; genus JARFUG01. Next base: position 19,743 of record JARFUG010000016.1, read on the forward strand.
GACGGGCGCAGTTCATCGGCGAAGACACCATCGGCCACACCCCGAGGGGAGAGACGCTCCGGCTGAACCTCGGCAACGCCTTCGACCTGAGGGCCGACCGCATCCAGACCGACTTCCGCAGACTGCCGGCCCCCGAGCGCGAGCAGCGCTTCGAGTCGGCTTTCCGTATCGCAGTGCGAAACGCCGGGGATAGAGACGTGACGGTAACAGTGGTGGAGCCGATGCCCGGCGATTGGGAGATCGTGCAGGAATCCCACCCTCACGAAAAGAGATCGGCCCGCGAGGCCCTCTGGCGCATCGGCGTTCCGGCGGGGGGGGAGACGGTCCTGGAGTACAGGGCGCAGGTGAGGTTCTGAAGGAAGTGAGGAGTGAGGAGTAGGGGCCTCGCTCCTCACTTGTTTTTAGGGACCGCTGGGAGACGGGTCGCTCATGTAGATGACTTCCATCTGGGTCATCTTGCGACCGCAATGCGCGTAGGAGGTCTTCTCAGCTTCTTCCCTGCTGATTTTGCATCGACAGACTTCGCAATAGTATCCGGGTCCTTTTTTCCCGGTGGTCTTCTCTTTTTCCGCCATGGTTTTCTCCTTTCGGCTTTTCAGAAGATCCTCTGGACAGAATACTTTACATACTTTTAATATATCACCTTTCTTTCCCATTTCAAAGGCGCCGCATCACAGAGGGGGCTCCTCCAGCCAGCCGAAGGTGCGTTCCACCGCCTTTTTCCACATCCGATAGCCGTCCGTGCGAAGGCCCCCCTCCTCTGACGGGTTCCAGGTCCGGTCGACTCCCCAGTTCTTCCTCAGATCGTGCGTCCCCGCCCAGTACCCCACGGCGAGCCCCGCCGCATAGGCCGCTCCCAGCGCGGTGCTTTCGGCGATTTTCGGACGGATCACCGGGACCCCCAGAACATCGGCCTGAATCTGCATCAGAAGTTCGTTGGCCGTCATCCCCCCGTCGACTTTAAGGGCCTTGAGAGGGACCCCCGAATCGGCCGCCATGGCGTCGACGACCTCCCGGGTCTGGAAGGCGACCGCCTCCAGGGCGGCGCGGGCGAAGTGCCCGCGATGGGTGAACCGGGTCATCCCGACGACCAGCCCCCGCGCCTCGCTTCGCCAGTGCGGGGCGAAAAGCCCCGAGAAGGCCGGCACGAAGTAGATCCCGCCGTTGTCCTCCACCGTCCGGGCGAGGGTCTCGATCTGCGCCGAGGTTTCCATGATCCCCAGGCTGTCGCGCAGCCATTGGACCAGGGCGCCGGCGATGGCGATCGACCCCTCCAGGGCATAGACCGGCTTCTCGTCGCCGAAGCGGTAGCAGACAGTGGTGATGAGGCCGTGCCGTGAATGGACGATTTCGGCGCCGGTGTTCAGGAGCATGAAGCAGCCGGTGCCGTAGGTGTTCTTCGCCTCTCCTTCGTCGAAGCACGTTTGCCCGACGGTCGCCGCCTGCTGGTCGCCCAGGGCGCCGCAAATGGGGATCTCTCCCCCGAAAGGGCCGTCGGTTCGGGTCAGACCGTAAAAAGTCGGATCGCTGGAGGGGCGAATGCCAGGGAGCGCGGTCCTCGGGACGCCGAGTTCGCCGAGGATCTCGTCGTCCCAGTCGAGGGTTTCGAGGTTCATCAGCAACGTGCGCGAGGCGTTGGTGACGTCGGTGACGTGAACCGCCCCGCTTCCCGGTCCCCCCGTGAGCTTCCAGATCAGCCAGGAGTCGATGGTGCCGAAGAGGACTTCGCCGCGCTCGACCCCCTCGCGCACCCCCGGCGCGTTCTCCATGAGCCACAGGATCTTCGGCCCTGAGAAGTAGGTTGCCAGCGGCAGTCCCGTCCTGTCGCGGAAGCGGTCCTGGCCCCCGTCTTCGGCCAGACGCCTGCAGAGGGCGTCGGTGCGGGTGTCCTGCCAGACGATGGCGTTGCCGTAGGGGAGTCCGGTCTTCCTGTTCCACGCCAGCGTCGTCTCGCGCTGGTTGGTGATGCCGACGGCGGCGATATCCGCCACGGTCGCCTTGGCTTTGCCCATGGCCGCAAGAATGACCTCTTCGGTCCGTTGCCATATCTCCATGGCGTCGTGCTCGACCCACCCCGGGCGGGGATAGATCTGCTCGTGGTCGATCTGGTGAGTGGCCACGTTCTCGCCGGCGTGGTTGAAGATCATGCAGCGGGTGCTGGTCGTCCCCTGATCGAGCGCCGCGACGTATCTGGACAT
>JARFUG010000016.1:22040-48414 GCA_029289095.1 Desulfuromonadales bacterium
CGCAAAGGACGCAAAGAGAACCAAAATCATGGGTTGTATAGAGGTTTTCCTTTGCGGGCTTTGCGCCTTGAGTGAGCGGAGCGAGCGGGTGGTGAGAGGTTTTTCACCTCAAAGGGCCGTCCGCAGCCGCTCGTCCAGGAGCTCGGCTTCCGCCCGGCGTCTTCGCTCGTCCCATCCGAGCTCTTCGGCCATGATCTCGATGGTGCGCGGCGCCGCTTCGGCGGCACCCTTCCTGTCGAGAAGGGCCAGGGGAGTGCGGCGCACCAGGACGTCGGCCGCGCGCTCGGCCTGCTCGTGGCGGACGGCGTAGACGACTTCGGCCTCGATGAAGGGATGGTCGGGGTGGAGACGCTCGCCGAGCCCCTCGCGAACCAGGGCGGCCACCTTGTCCGCGGCGCTGCCGTAGGCGCGGTGCAGGTGAGAGGCGATCCCGACGTCGAGACCGTGGCCGCGCATCAGAGCTTTCGCGCCGTCTTCCCGGTAACCGACTGCGCCGGCCAGCGGGAGGTTCTCCGTCCGGCAGGGGTGAGGGGGCGCAAGGCCGAAGGTCTCCACGGCGCGGTCGACGGTGTCCTGCGCCATGCGCCGGTACGTTGTCCACTTGCCCCCGGTGACGGTGAGAAGCCCGCTGGGGCTGACTTCCACCAGGTGATCGCGAACGATCCGGGCCGTATCCGCGGCACCGGCGTCGCGCAGCAGCGGGCGAAGCCCGGACCAGCTCGACAAGATGTCCTTCTCCGTCACGTCGAGGGAAAAATAGCGTCGCACGTGGCGCAGCAGGTAGGCGATCTCCTCCTGTCTCGGGATGGGGTGGTCGTCGATCTGCGCCGGTTCGTCCGTGGTGCCGATCAGGGCATGACCCTGCCACGGCAGAATGAAGAGGAGCCGGCCGTCATCGGTCCTGGGGATCATCAGGCCGGCATCGGGCGGGGCGAAGCGGCCGTCCAAAACAATGTGTATCCCGGAGCTCACTTCGAGAAGGGGCGCCGCCTCGGGTTCGTCCATTCGCCGGATGCTGTCGACGAAGGGACCGGCGGCGTTGATCACCCCCTTGGCCCGAAGGGTGAATTCCGCGCCGCCGATGCGGTCGCGCACCACCGCTCCGACGATGCGGCCCCCCTGCTTCACCAGCGAGAGCGCCTCGGCGTGATTGAGAGTGAGCGCCCCCTCCTGCTGCGCCGTTGCGATCAGGGCGAGAGCCGTTCTGGCATCGTTGAACTGGCCATCATGATAGAGGACGCCTCCTTTGAGTCCCTCGGCCCTGAGCATCGGAAAACGCTTCAGCGCCTCAGCGCGGCCGATGAGACGGCTGGGACCGATTCCTTTGCGGCCGGCAAGAAGGTCATAGAGCTTGAGACCGGCGAAAGCGTAGGGGACCTCCGTCCATGTGTAGAGGGGAATCACCAGGGGGAGACGGCGCGTCAGATGAGGTGCGTTTCGGAGCAGGAGGGCGCGCTCGTGGAGTCCTTCGCGCACCAGTTCATATTGTGCGCGGTCGAGTCCCCGGATCGCCATTTCGAGATAGCGCACCCCGCCATGGACGAGCTTGGTGCTGCGGCTGCTCGTCCCCTCGGCGAAATCGTTCTTCTCGATAAGGGCCGTCTTCAGCCCGCGCGAAGCGGCATCGAGGACGGTTCCGCAGCCGGTCGCTCCGCCGCCGATCACCAGCAGATCGAAAGGGTCGTTCCGGCAGAGCCTTTCGATCGTCTGTCCTCTTGCAGTCCTCATCTCCAGGCAATTCACTTTCGCAGCACCAGAACGAGTCCGATGACGGCGCTGACACCGCCGGCGACGTATTTCCAGAGGACTCGATCGGGGGCGGTGCCGGTGAAAAACTGGGATATCTGCCCTTCCAGGGAACGGGATTCTTCATACCCCCACCACAGCAGAACAGCACCGGCGGTCAGAAGCGCCAAACCCAGTGCGAGCGTGACAGTTCGTCCGTTCATTGGATGTCTCCCTTGTCATGTCCCTCCGGTTCGTGGTGATGACCGTACGCCCCGGCCCAAAGACCAGTGAAAAAATGCCGGGCGTTCGTTCCCAGAATACGGCTGTCGTATCCCCCTTCCTGTATCACCAGGATCGGAAGATGGAGCGAGCCGAGAAGGCGCCCGTTTTCGAGGAAATCTCTCGGCTGCAGACTCCAGGTGCCGGTCGGGTCTCCCTGGGCGGGGTCGAGGCCGAGGGCGACGACGAGGAAGAGGGGTTTGTGGCGGGCAATCCGGCGAAGCGCCCTGCCCAGAGCGCGGCGATACGCGACGCCGTCGACGTGCTCGGGAAGAGGGATGTTGAGGTTGTATCCGCTCCCGGCGCCGTTTCCCTTTTCGTCTTCGAATCCGCTGAAATAGGGATAGGCGAAGCGGGGGTGACCGTGGATGGAGACGGTGAGGACGTCGGCGCGCTCGTAGAAGATATCCTGGGTGCCGTTGCCGTGGTGATAATCGATATCCAGAACGGCGATTTTGCCGAAGGCCGAGAGGTGGTGGGCGGCCACCGCCGCGGAGTTGAAATAGCAGAAGCCGCCGAAGACCCGCCGCTCGGCGTGATGCCCCGGAGGGCGCACCAGGGCGTAGGCGTGGCGGTGTCCTTCCAGGAGAAGACGGGCGCCGGTCAGGGCGCAGTCGACGGCCCGGGCCGCCGCCAGCCAGGCGTTGCGGGTCAGAGGCGTAAAGGTGTCGATGCAGTAGTAACCCGCCCGGACGGCGCGCTCCTTGGGAGGGCGGGCGACGTTGCGGATCGGAAAGACGTAGGGGTAGACCGCCTCGTCTTCCGGAAGCTTTTCGCAGACGGCTTTCAGGTAGTTGACGAAGCCGGTGTCGTGCACCGCCCGAATGTGGCGGTCCGAAAATCGCCGCACCGCCGTCCTTCGGAAGTACGGCGTGCGCTCCAGTTCCTCCAGTATGGAAGCGATGCGCACCGGCGACTCCACATAGCCGCGCTCACGCACATGATGGATGTCGTGGCGATCGTTGACAAGCAGGGGAATCTGTCGGTCGAGGGGTATCGCTCCGCGCGGAGGGGGAGGGGGCGTGTGGGGGTTCAGATACCGGTAGGGGCGCAGCACGACGGGGTCGTCGCGAAAGGAGGCGACGACTCTCTCGATATAGGCATTGGAGCACAGATGGGCGTACTTGCGCTCGAGAATGGCCCGTACGATGCTCCGGGCGCTCTCGACGGGCAGAGTGACGTCCTGGCCGAGGTCGTCGAAGACGAGATAGGGAGGATTGTCCTCCCCCTTTTTCACCGGCGTCTCGTAGGCGGTTCCGGCGATGGGTCTGGCCCCGTACTGTTCGTAGAACTTGAGGCGGGCGCGGTTCTGACGCAGGATGACGGGATCGCGACAGAGCTTCGGATCGTCCGGCAGTGATTCGAAGAAAATCCCCAGCGTCCCCAAAGCGAGGGCCTCCTCCCGCAGGCGCTCGTAAAGAGCGCCGCCGATCCCTCGGCCGGTCATCTTCTTCGCGGCGGAGATGTAGTCCAGATAGCAGAAGCGAAGCTCGGGGTCGTGCAACAACAGGGCGAAGCCGAGGGTCTGCCCCCGGAGCGCCTCGGCGACATAGAGAATGGAGCGGAATCGGTATTTGAGGGGATTTCTGAGCTGCTCTGGGAGCTTGGCGATATCCTTCTCGGCAAGCTCGGGGAACTGGGCGCGAAGAATCTGCTGAACGTTCTGGACCGCCGCGCGGTTGATCGGCAGCAGATCGTCATAGATGCGGCGGATGCCAAACATGAAAACTCCACATGCGGGGTCGTTTAATTATACCCCAATCTGTGAGTTTTCATGGCATTGCCCGTCTACGGGATTTTCAGATGAGGCGCGGGGACTGAGGAGTGAGGTGTAACTTCTCAAACGAACGCCGAATAAGATTAAAATTTAAGTTGCAATTGTTCGGTGAGTACAGGATATTTAGGGCCGGTGAATTTAATCAGGGGGGGATTTTTCCGGGGGGCGAGCGGATCTCCCATCCCCATGAATTGACCTATAATGCAGTTGCCGACGGCTCCAACGAAATCTCCCCGTCCCCACCACCGTCTTCGCCGCATCCGGCCCTTCTATGCGGCGGCGGCGCTCATCGGCATCGGGATCCTGCTGCTTGCAGCCCCTCTTCCGGTCTTTGTGGTCGCCGTGCCGCTGGGCCTCGCAGGGTTCCTGACTCTTCAGCTCTTGATCGAGCGCGCCCGGCGCAAGAATTCGGTCCGGGATCTGAACGAAATCCGGGATTCCAAAGCCGAACTGGCCCGCCAAATCGCGATCAACACCCGCAACTTCGAGCTTGTCAGAGAAATCAGCGGTTTTCTGAGCAGCAAGACGCGCACCGACGAGGTCGTCGCCTCCATTGTCTACATCATGGAGAAAAAGCTCGATTTCCGCCGGGGGCTGGTGCTCCTTGTCGATGAACAGAGGCGCCACCTCAAAATCCGGGGCGCCTACGGCTGCGGCGTCGAGGAGCGAGAAACCCTCAGGAAGGCCTCCTTTCGGCTGAACAACCCGAAGAGCCGCAACCCCTTCGTCGTCTCCTTCCGCAGAAAAAAGCCGGTCCTGGTGGGCGATGTGGGCGAGATTCTCCAGGAGTTGACGCCGACGTCGCAATCGTACATCCGTGCTCTCGGCATCGAATCGTTCATCGCCTGCCCCATCGTTCTCGAGGGAAAGGTCGTCGGCGTCCTCGGCGTGGACAACCGAATAGGGGGCAGACCCCTCCTCCCGGGCGATCTCGACCTCCTGCTCGGCATCGCCCCCGTCATCGCCATCAGCATTCACAACGCCCAGCTCCTCGACGCCCGGCAGGCCCAGTTCGAATCGACCCTCCACGTCCTGGCCGAATCGATCGACGCCCGGGACTTCCTCACGGCGGGGCACTCGCGAAAAGTCGCCGAATACGCCGAGGGGATCGCCCTGGAGATGGGGCTGCCGGACGAGTTTCGCCGCATGCTGCGCACCGCGGCGCTGCTGCACGACTACGGCAAGATCGCCATTCCCGACGCCATCCTCAAGAAAGAAGGTCCCCTGACCGACGAGGAGAGAGCGATCATCAACACCCATCCCGCCAGAACCAAGCAGATCCTCGAAAAGATCGCCTTCGACGGGATCTACAGACAGATCCCCAGCGTCGTTCTCGCGCACCACGAGCGATGGGACGGCGCCGGCTACCCGAACGCCCTGCGGGGCGAGGAAATCCCTTTGGCTGCGCGGATCATTGCGGTGGCGGACTACTACGAGGCGATCACCGCAAAACGGCACTATCGCGAGCCGATGCTTCTGCAGGAGGCGCTCGACGTCCTGACGAGCGAATCCGAGGGACATTTCGACCCCCGCGTCCTGCAGGCCTTCTTCAGGTATCTGCATCTCAAGCAGACGCCGGTGCGAATCATGCGGGAAAAGGAGCAGATGCTGAGGGTGATGAGAACGGCGTACCGCACCGAGATCTCGGCCAAGGTCGACCGGCGGATCTTTGCCGGCTACAGCGTCGATATCAGTTGCGGAGGACTCTTTTTCGCCACCGAAGACGTCTGCGACGTCTTGCCCGACACCGAGGTCTTCGTTACCTTCGAGTTGCCGCAGCAAAAACGCCTCGCCCAGGTGCGGGGCCGGGTCGCCTGGGTCAACAGCGGATACCCCCGTCCGGCCGAACGCCTCCCGGAAGGATTCGGTGTCATCTTCGCAGAGCTCCCTGAGGATGTCCTGCAATCCATCGAGCGCTTCATGGAGGAGATGATCGACTCGCCCCTTCCGCAAACGATGGCGTCCTAAAAACCTGCCGCCTCACCATATTTCTGCCACCCGCGCGCCATTCCCGTCCCCCGCCATGGAAATTAGGGACACTCCCCCTATTTTCTGTGTGCGGGAAAACCGCATGCAGGTCTGATGAGGAGGAGCAGCTAACCCCTGCGCCTTATTTTATCGGGGGAGTGTCCCTAATTTTGTTCGCTTACGTTCGCCACCAGGATCGCGCTTTGTGCCCGAGCCGGTCCTGCCCCTTCTGCGGGCCGCACGGCCTTTGTTAAAATAGTTGTTACAAGATCAAATCCGCGTCGGATCCGACGAATTCTGGTGAAAATAAAAGGATAATTTATTAAAATCTTGTGGCCCTGGCGTACCGGAGATCAAGCTGAGAAGGATCGGGCACGAGCATGACCTCATCGAAGGATCCGAAGGAAAAAGGAAAGGAAAAACGCACCCCCCCGACCCCCGATCGAAACGCGGAGTCCGAGACCGCGCAGAGCGCCTCTGACAGCGATTTTCCCATCGTCGCGGTCGGCGCCTCGGCCGGGGGGCTCAAGGCGCTGGAGGGGTTCTTCGCCGGCGTGCCGAACGACTGCGGAATGGCCTTCGTCGTCGTCCAGCACCTCGACCCGCGGCGCGAAAGCCTCCTCAAAGGCCTCCTCACCCAGTACACCCCTTTGCCGGTGCTCCCGGCCGAAGACGGAACCGCGCTGGAGGCCGGATGCATCTACGTCAAGGCGCCGGGGCACGACATCGTCCTTCGCGGCGGCAGGCTGCACATTCATAAACCGTCGGAGCCGCCGCCGCTGCCTCACCCCATCGATGCCTTCCTGCGCTCTCTGGCCGACGACCAGGGGGAGCGGGGGATCGCCGTCATCCTCTCCGGCACGGGGAGCGACGGCACCCTGGGAGTGAGGGCGGTGCACGCCGCGGGGGGGCTGGTGGTGGTGCAGGAGGACCGTCAGGCCGAGTACGACGGCATGCCCCGCAGCGCCGTCGAAACGGGGATGGTCGATTTCGTCCTGCCGGTGGAGAGGATGGGGGAGGAACTGGTCCGCTACTGCAGCCACCCCCTCGTCGCCCGCCGGGAGATGAAGCGCGAGTGGGCCGAAGAGCGCTTCGGGAACGAGATGGTCGCTCTCCTCGGCATCCTGCGCGTCCAGACCGGGCACGACTTCTCCCTCTACAAGCGCAACACCATCCGACGCCGCATCGAGCGACGCATGGCGATCCACAAGCTCGAGCGCCTCGCCGACTACGCCGCCCTGCTGCGGCAGAGCCCCTCGGAAGGGCAGGCCCTCTTCAAGGACCTGCTGATCAACGTCACCAGCTTCTTCCGCGACAGCGATGCCTTCGAGATCCTCGGGGAGGAGCTGGTGCGCCTCCTCGGGGAGCGCTCCTCCGAGGAGGCGGTGCGGGTCTGGGTCCCCGGCTGCGCCACGGGGGAGGAGGCCTACACCGTCGCCATCCTCCTGCTGGAAGCGATGGAGAGGCTGGAGAGGAGTTTTCCGGTCAAGATCTTCGCCAGCGACATCAATCCGCAGACGGTCGAGACGGGGCGCGAGGGGGTCTACCCCGATTCGATCGCCGCGGACGTCTCCGAGCGCCGCCTCAAGCGCTACTTCACCCGCCACGAGGGGCACTACCGGGTCGACGTGCGCCTGCGCGAGATGGTCGTCTTCGCCGTGCACGACCTTACCCGCGACCCCCCCTTCTCCCGCCTCGACCTCGTCTGCTGCCGCAACCTGCTGATCTATCTCGACACCCGGATGCAGAAGAAGGTCATTCCGCTGCTGCACTACGCCCTCAAGCCGGGGGGGCTGCTGCTGCTCGGCTCCTCCGAGGAGGTCGGCGAGTTCGGCGACCTCTTCGCCCCGGTCAGCCGCAAGTGGAAGATCTTCCGGGCGCTGGAGGGGACGCCGGACCTGAGGCACCAGGAGTTCAGCCTGATGCCTCAGGTCCGCCCCGCGGCGGCGGCCGAACAGACATCCCAGGCGGCGCAGAAGCCGTCGATCCAGACGGCCCGCAGGCGCGAAGCGGCCCTGCGCGCGCTGGTGGAGACATCGCTCATGGAAGAATACACCCCGCCGGGGGTCCTCCTCGACGAGCACGACGACATCCTCTTCTTTCACGGGGAGACGTCCCCCTACCTGGCGCCGCCGCGCGGCGAGCCGTCGCTGCAGATCACGCGCCTGGTGCGCGGCGAGGTGGCCGACGCCCTCCCCGAGCTCCTGAGCCGTGCCCGTGCCCTTCAGCAGCGGGTGCGCAGCGAAGCGCTGCGCCTGCCGACCGCCATCGGGAGCATCCGGGTCGAGGTCAGCGTCAAGCCGCTGCCGAGCGCCGGTCCCCGCCATCTCCTCGTCACCTTCGAGACGCTGGAGGGGGCGCAGTCCGAAGGGGAAGGCGACCCCTGCGACCTGCGCCTCGTCAGCCTTCAGCGCGAGCTCTTCTCCACGCGCCAGGACCTGCAGGCGACCATCGAGGAGCTCGAGACGGCCAACGAGGAGCTGCAGAGCGCCAACGAGGAGCTGCAGGCCAACAACGAGGAGCTGCAGTCGACCAACGAGGAGCTGGAGACGTCCCGCGAGGAGCTGCAGTCGACCAACGAGGAGCTGGAGACGGTCAACGCCGAGCTCAAGAATAAGAATGACGAGCTGCTGCAGGCCAACGACGACATCAACAACCTCTTCACCGCCACCGACATCGGCACGATGATCCTCGACGCCAACCTGCGCATCAAGCGCTACACCCCGGCGTCGACCCGCTTCTTCCGCCTCATCCCCTCGGACGTCGGCCGCCCGGTGACCGACATCGCCACCACCCTCATCGACGAGGGGCTCGGCGAGGACCTGCGCGAGGTCCTGGAGAAGCTCCACCGCAAGGAGCGCGAGATCGTGAGCCGGGACGGCCGCTGGTACACCGTCCACATCCTGCCGTACCGCACCAGCACCAACGTCATCGCCGGGGTCATCCTCACCTTCACCGACATCACCGCCCTCAAGGAGGCGGAGATCGCCGCGCGGGAGGCGAGCCTCTACGCCGAGAGCATCGTCGCGACGCTGCGCGAGCCGCTCCTCGTTCTGGATGCCGAACAGCGCGTCGTTTCGGCCAACCGCGCCTTCTATCACACCTTCCGGGTCGCTCCCAAGGAGACGGAGAAGGTCCCGCTCTTCGAACTCGGCAAGGGGCAGTGGGACATACCGCCGCTTCGCGAGCTGCTGGAGCGGGTCGTTCCGGCGAACGAGGAGTTCCGCAACTTCCGCGTCGAACACGAGTTCCCCGCCCTCGGGCGGCGGACCTTTCTTCTGAACGCCCGTCGCATCGACCGCGCGGGGGGAAAGCCGAAGCTGATACTGCTCGCCTTCGAGGACGTGACGGGGCGCAAGGGGGAAGATCATGAGGGGTGACGACCTTCACGGCAGGGACCAGGGGAGAGAACGCGCCGGACGCCTGCGGGATATGGCCCGGTCGTTGGCGCAAGGGGAACACCCCGATCTGCAGCAACTGGCTCCCGGCGACATCGAGATACTGCTGCACGAGCTGGCGGTCTACCAGGCGGAGCTGGAGACGCAGAACGAGGAGCTGCGCTCGGCCCGGCTCGACGTCGAGGCGGCCCGCGACCGCTACCGCGACCTCTACGACTTCGCCCCCGTCGGGTACTTCACCCTCGACCGGGACGGGACGATCCACGAAATCAATCTCACCGCCTGCGATCTTCTGGGCAGCTCTCGGCAGCAGCTCCTCGGAACGCCCCTGACGCATTTCATCGCCCGGGAATGGAGCGGCGCCTTCTACCTCTACCTCGATCGCATCTTCGCCGGCAAGGCAGAGGAGGGGATCGAGATCGCCGTGAAGGGGGCCGGGGGGGAGTCGAAAATCGTCCTCGTGGAGGGGGTTCCGGGGACCGACGACGGCGGAATCCCCGTCTGCCGCCTGGCGATGACCGACGTTACCGCACGGCGCAGGGCCGAAGAGAAGCAGCGCGCCGGCGAGGCGCGCTTCCGCACCTTCGCCGAGGCCTCCCCCCTGGGGATGTTCGAGTGCGATCCCGCCGGGCGCTTCACCTGGGTCAACCGCCGGTGGGAGGAGCTCACGGGGCTTCGCGGCGGACGGAGCCTCGATTTCGGGTGGAACCGGGCGATCCACCCCGACGACAAGGCACGGGTGCTGCAGAACTGGCCCCGGGGGGAATTCGCCGCCGTCTGGAGCGAAGAGTGCCGCCTGCTGCACCGCGGCGGGGGTGAGAGCTGGGTGCGCCTGATCGTCGCCCCCGTCGAGTTCCAGGGGGGGCGTACGGCCTTCGTCGGCACCGCCGAGGACATCACCGGGCGTCGGCAGGCCGAAGAGGATCTTCGGAGGGCCAAGGCGGCCGCCGAGGACGCCAGCCGCGCCAAGAGCGAGTTCCTGGCCAACATGAGCCACGAGATCCGCACGCCGATGACGGTGATCCTCGGCGCCCTGGAGCAACTGCGCGAAGGCCCCCCCGAGCTGCATGACGAACTGCTGCGCATGGCGGAGACCTCCGCCGGGCGTCTCCTGGGGCTCATCGAGGACATCCTCGACTTCTCGCGCATCGAGGCGAGGCGCATGGAGATCGCGCACGAGCCCTTCGAGGTGCGCGCCGCGGTGGAGGCGGCCCTCTCTCTCTTCCGCAGGAAGGCGGCGGAAAAAGGGGTGGCGCTGCGCTGCGAGATCGCCGCGGACGTCCCCTCGGCGATCGTCGGCGACGACGACCGCCTCGCCCAGGTCCTCATCAATCTGGTCGGCAACGCCGTCAAGTTCACCGAGCGCGGAGAGATCGCGGTCGCCGCGGCCGTGCGGGAGGGGGCTCTCGAATTCGCCGTGCGCGACACCGGCATCGGCATCCCCGGAGAAAAGCTCGAGCTGATCTTCGACAGCTTCAGCCAGGTCGACCCCTCGCGCACCCGGCGCTACGGCGGAACGGGACTGGGGCTGGCGATCAGCCGGGGGCTCGTGGAGCTGATGGGGGGACGTCTGCGGGGCGAGAGCACCCAAGGGGAGGGGAGCGTCTTCTCCTTCACCCTGCCGCTCGCCGTGCCGCTCGAGGCGAGCGAGCCGGCCGGCGATCCCCCCGCGGAAGCGCCCGCCGCCGAAACGCGCGAACTGCGCATCCTCCTCGCCGAGGACGACCCGATGGTGCGCGAGCTCATCGAGATGATCCTGCGCAACCGGGGGTGGACGGTCGAGAGCGTCGCGTGCGGGCAAAAGGCGCTGGCGCAATGGGAGAAGGGCGGGTTCGACCTCATCCTGATGGATGTGCAGATGCCGACGATGGACGGCCTCTCGGCCGCCCGGGAGATCCGCGCCCGGGAAGGGGCCAACGGCGGCCCCCACGTGCCGATCATCGCCCTGACCGCCCACGCCCGGCGCGAAGACCGCGACGAGGCCCTTGCGGCGGGGATGGACGCCTGGCTCCCCAAGCCGGTCTCCATGGAGCGGCTCTACGCGGAGGTGGAGGCACGGGTCGGCAATTAGCGAATCCCCCCCTCTCACTGGCTCCTGCCCCTTGCTCCTGCCTCCCCTGCCCAAATGCGGTAGAATGGGATAAAGGAGACAATCGATGGCCCAGCTCAAACGCGACATCATCGTCGCCGGGGCCTCCATGGGGGGCGTGGAGGCTTTCAGGAGCCTGGCGGGGCAGTTTACCTCCTCGTTTTCCGGAGCGATCTTCCTCGTCCTGCACACCACTCCCGAAGCGCCCGGCACCCTCCCCGACATCCTGGCCCGCGAGGGGTTCCTCCCGGCGAAAAATGCGCGAAACGGCGATCTCTTCCAGCCGGGGCACATCTACGTCGCCCCCCCCGACCACCACCTGCTGCTGCGCGACCACAAGACGTTCCTCTCCCGAGGACCCAAGGAGAACCGCACCCGCCCCGCCATCGACCCCCTCTTCCGCTCGGCGGCGGCGACCTGGACGACGCGGGTCGTCGGGGTCCTCCTCTCGGGGTATCTCGACGACGGCGTCGCGGGGCTCGCGGCGATCAAGCGCTGCGGTGGGTTGGCGGTGGTGCAGGACCCGAACGACACCCTCTACCCCGACATGCCGCGCAACGCCCTCAAAGCCCTCGCCGTCGATCACTGTCTGCCGCTGGCGCAGATCGGGGAACTGCTGCGCACTCTGGCCGCGCAGACGGCGCCCCCTCCCGTGCCCGTCCCCGATGATCTGCTGCTCGAACTCAGATTCAGCGAGGAACTCATGAGCGAGGTGGAAACACGCAAGATCGGCAACCCCAGCACCCTCGCCTGCCCCGACTGCGGCGGTCCCTTGTGGCAGGTGCAAAACGATGTCGTGACGCGCTTTCGCTGCAGCGTCGGCCACGCCTTCAGTGCCGGCACTCTCCTCGAAAGCCAGGGCGAAGCGGTGGAGAAGGCGCTCTGGGTCGCCCTGCGCACCCTGGAGGAGCGCGCCAGGATGCTGCGCAAGATGTCCGAAAACGCCCGCGGACGCGGCTTCACCAGCTCCCATTACGAGGGGGGAGCCAAGGAGAGCCTCGCCCACGCCGAGCAGATCCGCGCCCTGCTGATGAGGCTGAACAATGTCGCCAAATCGTGAGGGACCGAAAGAGACCGGGATGGAAAAAGGGAAAAGACATGACGAACTGCTGGGTCGCTTCCGAGAACTCGCGCAGGAGGTGGACCGCGTCCACGACGCCTGGAAAGAGGCGGCCGAGCGCGACGATCTGGCTGCCGAGACCCGCCTGATCGCCAAAGAGACGCAGCTTCTGGCCGAAATCGACCAACTGGTGAAGGAATTCCAGAAGAGAGTCCACCCCTTTGATTAGAGATTCTCATGGCGCAGCGGATAATTAGGGACACTCCCCCTTTTTTGAGGAAAATAGGGGGAGTGTCCCTAATTTAGGTATATTTCTGCTCCGGAAAGATTTGGTAGACTTGTCGAGTAAAAGGAGAATTCATGACGGGGAAAACTGAAACCGCGACGCTTGCCGCCGGCTGTTTCTGGTGTGTCGAGACGGTCTTCAGCCGCCTGAAGGGGGTGGACAAGGTCGTCTCGGGGTACACCGGCGGCGCGGCGCCGAACCCCAGTTACCACGAGGTCTGCAGCGGCACGACCGGTCATGCCGAGGCGGTGCGGGTCGAGTTCGACCCCGATGAGATCTCCTTCGAGGCGCTGCTGGAGGTCTTCTGGCGCACGCACGACCCCACGACGCTCAATCGTCAGGGGGCCGACGTCGGCACGCAGTACCGATCCGCCATCTTCTATCACGACAAGCAGCAGCGCCGGATCGCCGAGAGCTCGAAGCGCGCGGCCGAAGAGGCGAAGCTGTGGCCCGCCCCATTCGTGACCGAGATCGTCCCCGCCGGCCCGTTCTTTGAGGCCGAGCCCTACCACCAGAACTACTACGAAATGAACCCGCACCAGACGTACTGTCGCCTGGTGATCGAACCGAAGATCCGCAAGCTGCACAAGGATTTCGCCGGCAAGCTGAAGAGCTGAGCGCCGGAAGCCGCTATGTCTTGTTTTAATTAGGGACACTCCCCATATTTTGAAACCAAATATATGGGGAGTGCGCCGAATTATGGCGCAGGCCAATGCCGGTAAAGGTCATCTCCCATGGTCCTCGCAATACTCGCTCTGTCGATCTTCTTCGAAGTCATCGCCGCCTATCTGGCGTTGCGTCTGATCGGTCCCTCCAAGGGGACGTTCGCCTGGGTGCTGATCGCCGTCGCCTTCGTCCTGCGCGCCGTTCGCCTCTCCTATGAGTTCTGGCTTTACGTCAATCCCGCCATCGATCACCCGCTGGACCTGCTGGATGAGCTGATGGGGCTTGCCATCTCCATCCTCCTCGCCCTGGGGGTCTACCTCATCGGCCCCCTTTTCGAGGCCTTTGCCCGCGCCGAGAAGACGCGCGAGCTCTACGCGCACTCAATCTCCCACGATCTCAGGGGACCGCTCACCGTCATACGGGGATACGCGGAGATGCTGTCGGAGAAGAAGGAAGGGGAGCCCGTCGATCGGGATGTTCTCTCTGCGCTGGAGGCGATCAGGCACAGCAGCGGCCGAATGAACGCCATGATCGAGGATCTCGTCGACGCGGCGCGCTTCAGCGGAAAGGGGGTGAGACTTGCCACCGCACCTCTTCGCCTTCAGAGCCATCTCCCCGACATGGTGCAGCAGTTGCTGATCGTCTCTGAACGGGATCGCATTGAGCTCGACATCGCGCCGGATCTCCCTCCCGTCATGGCCGACGCGGTGCGGCTGGACCGCATCGTTCTCAACCTCCTCTCAAATGCCCTGAAGTACTCCCCGCCGAAGACGACGGTCGTCCTCGGAGCGCACCGGAAGGAGGGGGAGGTGATCGTCTCGGTGCGCGATTTCGGCGAAGGAATCGATCCGAGGGAGCTCCCCCGCGTTTTCGAGCGCTATTTCAGCGGGGCAGAGGGGCGCACCAAAGGGGGGATCGGCCTGGGGCTCTACATCGTGAGGGAACTGGTCAAAGCCCATGGAGGAAGGGTCTGGGCGCAGAGCTGCCCGGGGGAGGGGAGCACCTTTTCATTCACCCTCCCGATCGCCGATCACCCTAATTAGGGACACTCCCCGCATTTTCTTTGCATCGCCTCTTCCCATCCGCTATCATCTCCCCATGCCCAGAATCGCCCGCATTATCGCCCCCGGCTATCCGCACCACATAACGCAGCGCGGCAACAACCGCGCCACGGTCTTTTTCGATGACGAGGACCGGCAGACCTACCTTAAGCTTCTGAACGCCTATGCACGCAAACACGATCTACGGATTCTGGCCTACTGCCTGATGGACAATCACGTGCATCTTCTCGCCGTCCCGCAGACCGAGGCGTCCCTGGCACGTGGGGTCGGCCTGACCAATCAGGTCTATACGCAGTATCTCAACCGCAAGCTCGGTCAGTCGGGTCGCGTCTGGCAGAATCGTTTTTTCTCGTGCATTGTGGAAAGTGACGAGTATCTGTGGGCGGTGGCGCGATACATCGAGCGAAATCCGCTGAAGGCGGGTTTGGTCGATAGGGCCGAGGATTATCCCTGGTCCAGCGCCCGGGCACACCTGACGGGGGCGGAGGATGCTGTGCTGGAGGGTTCCTGGCTCGACCCATCGCAGCGAAACAGTTATGGGGAGTTCCTCCTGCAGCCGAAGGATGAAACTGATGAGGCGCTCCGAAAGGCGACGCGCACCGGACGGCCGTTCGGCTCGGAAGGTTTTGTCGATATGCTCGAGGAGCGGCTGCAAGTGGTGTTGAGGGTGAAGGGGGCGGGGAGACCTCCAAAGAAATAGGGGGAGTGTCCCCAATTAAGCGTTGGGCGCCTGGGGCTTGGGCTGTTTCTGCGTGTGCGCCTCAGCGCGCCTGCGGCAGGAGCTCTTCGAGGACGGCGAAGATCTCTTCCATGTCGGCCATGGTGAAGTCGGCCATGTGCGCGATGCGGAAGGTCTTGTTCTTGATCTTGCCGTAGCCGTTGTCGATGGCGTAGCCGCGCTCGCCGGCGAGCTTTTTGAGCTTTTCCAGATCGGTGCGGCCGTCGTTTTTCGCGCAGGTGAGGGTGAGCGAGCGCGCCCCTTCGGCGGCGAAGAGATCGAATCCCTGCTTCTGCACCCAGGCGCGGGTCGCCTCGGCCATTCTCCGGTGGCGCGCGTAGCGGTTTTCAAGCCCCTCGGCGAACATCTTTTCGAGCTGGTGGGCCAGCGCGTAGATGAGGCTGATGGCGGGGGTGCTCGGGGTGTTGTCCTTCTCGTCGTTCTTCTCGAACTCCTCGAAGTCGAAGTAGTAGCCGCGGTTCGGGGTCGACTTCGCCTTGTCGAGGGCGCGGCGCGAGACGGCGAAGACGGCCAGCCCCGGCGGCAGGCCGAAGGCCTTCTGCACCCCGGCGAGGCACACGTCGGTTCCGAGGGCGGTCAGATCGAGGGGGACGGCGGTCATCGACGAGACGGTGTCGACGATGAAGGAGACGTCGGGATATTTCTTCATCACCTCGGCGATCTCCTCCAGGGGACTCATCACGCCGGTGGAGGTCTCGTTGTGCACCACCGTCATGGCATCGTACTTGCCGGTGGAAAGGGCCTTGTCGACCATCTGCGCCGTGATCGGCTCTCCCCACTCGGCCTCGAAGGGGTCGGCCTGAAGGCCGCAGCGCACCGTGACGTCGTGCCACTTGCTGCTGAAGGCGCCGTTGCCGAAGCAGGCGCAGCGCTTCTGCACGAGGTTTCTCACCGCCCCTTCCATGACGCCGAAGGCGCTGGAGGTGGACAGGAAGACCGGGTCGGAGGTGTTGAGGAGCTCTTTGAGGCGCCCCGTGACCTGCCGATGGACCGCGGCGTATTCCTTCATCCGGTGCCCGACCATCGGCGCCGCCATCGCCTCCATGACGTCACGGGAAATTTCCACAGGGCCGGGGATGTATAGTTTCTTGTGCATGGATAAGTCTCCGAGTTAAGAAAATTTTGAATTTTGAATTATTTTAGCGTCACGGGATCAAGTCTGGCCGGCATCGTCTTTGGAGCAGGCTGGTCGTAGAGAGTTTTGCCTGCAACGCCTATGGATTTTTGATTTAATTCAAAATTCGCCATGCGTTAGCATGGCGCCCCCTCCTCTGTCAAGAGAATCGATTTGACATGCCCTTAGGGGACGTATAGGATTGAGCGATATTCATCTTTCGGGAGACGCGATGCGATTTAACGACAGTCAGATCCGCCGCCTGGCCGAAGCTCTCCTGAGCGCCCTTCTCGAGAAGGGAGGGGCGACTCTGAAGGCGGATCGCGGCCGCGTCCTGGGGCGCATCGAGGAGATCATCCGGGGGAACCTGCAGCAGGAGGACGATCTTGACCGCGAGGCCAGAAAGCTCCTCGAGCACCATCTGCGCCAGGCTCCGCCAGGGATCGACCAGCAGAAGCTTCTCCTCATGATCAAGAAAAAGCTCGCCGAAGAAAGGGGGCTCCCGCTGTGAAGCTCTCTCAGGACCGCATCTCCCATCTCTCCCACCTCATCGCGGACGGACTCCACAGCGCCGATCTCGTCGATTACCGCGACGAGGGCGAAGCTCTTCGCGCCCTCAAGGAGGCGTTCGCCGCCGTCCTGTCCGTGGATGACGAAGTCGACTCCCATGTGCGGCAGATGCTGCAGAAGCAGCGCAAAGTCGTCGGCAGCCGCGAATGGCAGATCCTCTACGACAAGTATTTCCGCGAGGAGATGGCCAGGCGCAAATGGTGAGATAGAAGGGATCGCGCGATCTCTTTGCCCATTCTCCTTTTTCCCTTCCGCCTTCCCACCCACCCTTTGCTTTTTTTTCATCTTCCCCTTGACATTCCGGACACGCTGACTATATTTACCCCGTGCTGTTAGCACTCGGTGCGAATGAGTGCTAAAGAGATGCTTCCGGAATCCGGGGCGGCGTTTTCGTTTGGAACGATTTCGACCCGGGCTTTTTTAGTTTCCCCGCCTTCAAAAGGGAGTCGATCCCAAAGCCCTCACAAGCAGGAAAGGAGAACGAAGACAATGAACATCAGACCGCTGCATGACCGCATCATCGTCGAGAGACTCGAGGAAGAGACCAAGACCGCAGGTGGCCTCATCATCCCCGACACCGCCAAGGAAAAGCCCCAGCAGGGTAAAGTCATCGCCGTGGGCAAGGGCAAGGTGACCGAGGACGGCAAGGTCCTGGGGATGGACGTGAAGGTCGGCGACCGGGTTCTTTTCGGCAAGTACGCCGGCACCGAAATCAAGATCGAAGGGAAAGAGTACATGATGATGCGCGAGGATGACGTCCTCGGCGTCGTCGAGTAATTCCTTTCACCCCAATTCGAACAAGGAGGAAATAGAACATGTCCGCAAAGGAAATCAAATTCGGCGGCGACGCCCGCGCGAAAATCCTCAAAGGCGTCAACGCTCTGGCCGACGCCGTCAAGGTGACCCTCGGCCCCAAGGGGCGTAACGTCATCATCGAGAAGTCCTTCGGCGCTCCCCTGATCACCAAGGACGGCGTCACCGTCGCCAAGGAGATCGAGCTCGAAGACAAGTTCGAGAACATGGGCGCCCAGCTCGTCAAGGAAGTCGCCTCCAAGACCTCGGACGTGGCCGGCGACGGCACCACCACCGCCACCGTGCTGGCTCAGGCGATCTACCGTGAAGGGGTCAAGCTGGTCACCGCAGGGCACAATCCCATGGAGATCAAGCGCGGCATCGACAAGGCCGTTGAGGCCGCCGTCGCCGAGTTGAAGAACATCTCCAAGCCGATCAAGGACCACAAGGAGATCGCCCAGGTCGGCACCATCTCGGCCAACAGCGACAAGACCATCGGCGACATCCTCGCCGAGGCGATGGAGAAGGTCGGCAAGGAAGGGGTCATCACCGTCGAGGAAGCCAAGGCGATGGAGACGACTCTCGAGACCGTCGAAGGGATGCAGTTCGACCGCGGCTACTCCTCCCCCTACTTCGTGACCGACGCCGAGCGCATGGAAGCGGTCCTCGAAGACGCTCTCATCCTCATTCACGACAAGAAGATCAGCAACATGCGCGACCTGCTCCCCGTCCTCGAGCCGGTGGCCAAGCAGGGGCGCCCCCTTCTGATCATCTCTGAAGACGTTGAAGGCGAAGCCCTGGCGACTCTGGTCGTCAACAAGCTGCGCGGCACCATCAACGTCGCCGCCGTCAAGGCCCCCGGCTTCGGCGACCGCCGCAAGGCGATGCTCGAAGACATCGCGATTCTCACCGGCGGCAAGGTGATCTCCGAAGAGATCGGCTTCAAGCTCGAGAACGCCACTCTCGACATGCTCGGCCGCGCCAAGCGCATCGTCATCGACAAAGAGAACACCACCATCATCGACGGCGCCGGCGCCGAGGCCGACATCCAGGGCCGCGTGAAGCAGATCCGCGCCCAGATCGATGAGACCAAGAGCGACTACGACCGCGAGAAGCTCCAGGAGCGCCTGGCCAAGCTTGTCGGCGGCGTCGCCGTCGTCAAGGTCGGCGCGGCCACCGAGACCGAAATGAAAGAGAAGAAGGCCCGCGTCGAAGACGCTCTGCACGCCACCCGCGCGGCCGTCGAGGAAGGGATCGTCCCCGGCGGCGGCGTCGCCCTGGTGCGCTGCATCGCCGCTCTGGAGAGCGTCAAGGTCGAAGGGGAGCAGGCTTTCGGTGTCGCCATCGTCAAGCGCGCCCTGGAAGAGCCTCTGCGCCAGATCGCCGGCAACGCCGGCCAGGAAGGCTCCATCGTCGTCAACAAGGTCATGGGCGAGAATGGCGCTTTCGGCTTTGACGCCGCGACGGACACCTACGGCGACATGCTGGCCTCCGGAATCATCGACCCGACGAAGGTTGCCCGCAGCGCCCTGCAGAACGCCGCGTCCGTGGCCGGTCTCATGCTGACCACCGAAGCCTGCGTCGCCGAGAAGCCCAAGAAGGATTCGGGCATGCCTGCGATGCCCGGCGGAATGGGCGGAATGGGCGGAATGGGCGGAATGGACATGATGTAAGCCTGATTCACCCTGCACACGAAAAGGGCCCTCCGGATCTCCGGGGGGCCTTTTTTCGTTGCGCCGCGAAACTGGAATCGCTGCGTCGGCGTGATAGATTTTAAATGTTGAGGGGGTCTTTCGATGACAGAGGGAGGCTGCGATGGGCTGGGCCCGGTGCGTCATCTATGGGATCGTCTTTCTGTTTTCAATCGAGGCGGCCGAAGCTCGATCCGGAGTCGTTTCTCCAGAACTGCAGGTTCTTATCAGCGATGCGTGGGTGGGCGAGTCGTTTCCGGTGATTGTCGTTTTTGAACGTCATGAATCGGTCGCCGCGGCGGCCCGCCGGGCCGGGGGGAAGAGGAAGGGCGAAGTCGCGCGAGCGCTCCGCGAGCGTTCCGAGAAGGCGCAAAAGGAGGTCCGCCATCTTCTGGAAAGACGGGGCGAACCGTTCCGGGATTTATGGATCATCAACGGACTCGCCCTCGATGCGGACGTCGAGTTGATCGAGCTTCTGGCAGACCGGCCTGAAGTGGTGGAGATACGCCCTGACGGCGTTGTTCCGCTCCCAGAGCTGCAGCCGGCACAGGTGCATGAAGAGGGATGGAATTTGGCAATGGTCGGTGCTCCGGAGCTTTGGGGCCGGGGAATCGACGGCGCCGGGGTCGTCGTCGCGGTGCTCGACACCGGTGTGGACTTGCGCCATCCCGCCCTCTTCGGACGCTGGCGCGGAGGAGCGAACAGTTGGTTCGACCCCTTCGGCGCTACTCCCGAACCATATGATGTCGACGGGCATGGGACAGCAGTGGCCGGGATCATCGTCGGCAATTCCATAGGAGTCGCACCGGGGGCGCTCTGGATCGCTGCCAAGGTGTTTCCGGACGACGGGACTTCACCGCCGTTTGCTTTGATCCACGAAGCTTTCCAATGGATCCTTCTCAACGAGGACCCACCAGACATCGTTAACATTTCGTGGGGGCTCGGACCGGCCGGAAGCTGCAACGAAGAATTCCGTCCCGCCATTCAGGCGCTGCAGTCGGCGGGCATCCTTGTCATCGCCGCCGCGGGAAACAACGGGCCGGCTGCCGTGACGGGGGTGAGCCCCGGCAACTACCCCGAGAGTCTCTCCGCGGGCGCCGTCGACAGCAACCGGGTTCTCGCCGGGTTCAGTAGTCGGGGACCCGGTGCATGCGACACCAACATCTTTCCGGATGTGACGGCGCCCGGCGTCAATGTCCTCTCTGCTCTCGCCGGGTTCGATCTTCTGCACCCTTTTTCAGGAACGTCCTTCGCTGCGCCTCACATCGCAGGCGTTCTCGCACTGCTGCGTCACGAGTTTCCTCACGCCTCGACGCGGCTGCTCGAGCACGCCCTGGTCGAGTCGGCGAGCGATCTCGGCCCGGCCGGGCCCGATAACGGCTACGGGGTCGGCCTCGTCGACGCCGCGGCTGCCGGACGCTGGCTCGAAGCTCCTCCGCCCCTTCTGATCACCCCTTTCGCCGCCTTTGTCCCCTTCGGCAGCGTCCCCCCGCAGGGCTCTGCTACCAAAGAGATCTCCTTCTTCAATCCCGGAGAAGACCCGCTGTCGTTCGAACTGCAACTCGTTTCGCCGGCCTTCTTCCTTGCCGAGAGCGACTGCCCGGAGGCTCTTCTTCCGGGCGCGGCATGCAGGGCCGTCGTCCGGTTCTCGCCGGGCGCCATCGGACCGCATTTGGGCAACCTCGAGATCGCCGGGGCCTCCCCCGGTCAACTTGCGGCTGCAGTGCATCTGGAGGGGATCGGCAATACTCCGCCGCTTCCGGCGCGGCTCCTTATTCCTGAGCAAGGCGCCCTGCTAAGCTCTCCCGTGACCTTTCGGTGGCAGACGCCCCCTGACCCCGACGGACATGGGGTGATCGATTCGCTTCTGGTCTCCAGGTCGATCGGATTTTCGGACGCTCTCGCCGAGAATCGGGTGAAGAGGTCTGAAGGGATCCTCCTCGCCGGTGCAGGGAGCCTCCTCTTTGCCCTGGGGAGCGCTCTTCTGCTTCGCCGCGGCGGCAGGCTCTTCGGCGTGTTGCTGATCGGGGCGGTCGTGGTCGGCATGGCGGCCTGCGGGGGCGGCAGCTCGGAGAGTCCGGCCTTTGCCCAGGCCGAAAGAGCGCTGGAGCCGGGAACCTATTTCTGGAAGGTCCTCACCGAGGACGAGCTGGGGGAGAGCGTTTCGAGCGCGGTGCGCACCTTTACGGTTCAGTGACGCATGATTGAATCATTCGATTTCGAAGTTCCAGACTTCGCTTTCGGACCTTGCGCCCAAGGGATTCTCGGAGACGATTTTCCAGAAATAAGTCCCCGGAGCGAGCCCCTCGATCCTCTCCACTGAATCGGGGTCGACTTCCGAGATCAGGTGAGTGCCGCCGCCCCCGCCGCAGGCGACCATCGTCACAAGCGACAGGGACGCAAGCAGCATGGCGGAGCCCTTTCGGTTCCGGCGCACCAGGATCGTCAGGGCCCAGCCGATCAAGAGATTCCCGGCGCCCGCCAGAAGGGTATCGACCTCTTCCTCCGGGGGAGTGAGTGGAGTGGAAAAGTCTTCGGACCCGGAGACGAGGAGAACGTCGGTCACCGAAAGCCCGAGCGGGTCGGGCGGAGTGTTCCAGCGAAAGGTCACGCTTCCGTTCTGCGTGCTTCCGTATTCCGGGGCGATGAGCTGGGCGGGGGTTGGGGGGCTCTTCAGAAGTTTGAGGGCGGCTGCCGAATTCACGATGCCGAAGCCGGCGCCGTTGTCGGGGCCGTTCTCGCCGATATCGGATCCGGACGCTCTGAGGACCTTTTCGAGCGTATCGATGCTCAAATCGGGCTGCACGCTCAACAGCAGCGCCATAACGCCGACCACATGCGGTGCGGCGAAGGATGTTCCGCTCCAGTGGCGGTCGGGCAGAGAGCGTACCGAGACGCCCGGCGCCACGAGATCAGGGTAGAGCGTTCCGTCGCAGGCCGAAGGGCCTCGACTGCTGAAGGAGGCGATCGCCAGAGTGCGGTCGATGGCGCCGACCGATAAAATTTCCGGATAGTTCCCCGGACTGATCGAGGAGGGGTCGGTTTTCCCTCCGCTCTTGTTCCCGGCGGCAGCGACGATCCCGATGCCGGCCGACCTGAGAGCCTTCACGGCCTGGTGCACCGTGCCGGTCGCCTCCGACGCGTCGGAGGCGCCGCCGAAGCAGCGGTTTATCGCGTCGAAGCCCCAGGAGAGGTTGACGAGATCCGGAGCGTCCCGCCCTGTTCCGTCGCGGTTGGGGTCGAGCAGCCACTGCAGCGTGAGAATGATGCGGCTGATCCGGGCAGTTCCGTCGTCGGCGAAAGCTTTTGCGGCGATCCACTGCGCCCGGGGGGCCACTCCGAGGGGCGCGCCGCCGGCACTTCCTCCGACGATGATGCCGGTTACGGCGGTTCCGTGTCCGTGTGCATCGTACGGGTCGGCCGCTTTGCCGTACGGATCGTACCAACTGTTGCTCCCTCCGCGCCAACTGGAGGCGATGTCGGGGTGCGCGAGGCTGACTCCCGTATCGATGATGGCGACCGTCACCCCCTGACCTTGCGCACCCAGGGCCCACAACTCAGGAGCGCCCACCGTGGAGATGTTCCACAGGACGCTCGAAGCGGTGCTCGGGAATTCTTCGGGAATCTGGACGGAGAAGTCGAATTCGATGCTCGCGATCTCCGGCATTCGCGAGAGCGCATCGACAATCTGGGGAGTCGCCTCTACGGCCAGCCCGTTGACGATCCAGAGATCATCAAAGCTCTCCCCCCTGCCGCGCAGGAAACTTCTGACGTCCCGCTGGTCGGCCTCGGCCGTGGAATGCAGCCGTTGCACTACGCCTTCCCGGCCCAGCTTTTCCGGCCTGACATCCACCTGAAGATCCGGGTTGGAGGAGAATGTGACGATGATGGGGATCCGCTCCATCCAGTGCGCCTCTGCGAGCGCATCCTGCAGGCGGACGGAGGGATCTGCGGCCGAGAGCGCCGTCGGAAAGAGGAGACTCCAGAGCAGCAACAGCCGGGCAAAAGGGTGCATGGGTTGTCCTGAAATGGATGGTCGCACGGGGGTGGCGGTTCGTGGTGGTCATTATACTCAGGAGGAAAAAAAGTAAAGTATAATAATGAAAAATTTTATATTCATTAAAGGTTTAGCCGGATATCTGGAGGGATTAAAAGCGTATGCTGCAGCGGAGGGATCTGGCGGTGGAGCCGATTTCGGAAGGAAGAGAGGTTGATCAGGGCGCTGCAGAACTTTTTGGCTCCAAGGGGATTGTCCCGGGGAGGAAAAGGGTGCTAAGATCACCTATCCTGCAGAAGCATCGGGAGTTTTCTTGAAAGATCATTTCGGCCGGCATATCGAATATCTGCGCCTCTCGGTCACCGATCGCTGCAACCTGCGTTGCCGTTACTGCATGCCGGATGAAGGGGTCGCCGCCGTCGGACACGGCGATGTCCTCTCCTACGAGGAGTTGCTGCGCATTGCCGCCATCGCCGTCCGCCTCGGGGTCTGCAAGATCCGCATCACAGGGGGGGAGCCCCTGGTGCGCAGGGGGATCGTCGACTTCGTCCGGGAGCTCGCCTCCCTTCCCGGGCGCCCGGAGATCACCCTGACGACCAACGGCCTTCTCCTGGCGCCCATGGCCGCCGATCTGAAGGCGGCCGGTCTTTCCCGGGTCAACGTCAGTCTCGACTCCCTGCGCCCGGAGCGTTTTGCCGAGATCACCCGCCGCCCCGGTCTGGAAAAGGTGCTGGCCGCCCTCGAAGCGGCCGAAAAAGCCGGCCTCGTTCCCCTCAAGATCAACATGGTCCCCATCGGAGGGGTGAATGCGGACGAGATCGTCGATTTCGCCCGCCTCACCCTCGAGCGGCCCTGGGAGGTGCGTTTTATCGAGTTCATGCCGGTGAGCGGGGGGCTCGGCTATCCTCCCGAAAGTCGTTTCCCCGCGGCCGAGATCGAGAACGAGCTCGCCCGTCTCGGTCCTCTCGAGCCGCTCTCCCGCAAGGGGCCGGCCGGTCCCGCCCGCCTCTACCGCTACCCCGGAGGGCGCGGCCGTATCGGCGTCATTCCCGCCGTTTCCCACCATTTCTGCTCCGAATGCAACCGCCTGAGAGTCACCGCAGACGGCCGCCTTCGCCCCTGCCTCTTTTCCGAAGAAGAGCTCGACATCAAGTCCCTTCTGCGCGCCGGGGCCGACGATGCTTCCCTGAGCGCCCTGCTCCTGGAGGCCGTCGGGGTCAAGCCCGAACGCCACCAGATCGGCGAAACCGATTTCGTCCCCGGACAGCGCCGGATGCAGACGATCGGCGGCTGACTCCCGCTTTTTTCCATTCCACGACGTTCAGAACGCAATCATCGAAGGGCACTTGCGCAGATGGCTCGCTCGTGTATGTTTTCTCTCTGACGTAAGTCCCACTGATGACCTGTACGCATGGGACACCAGGGCGGGAAAGGGGAGGCAGGTCGGGATGGACTCTGAGGCGAGGGGAATCTATGGGTGAAAGGTGTCGTTACGGTTTCGGTAAGAGTGTCGAGCTCGATTGCGATTCGGCTCTTCGAAAACTTCGGGGGCATCTGGAAAAGAGGGGGTTCGAGATCCTCTTCGAACGCGAACTCGGAGAGCTCTGGATGGACGGGGGAGTGCGCCCTGCGCGCTACGTCGTACTCGGCGCGTGCAATCCCGGCCTGGCCTCCAGGGCGTATGCCGCAGATCCCAACATCGGCCTGGTGCTCCCTTTCCATCTTGCCGTCTACGAGGACGGCGCCGGGAAGACGAACGTGATGGTCACCGATCCCGCGATCTTCATGGATCTGATGAGACGGCAGGCCGCCATTGAGATGGCCATTTCGATGAAGGACGAACTCGAGGCGCTGATGGATGCCCTCGGCTGAGACCGTCATCGGCAGCTTTGGAACGAAAGGACCGGCCTCAGGAGGCCGGTCCTTTTTTGCGTGGAGGGGATTTCAGTTCCGCTCGGGGAGTTCGCGGGCGATGAGTTCGAGGACGTGGATGACCTTCTGGGGGAGCCCTGCATGCACGATGGTGTCCTGCAACTGCATCATGCACCCCGGGCAGGCGCTGGCGACGAGCTCTGCGCCGCTCTTCTCGATGCCGGGGGCCTTGCGCGCGCCGATCTGCTTGCTCGTCTCGTAGTGGTAGACGGAGAAGGTCCCCCCCAGTCCGCAGCAGCGGTCGGCGCCTTCCATCTCGACGTAGTCGACCCCCGGAAGAGAGCGAAGAAGCGCCCTGGGTTCCTTGGTGATTCCCTGGGTTCTTAGGTGGCAGGGGTCGTGGTACGAGACGCGCACCCTCTTTTCCTTTTTCGGCAAGGCGGCAAGCTTCTCGGCGAGTCCCTCGCGCACCAGCAGCACGAGGATGTCGGTAACCTGGGCGGCGAGCTTCGCCTCGCGATCGCCGAGCGAGCCGAAGTGCTTCCCCATCCCGACGTTGCACGAGGCGCAGGCGGTGACGATGGCGTCGACGCGCCGCTTGCCGAAGGCGTCGGCGTTGCGCCCGGCAAGCTCCTCCACCGTCTTGCCGTCACCGGACGAGAGGGCGGGCAGCCCGCAGCACCCCTGCCCGGCGGGGATCGCGAGGCCGATTCCCATGAAGCGCAGAATCTTGACCAGCGCGTCGCCGATCTGCGGATACATGTGGTTGATCATGCACCCGGTGAAGAAGGCGACGACGGGGCGCCCTTCCTCGCCGGGAATGAAATCGGGGTGACGGTCGCGGAAGGGCTTGGCGGCGACGGGAGGGATGGTGCGATCCTGCGTCACGAAGGGGGCCGGAAAGCGCAGGCGCAGCCCAGAACCTTCCGGGACTTTCTTGAAGAGGAGTTTCGAGAAGGCGGCGGCGCTTCGGGCTCCCCACTTCATGAGGGAAGGGTGTTTGAGAGTAAACGAAACCCCCTTGCCGAAGGTGGTGAGACCCTTCCTCCCGGCGATCTCGCGGCGGGCGGCCATGACGATCTCCTCCGTCGGCACCAGGTTCGGGCACTTGTCGAAGCATGAGCCGCAAAGCAGGCACTTGGACATGTCGGCGACGAAGCGCTCGTCGAGAGGCATCTCCTGCTCGAGCAGGGCATGGGCCAGCGCCACCTTCCCCCGCGCCACCGTCGACTCCCTCTTGTGCTCGGCAAAGACGGGACAGTGGGCCTGGCACGCACCGCACTTGAC
>JARFUG010000016.1:48514-51248 GCA_029289095.1 Desulfuromonadales bacterium
CGGAAAAATCTTCCCCGGATTGAGAATGTTGTTCGGGTCGAGGGCCTTTTTGATCGCCTTCATGTACTCCACCGCCACGGGGTCGAGCTCCATGGGGATGTAGGGGGCCTTGGTGATGCCGACCCCGTGTTCGCCGCTCATGGTGCCGCCCAGGGCGAGGGCCGCGGCGAAGACTTCCTCGATGGCCTCTTCGGCTTTTTCCATCTCACCGGGGACCTTGCGGTCGATCATGATGTTGACATGGATGTTGCCGTCGCCGGCGTGGCCGAAGTTGACGATGGGAATCGAGTGCTTCGTCGCGATCGCCTCGACCTCGCGGATCATGTCGGGAACACGGCTGCGCGGCACGCAGATGTCCTCGTTGAATTTGTCGGGATTGACCTTTCTCAGGCTCGCCGAGACGCTGCGGCGCACCTTCCAGATCTCCTCGCTCTCGGCGGCGTCTTTGGCCACCCGCGTCTCCACCACTCCCAGGGGACGCACGATCTGCAGGATGCGCTCGGCCTGACGCTCGATGAGGTCCTTCTCGCCGTCGACCTCGATGATGAGGACCGCCTTGGCCTCCTTGGGAAGGTCGAGGTTGGTCGCCTTGCGCACGCACTCGATGGTCGCCGAATCCATGAACTCCAGGGTCGTGGGGATGATCTTGCCGCCGATGATGGCCGAGACCCCCTTGGCCGCTCCGTCGATGGAATCGAACAGGACGAGCATCGTCTTTTTCGCTTCGGGTTTCGGAAGCAGTTTGACCACGATTTTCGTGATGATCCCCAGCGTCCCCTCGCTGCCGCACAGCAGTTTGGTGAGGTCGTAGCCGACGACCCCCTTCATCGTCTCTCCCCCCGTGCGGATGATGTCCCCCTTGGGGGTGACGACCTCGAGGCCGAGGATGTAGTCCTTGGTGACGCCGTACTTGACGCAGCGCGGCCCGCCGGCGCATTCGGCGACGTTGCCCCCGAGGGTGCTGAACTTGAGGGAGGCGGGATCGGGGGGGTAGAAAAGGCCTACCTTCTCCACCGCGATCTGAAACTGCTCTGTGACGACGCCGGGCTCGACTTCGGCCACCAGGTTCTCGGTGTCGATGCGCAGGATGCGGTCCATGCGCGTCGTCACCAGGACGATTCCCCCCGAGACGGGGAGGCTCCCTCCGGTGAAGCCGCTTCCGGCCCCCCGGGGGAGGACGGGGACCTTCTGGGCGTTGGCCACCTTCAGGATGCCGGCGATCTGCCGCGCATCGGCGGGAAAGACGACGACGTCGGGGAGAAACTGCTGCTGGGTGGCGTCGTAGGAGTAGCACAGCAGGTCGGCGCGGTCGGTGGTGACGTTTTCGGCGCCGACGATGTCTCGCAGGGTCTGGATGATAAGGGGATCGAGCATGAAAACCTCAAGGGCGTTTAGTGATAGCAAATAGTATTCAGTTGCGGCCGCTTCCGATCGGTCCGATAGGACCGACCGGACTGATCAGGCGGATCCGGCGCGGCCGACAACCGGCAGCACCGTTCCCCCATCGGGGATCACCACAACCTTCGGATCGGGGGGGAGCCCCTGCCGTGCCATGGCGAGCGCCTCGTCGAGGTCGGCGGCCTTCTCCATCCCCATTTCCCGCGTCTCCTCCTCGCCGAATTCGCTGAGCAGGATGACCCGATTTCGCCGTGTCTTCAGCAGCGTCGAGTAAGCGGTCTGGCCGTTGATCTCGTAATGGGCGCGCAGGGCCTGTTCGAAGGCGGCCGGTTCCTTATGGCGAAACCACGAGAAGAAGGTCTTGTTGCCGAAACCGTCGGGGCAGGCCGCGAGCAGGATCAGCGTTCCGCCGGGGCGAAGAGCCTGCACTCCGTAGTCGAGGGCCTTGTGGGCCTGGATGAAGTTGATGTCCTTGGGGCTCCCGCCGCAGGAGACGACGGCCAGATCGGCCGGGGCATCCAGCGGCACGGCGTAGAGGGCGCGCACCATCTCGCAGGCGGCCAGATGCGCCACCTCGATGTGGCCGGCGAAGACGGCCAGCACCTCCTTCTGGGGCGACAGGACGGTGTTGACGAGGAAGTCGGGCTCGATCATGAGGGCGGCCTCGAGGATCGCCTCGTGCACCGGATTGCCCTCCAGCACGGCCGTGGAGGCCTTCGGATGCTTGCCGCCGACCTCGGGCGGGTTCAGCACGGAAAAATGGGTCGCCATGCACGTCTCGCGCGCGGCCACTCCGGGGACGAGGCCTTTTCGCCCCCCTCCGAAGCCGGCGAAATAGTGGAATCCGACCGTCCCGGTGACGATGACCCGGTCTGCCTCGGAGACCCGTCGATTGACCGCCACCGGAAGGCCGGAGGCCGTCGTTCCGAGAGTGACGAGTTCAGCCGGATTGTCGCAGTCGTGATCCGAGACCCGGATTCGCCCGAAGAGGGGTCCAAGGATCTTGCGGTGCTCGGCCTCGGTCTGGGGGCGGTGAATGCCGAGGGCGACGACGATCTCGATGTCGGCATCGGGGACGCCGAGGGCGTTCAATGCGCCGACAAGGACCGGCAGGTAGTGCTCGCTTCCGGTGTAGCGGGTGATGTCCGAGGTGACGATGACGACCTTCTCGCCCGGGCGGACGATCTTCTCCAGCTTGGGAGCGCCGATGGGGTGGGCGAGCGCTTCAGCGGTGAGCACCTCGGCGCTCGCCGGCGGCGCCGGCGGCGCGGCGCGAAGGAGGCGGGCGCCGGGGAGGGTGCAGGTGAGCTCGGAGGAGCCGTATTTGAGGACGAAT
>JARFUG010000017.1 GCA_029289095.1 Desulfuromonadales bacterium
CCAGGAGCCAGGAGCCAGGAGCCAGGAGCCAGGAGCCAGGAGCCAGGAGCCAGGAGAAGGCTGATCCGTGCTGCGGGTCAAGTCAAATGTTTTCCTTGAACCTTTGACCTCGAACCTTTGGCCTTGAACCTTTCACCTGTTGACGACGCGCCAGCATAGCACAGTGCGATTAAAGGGGGCAACCTCCCAATTCGTTTGCATTTTTTCTCTTTGGACGTCGCCGCGTTTTTCGGCTATCCTCTGCGGCATGCGCACTGTTCTCACTACCCTTCACAGCAAATACATCCACGCCAGCCTCGCTCTGCCCTATCTTGCGGCGTACTGCGGCGCCGACTGCGGGGAGATCGTCATTCGCGAATTCACGGTTCACGAACCGCCCCAGAACGTCCTTGCCGCCCTGCTTTCACAGGAACCCGACGTGGTCGCCTTCTCCGTCTATATCTGGAACCGCCGCGAAAGTCTGGAACTCGCCGATGCTCTTGCGGTGGCCAAGCCGGGTGTACGGATCGTACTGGGAGGACCCGAGGTCTCCTACGAAGAGCCCCGGTTTTTCGAGCGCCATCCCGGAGTCGCCGCCCTCGTCCATGGGGAGGGAGAGATCCCCTTCAGGCGCCTTCTTTCGGCCTGGGCCGCTGGAGAAGAGCCGAAGGCAATTCCGCGAGTGAGCCTGGGTGGCGCCACCGGTCCCGTGCGTGGGCCGAACGCCCCGCCGATCGCAGATCTCGACCGGATCCCCTCCCCCTTTTCCCTGGGGCTCATCGATCTGTCCCGTGGCTTCGTCTATTTCGAAACGAGCCGCGGCTGTCCATATACCTGCGCCTTTTGCATGAGTTCCCGCGATGAAGGCGTACGTTCCTTCTCCTTGGAGCGCATCCGCGCCGATCTTGCCCTCCTCATGAAGGCAGAGGTTCCAAAGATCAAGCTCGTCGACAGGACCTTCAACTACGATCCCGCGCGGGCCCGCGATATCTTCTCCTTCATTCTCGAGCGCAATCGCAGCAGTCATTTTCACTTCGAGATAGGCGCTCATCTCCTCGATGAAGCGACACTGGCTCTTCTCGATGAGGTCCCCCCCGGGATGTTTCAGTTTGAAATCGGCGTCCAGTCCACCCTGCCCGCCGCGCTGAGCGCCATCGGCCGCTCGGCATCCCTGCAGCGGCTTGAAGAAGCCGTCAAGCGCCTGCGCTCCCGAGAGCGCATTCACCTGCACCTCGATCTGATCGCCGGGCTTCCGGGTGAAGGGCTCGCCGATTTCCTGACGTCCATCAACCGGGTGGCGGCTCTCGATCCACACCATCTGCAGGTCGAAGCGGTCAAGCTCCTGCCCGGATCTCCCCTCAGAGGGCGCGCCGCAGAACTCGGGCTCCGCTTCAATCCGCACCCTCCCTACACGGTTCTCGAGACGCCGCAACTGAGCTTTGAGGAACTGGAGGTCCTGCGTGGAATCGCCCGACTGCTCGACCTCACCTGGAACAGCGGCCGTTTCGGTAATTTTCTCGCCACGCTGGGGCGCCGGGGCGGATCGGTCGCCCGCGCTCTTTCGGAACTGGAGGGATTTTTCCGGCAGGAAGGACTCTTTCGTCAGCCCCTTTCACAGCGAACCCTCTTCGAGGAGATCTGGCGTTTTGTCAGGCAGGGGTTCACGGGCACGGACCGGGACGAGCTTCGCGAGAGCCTCGCCCGGGATTTTGCGCTGAGCGAGAGGGTCGTCCCTGAGAACGCCCCCTCGTTTTTCGACACGGCCCTCGAGGACGACGAGGGGCTGCGCGTCCGGGAAAAGGTCCGCAGCGAAACCTCCTCCCTGAAAGGTTCGCAGGTAAGGATCCAGTTCTTTGCCGCCGTCTTCCGCCACCTGCCGCAAAAGGCCGGGCGCACTATCCTCATCTATCTCTATCTCACCGAAACGGGGCGAGGGATGGACGTTCGTGAGATGGTCCTCGACTGAGGGCCATCTCCCCCCTTCCTTGATCCACCCTGCGAACCCCTGTCAGAGCTTGAGAATCAGACCGCTGACCACGGGGATGTCGAGTTCTCCGGGCGGCTGTGCACAAAACTCTTCTTCCCACAGGTCGAGGCACCATCCCCCGAAAACGCCCGCTCCGGGAAGCATGGCCTCGAGCCAGTTCACCGTTGTCTCGCGCAGTTCGGCGGAAATCTTCCCGTCCAGGCAGATTCTGGCATGAAGCGCAACGAGCTCTTCCCGGGGAATCGGCAGCGGAACAAAAGGGCGCCCGAGGACTTTGTTGGCCAGGGAAGTGAGAAAAAAATCGGAAAGTGTAAGGTCCGCGACGTCGTCCGGGGAGCAGCCGGTGAGATCGAGGTCGTCAGGTGCGGGGAGTTCGATCGGGAGTACTTCGGTGAAAAGACGTCTTTGGATCTCCAGACGATCGAGCCACTCTCCAGCCAGCCCGAGCTCCCGCATCTCGGCGAATGGGCGCTCGCCGGCGCGGGTGACGTCCTCGATCCCCTCGAAAAAACGGGGGGTGGCGCTGTCCAGAGCTGAAACGAGCGCCCGGAACGGGCCGTCGAGGTACGGTCCTACAGGGGAGGCCTTCAGGGCTCGGGCGCGCCGACGAAGATCGAGAACGAGACTGAATCCGAGCCTGAAAAGAGCCTGCAGGTGGACCTCGGAGAAATATCGGGCGCCTTCATTCGGATCGTTCTCCGCCAGGTATTCCAGGGCCAGATTGAGGTTTCGGTACACCTCCGACATCGCCTCGCGCACCGCTGCGGCCTCACCCATGTCGACCCGGTTGGCCATGATGACCTGATTGAGAATGAAGGTCAGCTCCCAGCACGTCTCGGCGTCAATGCCCCCCGACAGGACATCGGCCAGAATCCCCGTAGGACGGGCTGCAGTCAGGACGAATCCCGGCGCTTCCGACGGCTCGTCAACTGGAATGCTCCCTTTTTTCCACTGCGACGGAACGAAGCGCGCCGGATCTAGCCAGGCATGAATGGCGAATGATTCGAACGGATCGGGGAACCCCATATCCTGAAGCCGCCCCGATCTCAGCCGCAGTTCCTCCTCCTCGAGAAGCGACTCCTGTTCCCAGCGCACCGCATCCATCAGATGAATGAAGAACGCCGGATCGCGGCGGTGAACGATATCGAGGAAGGCCTCGATGACCTTCGTCCCCTCTCCGCTCTGCCTGTATTCGATCTCGTACCCTCCGTCGCGCTGGACCGCCTCCAGTCGGGCGTCCTCGTCGAGATAATCCTCCGGACCACGGGTGACGAGAATCAGCTTTTTCATCATCAGCACGAGGAGTTCGAATTCGAGCTCGGACGCCGCCTCATAGACCTTCTCCTCGCCTGCCTCCAGGATCAGAAGGAGCCACTCCAGTGCGCGGTCTGCGACGAAAGAATCCCCATCCCAGCAGTCAAGATCGAGAAAAGCGGTGATCTGCCGGGTCGAGGCGAACTGGATCAGTTCGGACACATCCTCCTTGCCGAGTTCCTTGATCAGCAGGTAGACCTCCTGAGAAGGAAGACGCCGCACCAGGCGCTCGGCATCGTGCGCCTCAAGGATCAGGTCGAACTTGCGCCGGCCCTCGGCGGTACGGATCATTTCGAGTCGCTCCCCGTGAGACAGAGCGTTGAATTCACGGGACGTCAGCCTGCGCGCCGGGCGGATCATCGGAAGCCCCTCTTTTTTTGCGGGGGGCGGATCGTAGGAAGTCATTATTCGGCACTCTCCGAAAGTGGATTGGGGGACAAATGTTAATGCAGGCCGATGCGGCGGTCAAGTACGGCCGCGTCGTACTGCTCACGTCTCCCCGTTGCTTTTGATCGCAGCGAGAAATTCCCGGTATCCTCCTGCACGTAGCGCCTGGTCGCGCATGTCGGGGTTGCTGAAGGTATTGGCAATATCGGCCAGAATTTCGAGCTGAATTCCGGCATCCTCATCGGGGGTGAGAATCAGAAAAATCAGGTGCGCCTGCTCTCCGTCGGGCGCGTCGAAATCGATGCCGGCGGCGGAGATCCCGACACCCACCAGCGGCGCGGCGAGCCCCCGAATGCGGGCATGGGGAACCGCCACACCGTGCCCGACTCCGGTCGCCATCATTCTTTCCCGGGCGATGGCTGCGTCGGCGATGTCTCCGGCGGCACGTCCGGCCGTCTCTGCGAGATGCTCGGCGAGTTCGCGGATCGCTGGTTCACGGTCACTCGCCTGTAGATCGGAGACGAAGGACCTGGCGCCCAGAAAATCGAAAAAGCGCCGCGGTTTCTTCAGGCGCAGCAGTTTCTGCATCACCGGGCCGCTCATCATCGATGTCGCAAGGGCCATTGCGACCAGGGCGACGAAAAGCCTCTCGCTGATCAGATTGTATCTCAAGGCGAGCAGGCCCAGGATGATCTCCATGGCGCCGCGGGCATTCATGGCGAAACCGAGGGCCAGCGCCTCTCGGCGCGGCATGCCGACCCATCGTCCGCCGACCCCGCACCCGAGGACCTTGCCGAGACAGGCGATCACGAGGACGAGGGCGACGAGACCCGGTTCAAAATTGGCGATGAAGTCGACCTTCAGTCCGATGCTGGCGAAAAAAAGCGGCGCGAATATGACGGAGACGAACTGCTCGATCACCGAGCGCGTCCGGGCACGCAGGTGCGGTGAGTCTCCCAGGGCGACACCGGCGATGAAAGCGCCGAAAATCAGGTGAACGCCGAGCCATTCGGTCCCTGCCGCGGCAATCAGGGCGACCGCGAGAATGAATCCGATGACGCTTCCGGGCGATGCGGAATGGGCCTGAATCCAGAGGAGCATCCGGTCGAGCAACACCCTTCCGACGGTGAGCATCGCGACGGTAAAGAACAGGATCAGGACGATCGTTTCTCCGACGCCGAGGACAGGACCCGTTGCGGTGCCGAGCATTCCGAGGATAATGGCGAAAATGATCCAACCCACCAAGTCGTTCAGCACGGCGGAGGCGATCACGATCATGCCGAAGTCGCTGCGGTAGAGGTTCAGGTCCATCAGCGTCTTTGCGATGACCGGCAGAGCCGAAATCGAAAGGGCGGTGGCGATGAACAGTGCGAATATCAGGGGGTCGGCTCCCGGCTCAATTCCCATGGCGGCCGGCATGAACCAGGCTGCGGCAAAGCCCAATGTGAAGGGGACGACAATTCCGGCGTTTCCGACAACAAGGACGCTTCTGCCCTGACGCCACACGGTCGAGAGGTTCACTTCGAGTCCGGCCACCAGGAGGAAAAGAGTGATGGCCAGCCCCATGAACGAGTCGAAAACGATGGCAGAAGCACCGGATTGGGGGAAGAGAACGAGAGAAATCTCCGGAGCGAGGCGCCCGAGGACCGTCGGACCGAGAAGAATGCCGGCCAGAATCTCGCCAAGAACCGACGGCTGGTTGAAACGGCGGGCGATTTCGCCCAGCAGACGGGCAAAAGCGAGCAGCACCCCGAGAGCAAGGAACAGGGCCGTCAGTTCCTGGGTTGAAAGCGAATCCATGCGGAGCTTCCCTGGGTGATCGTAAGAAGGACGAAAAGTTCTGAAAATACAGAGGGGATGTTACCATCTGAGATAATTTTAGTCCCGGATAATCTCGACCTCCATATCAATGCCGCAGCTCACCCGTTCGGCGTCGAGCTCTTTGGACTTGATGATTAGAACCCCTCAACCATTTGAACCTTAAGGGAAAAACACCTTGAACTCCCACGCACAGGCGTGTTATACAGCCAGCAAGATGGTCATCGGTGAACCCTTCCATCTCGCGAGAGGTCCATGGTCCCTTTGAAAAAGATATTGAAATCCTCGTCTCTGATGAAATCACAGGCGGATTCTGAAGAGAGAGAAATTGAATCGCTTCTGATGAGGATGTTTCGCGATCTGCCTCAGGACAAGCGGCAAATCGTTTTTGACATCCTGACCGACCTCTACTGTCTCGAAAAGAAAAAGGCCCTCTGAACCCGTCGAGAACCGATAAGACTCCCCCCGCGTCGTTTGACTTTCTCCTCTTCGGTTATATCCATGTAAAAAATGGACGACTAGATCTTCCCGCCCTTCCGGAGGAGAGAGCAATGCAGCGAGCCACCTTCATCCTCGTCTTGATCACCGCGGTTTTCCTCATCCCCGCCTGCGAACCCCAGAGAACGGAAACGCAGCCTGCTCAACCGGCTGCAACAACGCCGGGTGAGAATCGTGACCCAGAGACAGCGACCTACGCGGTTGCCGAACTTCAGCCCACGACAGGAAATGAGGCGTCCGGCACAGTGGAATTCTTCACCGTTTCCGAAGGGGTCAGGATCGTGGCGCAGTTGCAGGGACTTACTGCACGGCACGGTTTTCATGTGCACGAGTTCGGCGACTGCAGCGATCCCGATGCCGAATCGGCCGGAGAGCATTTCAATCCCCACGGCACTCCCCACGGCGGACCGGACGACCCGCCGCATGAGCGCCATCTCGGCGATCTGGGCAATATCGAGGCGGACGCAGACGGCAGGGGTTTCTACGACCAAATCGACCACGTCATCACTCTTGAAGGCCCCGATTCCATCCTCGGCCGATCGGTCGTCGTCCACGCCCAGGAGGACGATCTGACTTCGCAACCTTCCGGCGACGCGGGAGACCGGATCGCCTGCGGCGTCATACGTCAGGCCGAGCAACCCCGAAATCGCTGATCACCTGTCCTTTCCTGTATCTGAATCGGAGGATCGTATGCAGAAACATACCGGCTGGATTCTTGCCCTTCTCTGTCTCGCCCTTTTGTTGCAGACCGGCTGTGCCGCCGCACCGGATGCACGACCCCACGCTGCGCCCCCCATCGACGACAAGGGCATCACCTCCCGGGTCATTGCCGAACTCGCCAGGGACCCCGACACGCGGGTCGCACAGATACAGGTCGAAACGTTCCGGGGAGTGGTTCAGTTGACAGGATTCGCCGCCGATCAGAGAGTCATCGTCCGGGCGGGAGAAATCGCCCGAAGAGTCGAAGGGGTCAGACGGGTGCAGAATAATCTTATCCTGAGATAAATCTGCTGGATAAAAAAAGCGAAGCGGTTCTCCCGCTTCGCTTTTTTTATCTTCGGAGCCCAGGTCGCGAAATCAGCCGCTGACGAAGGCCGAAGCCGCCTCCATGAGGCGGTCGAGCTCGGCGCTGCTGGCGGCCTCGCCATAGACGCGCACCACCGGTTCCGTCCCCGACTTGCGGAACAACATCCAACTGCCGTCGGCGAAAATGTATTTGGAGCCGTCGATGGTGACGATCTTCTCGATCCTGCGCCCGCCAATCTCGGAAGGGGGATTGGAGAGTTTGGCCGCCACCGCCTCCCCCAGTTCGGACGAGAGTCGAATGTTGATGCGCCGCGTGTGAACCTCGCCGACGCGGCCATAAAGATCGGCGAGCAGTTCCCGAAGCGTCCTGCCTTCCACCGCGACCATTTCCGCCACAAGGAGACAAGCGAGAATGCCGTCCTTGTCGGGGACGTGCCCCCGCACCGTCAGCCCGGCGCTCTCTTCACCGCCGATCATGATGCGGTCGTCACGGATGAACTCCCCGATGAACTTGAAGCCGACGGGGGTCTCCAGAACCTCGAGACCGTGGTGCCGGGCGATCGCATCGATGAGATGGGAGGTGGCGACGGAGCGCGCCACGGCCCCCTTTTCCCCCCTTCGGCGCACGAAATAATCGGTAAGCAGCGCAAGGATGTAGTTCGGTTCGATAAAGGAACCATCGGCATCGAGTATTCCATAACGATCGGCATCACCGTCGGTGGCGAGCCCCAGCCGGATCCGAGGGTCTCCCTGGACCAGAGAGATGAAATCGCCGATGTTGCTCTCGGCGGGCTCCGGCGGAAATCCTCCGAAATAGGGATCGGGGTGATCGTTGATAACGACCGTCTCGACCCCAGCCTCCTGAAGCAGTGCATCGAGGTACCCGCGCGCCGTTCCGTACAGGGGATTGACGGCAATTTTGAGTCCGGCGGCGCCGATCGCGCGGAAATCGACGATGCGCCGCAACGCCTCGAAATACGCCGGTCGCGGATCGATATCCACAACCATACCCGACTCATAAGCCCTGTCCATCCTCATTTCCTTGAAGCAGATCTCCCCCAGCATTACATTGGCCCGCTCCTCGATATCGCGGGTCGTCTCCGGGAGCGCAGGTCCGCCCCATGCGGGAGAGAATTTCAGACCGTTGTAGTCGCTCGGGTTGTGGCTCGCCGTGAAATTGATCCCCCCTGCGGCCTGGCGCCTCAGGATCTCGAACGCGATCACCGGTGTGGGGGTGTCGCGTTCGCAGAGAAACGATCTGATTCCGGCGCCTGCGAGCACCCTGACGGTTTCCCGTGCGAAACTTCGCCCCATGAAACGTGCGTCGTACCCGACCACGACCCCCTTTTCGTGCAGACCGGCGGCCCGCAGGTGATCGGCGATCGCCTGGGTGACGACACGCACATTGTCCATCGTGAAATCTTCACACAGGATCCCGCGCCAACCGGAAGTCCCGAAACTGATTCGCGCCATACCTCTCCTCCTGGTTTCAATTAAAATCCGGATATCGGATCGACCTTCACAGCAACCGAAAGGATAACATATTTAGGGCAAAAGTGTGAGAACGGCTTAAAATCTCCCCACTCTTCACTCCTCGATTCATGTTTCTCGCAGACGGGGCGCCCGATAGTTCGGAAGACCATCGACATACGGGCAATCGGCAGGAAGAATTCCCATGGCGAGGTGCTCGGGCGTCAGCGGCGCACACCCGGGGCGTGCCGTGTGGCGCTGCGGATAGACGCTACAGAGACGGGTTGCGGGGTCGAGGTATTCGCACGGCTCGTCGGTATAGAGAATCTCACCGTCTAAGTCGAGTTTCTCAAAACAGCAGCGGCCGCAACGACGGCATTTCTGTTCCCATTCCATGGTCGCTTTCAAAACGTTACCTCCAAAAACTCACATTAACCAGAACAGGGCGGACGCGTCAACAAACTTTGAGATGGCGCCTGCCTGGGGGCGAAAGTAGCTGAAGATGAAAAATTTTCGCGCTTGCAGCGATTTCATTATTGACAATCTCCGGCTTTGAGGATAAGAATAGCCGTTCTGAGCCAAACGCCATAAAGCACCCAAGAAGGAGAAAATCATATGCAGTGCCAGACCGTCCTTCCCGGTACCGAGTGTACCTTCTGGTCGAAGCAGGGATGCAACTTCATCGGCAACTCCTGTCAGACCGTTGTGGATGAGTGCCAGGGTTGCGATCGTGCCGTCGAGGGGACCATCGGTCATGTCTGCTCGGTAGCGCCCTCTCCCAAGCAAAAGTGGGCCCAGGGTCTCTGCAACATGGCCACCCACCGCAAAGTCGAAATCCAGTCGACCGAAAGCAAATCGGTCAACCCCCTCAAGGCGAGCAAGAAAGCGTCCGCCAAGAAGAAGTGATCAGGGGATAAATCAAATAAAAAAGGCAGGCGTTTCGCCTGCCTTTTTTATTTGTATAGCAGCACGTCAGATGAACAGGAGAATGAGCAGCGGCAGGAGAAAGGCGGTGATCAGGCCGTTCAGGCCGATGGCCAACCCGGAGACCGCCCCGCCGAGGGGATCGACTTCGAGCATTCGCGCTGTTCCGATACCGTGTGCGGCCGTTCCGACGGCCAGCCCGACTGCGGCCGGCCTTCGTATTCCGATCAGCCGGCAGAATTCGGGTCCGCAGATCGCTCCGATACACCCCGTCAAAACGACAATGGCCGCCGTGAGAGGTGCGATTCCCCCGATCTTCTCAGCCAGTCCGATGGCAATGGGAGTGGTGACGGACTTGGGGGCCAACGACATGACGACTTCCCTGCTCCCGCCGAGAAGCCAGGCGACGCCGCCGGCCGAAAGCACTGAAGTGACTGCCCCGGCCAGAACCCCCATGAGGATCGGCCCCCTCTTTGCAAGAATCTCCTGCCGGCGGACATAGAGTGGAAACGCCAGGGCAACGACCGAGGGACCCAGCAGAAAAAGAATGTACTGACCCCCTGCTGCGTAGTCCTCATAGGAGATGCCGCTGAGAAGCAGGATGAGGATGATGGCGCCGATGGAAAGAGCCACTGGATTGAAAAGAATGCTTCCCGTGCGCTGGTAAATCTTCTGCGCAAGAGCATACACGCCGAAGGTCACCCCGATACCGAACAGCGGGGTGGCGAAAAGTTCACTCCACACGTCTTTCTCCTCTTTTTTCAAGCCTCTCTTCGACCCACCCCGTGACAGCCATGACAACGAAGGTGCTCAGGACCATGCCGGCAACGATGGGGAGCCATTCGCGCCCGATCAGATCGAAGTAGACCATCACGCCGACACCGGCGGGAACGAAGAAGAGCGCCAGGTGCGACAGCAGCAGCTCTGAGGCTTCCTTTATCCATTCCTGCCGCACGATCCCGGCGCACAGGGCCGCAAGAAGCAGTCCCATGCCGATCACATTCCCGGGGATCGGGACGTTGAGGGTTCTGGAAGTTACTTCGCCGATAAAAAGAAACAACAGAAGAACGGCCATTCCACGAATCATGTCACTTCCTCAAATCACAGCTCGGCCTTGAGCCCCTCGATCACCGCAGCGACTTCGTCGCGGATTTCCTCCGAGCCGAGGGCATTTTCCCGCATCATGAACTCCTGGAAGAAATGGAGCGCCTCGCGAGGCTCCTCCTTGTCGAGACAGATGTTTCCAAGCGTCAGATAGGCGAAAGTGAAGCTTGGATCCAGGCGAAGAGCCTCCCTGCACTCACGCTCGGCCCCCTCAAGATCGTCGACATCATAGTACATTTCCGCCAGGTTGTAGTGGGCCTGGGCGTCTTCCGGATCGAGCTCGATCACACGGCGATACTGGCGAAGGGCCTCGTCGTTCTGCCCGCTGGCGTAGAGGGCGTCGCCGAAGGAATTGAGGGCGAAGACCGAGTCCGGTTCTATCGCAAGGGCCTTGCGATACGCTTCGAGGGCCGATTCGGTTTCTTCTCTGCTGAAATGGACCAGGCCGATGCTGACGAGGGCGTCGGCCTGCTGCGAATCGATCTGCAGGATCTGCCTATAGACATTCAGGGCTTCTTCAGGGTTGCGCGCCTCGAAAAGAGCATCTCCCAGATCGAAAAGAAGATCGATATCCTCAGGGCTGAGCTCCTTTGCGCGGCGCAGCGACGCAATCCCCTCTTCAGTCTGCCCGTTTTCGACGAGGGCCTCTCCGAGTATATGGTGGATGTCGGCGCGGTCGGGAGCGGCGCCGGCGGCCTGGCGAAAGACGCGAATGGCGCTCTTGTAATCGCCGACTTCCATAGCCTCTCGCCCCTTCACCAGGAGCTGTTCGAAATCCTGCATTGTTCTCTTCCTTTCATAAATGCGGTCCCGGGTCCCAAGTTGAAAGTCCAAGTCCGAGATCTAACCTGAGACTTGGGATCTTTTCCTTTTACTCGTTTTCCAGCGCCTCCAGCGCCTCCAGCAGGCCGAAGGGGGAACTTTCGACGACAACGGCGGCAACGCCCAGCTTTCGACCAAGATCCTCGACGGTCATATCGTCGAGAAAAACCTGCTCTCCCTCCCGAAGCACAACGTCGGGGACGAGAAGAATCGGGGTGTTGAGTTTTCCCTGGAGTTGCTCGACGACGTCCCTGCCGGTCAGGAGCCCCGCAACGCTCACGTGGCCGCCGAAGAAAAGGTTTCGAATTCGGTGCACATCGATCCGGACAGAGGTGCGAGCTGAGAGCGCCTTTGCAAAGGAGTCCAGCTCATTCGCGAACGACGCTCCCGTAAAGACCGAAACGGGTGCAGTGCGAAGGGGGGTCGCCTCCCGCAATGCATCCGCGGCCTGCGCACGGAACTGCGGGATCATGCCGACGCCGTTTTCGATCTGCGGCAGATCCTCATAGGCCTCCAGGGGAGGAAAATGAACGGCGCCCTTGAGATAGAGTTCGTCGGCGGCGAAGACGAAACGGCTGGCGCCCTCGGCCAGAAACCGCTCCTGGTAGCCGTGAATGATGTCGATGGTGGCAGCCGCCTCTTCGCGACTGGGTATGCGCAGCTCCGGGAGTCTCTGACGGTATCCGGTCAACCCCACGGGAACGACCGCCAGGGACCGCACCTGCGGGAAGAGCGCGTGCAGATCTTCGACCGTGCGCCGGAGATGATCTGCATCGTTGATCCCGGGGCAGAGAACGACCT
This sequence comes from Desulfuromonadales bacterium, assembly GCA_029289095.1. Classification (GTDB taxonomy): domain Bacteria; phylum Desulfobacterota; class Desulfuromonadia; order Desulfuromonadales; family JACZKF01; genus JARFUG01. The sequence goes on from JARFUG010000017.1 coordinate 12,131, forward strand.
GGGTATGGATGGCGATCCCTGCGGCGGCCAGCCGCCGAAGAAGCTCGAGGATGGAGGGGGCGCTTCGCCCCAGAAGCCTCTCGCGAAGCTGATCGTCCGTTGCGTGCACCGATACGTAGATGGGGGAGAGACGCTGCTCGATGATGCGTGCGATCTCCTCCTCCCCGATATTGGTCAGCGTTACATAAGCGCCGTAGAGGAAGGAGAAGCGGTAATCCTCGTCTTTGATATAGAGGGTGCGCCGCATCCCCCTGGGGAGCTGGTGCACAAAGCAGAACAGGCAGTTGTTGCCGCATTGCGTCGGTTCGGGGTGAGGGAAATGGAGTCCGAGAGGTTCGGCGGCATCTTTTTCGAACTCCAGGTCCCACAGTTCACCGTTTTTTTTCTCGACCTCGAGAAGAAGTTGCTCCTCAGCGCCGGCGAGCTCCATGTCAACGAGATCGCGGATGGGACGCCCGTTTGCGGACAGGATGCGGTCCCCCGCTTGGAGATCGAGTTCTTCACCGATACTTCCGGGATCTACGGCGAGGATTTCAAGCACGCTCAGGCCCTCCTCCTGCGCAACCGGATGATGACTCGCGACTGCACCCTCCGGCCTTGCGAAGGAGCGTTTGATCGATGCGCCGGCGAAGGCCTCTGACATGGTCCATTGTCTTCAGGCGTCCAGGAAAACTGGGGGTTCGAAAGGAGTGCGGGAGAAAAGACAAATGTCCCCGGAGGCAACCTGCCGCCGGGGACACTGTTGGATCGGAAAGAGACCGTTGCTGCGGCCTTATTCCCTGCTGCCGTGCAGACGAAAGGAACCGTCCGCCGAGGTGATGGAAGAAATGGCATGCTTGTAGAGCAGGATATCACCGCCGCTTTCGATCAGCACGCAAAAGCTGTCGAACGATTTGATGTACCCCTCAAGCTTCTCCCCCGACATCATCACGACGGTGACGCGTACCCTTTCCTTGCGGGCCTGATTGAGATACTGATCCTGGATGTTGAATGGGGTTTTAGCCATGGCCGCTCCTTTGATCACGCATAAAATTTTCAATCAACGGATGGATTTTATCAGACTCCTCCAAGGAATCAAGCCAAAACATTTCCTTTACTTTCGTGAACCAGGTGATTTGCCGTTTGGCGTAACGACGCGTATTGCGCTGAATTAACTCGACCATTTCCGTCATATCGATCTCACCCTGCAGATGCCGGATCGCCTCCTGGTAACCGATGGTGCGTAGCCCTTTGCAATCAGGGGGAAACCCTCGGGAAAGAAGCGAACGTGTCTCGTCGAGGAGTCCGTCGGCGACCATCCCCTCGACGCGGCGGTCGATCCGCCGGTAGAGTTCGTCACGCTGCGGAGCGATCCCGAACCACAACGTGCGGAAAGGGCGTTCCCCGAAGGCATGTTCATGCTGCAGTTCGGAGAGCCGCTCCCCTGTCAGAGTCCATACCTCGAGGCCGCGCACGATCCGCACCAGATCTCTCGGCGCAAGGCGTTCAGCCAGTACGGGGTCGACCTCCTTTAAACGCAGGTGCAACGTCCCCTCCCCCAGTGCGGTCTCCGTCTCGAGCAGAGACCTCCTCAACCCCGGGTCGGCAGGGGGAGCCTGCACGAGCCCCTCGGTGAGGATTCGAATGTACAGTCCCGTACCGCCGACCACCAGCGGCAGAGCGCCGCGGCGGTGGATCTGCTCGGCGAGCATCCTTCCCGTGCGGGCGAAATCGGCAGCCGTAAAGAGCTCGTCGGGCTCTACGACATCGATCAGGTGATGCTTTACCTTCGACAACTCATGGGCGCTCGGCTTGGCGGTGCCGATGTCCATGCCACGATAGACCTGGCGCGAATCGGCGGAGATCACTTCAACGTTCAAGCGGGCGGCGAGGCGCACCGCCAGGGCCGTCTTGCCCGAGGCGGTCGGACCTGCAATGATGACAAGGGGAATACTGGTCATGGAGAGTTTTACGTTCGGCGAAACATGCGCTCGATTTCGGCGATGCCGATCCGCTTGACGACGGGGCGGCCGTGCGGGCAGTTTCCACCGAAGTCGACTGTGTCGAGTTCGGACAGAAGGGCGCTCATCTGAGGGATCGCCAGGGGCTGGTTGGCGCGAACCACCCGGTGACAGGCGATGCGGATCAGGACCTGTTCGATCGCCTCATCGAGTCGAGACGATTTCTCGATCGCTGAAAGATCCTCTGCCACATCGCGCAACAGCCGTTCGGCGTCATGTGTTTCGATCAGAATACGCGGAACTGTTTTAAGTGCGAAGGTCCGGCCGCCGAACGGCTCCAGTTCGAACCCGAGCCGCGAAAGCTCCTCCCTGTGCCGCTCCAGGCTCTGCGCCTGGCTGTGATCGAACTCGATCACCAGAGGAAAAAGCAGCCCCTGCCGTTCCAACATCCCCTGACCGTACTGGCTGCGCAGGCGTTCGAAACCGATGCGCTCGTGCGCGGCGTGCTGATCGATGAGGAGCAGATCGTCGCCGTCCTGCGCAAGGATATAGCTGCCCCTGAACTGTCCGATCACTCGCAGAGACGAAAAAAAAGGGACCGGCCTTTCTGCGACCATCTTTTCAGAAGAGGCTTCCTGCATCGTGTTCGACGGGCCGATCCCGGCGGAAGGGAGCCGCTCCAGGGCAGTTCGGGCGTAGCTCTGAAGCGCCTCCTGGATCTGCAGGCGACGCTCGTTCTGAGGACTGGTCTGCGATGACGGGGGGTTCTCAGCGCAAGGAGCGGACGGCCGCGAGACTTGCGCCTCCACACGAGGAGACGCCACCCAGGACGAAGGACGCAGGACCCTGCGGACCGACTCGACGATGAAATCGTGCACCCGCCCCTGGTCCCGGAAGCGAACTTCGTGCTTGGTTGGATGGACGTTCACGTCGACCATCTCCGGATCGATGTCCAAAAACAGGACGGTGACTGGATAGCGCCCCTTTTCCAGAAGGTGACGATACCCTTCCAGAACGGCATGCTGAATCACCCGGTCCCGTATGTAGCGACCATTAATATAGGCATACATCGAAGCCGAGGAGGAACGATTTGCCTGCGGCGGCCCTACGAGGCCCCGCAGCGAAATCCCTTCTGCGTGAAAATCGATTTCGAGGAGTTCGCGGGCAAGAGGGCGTCCGAGAAGTCCGGCGACTCTCTGCCGCAGGCCCTCTTCAGGATAGACCTCCAGCAGAGTGCGACCGTCGCTGATGAGACCGAAACGGACCTCGGGGCGCGCCACGGCCATGCGGGTGACAACGTCGGCAATGTGGCCGAGTTCGGTATCGTCCTTGCGAAGAAATTTGCGGCGCGCTGGAGTATTGAAGAAAAGATCGCTCACCTCGACGCACGTCCCGCGGGGCATGCCAACGGCGACGCTCTTCTTCACTCCCCCCCCTTCGGCACAGATCTCCCATCCCTCCAGGGAGTCGACCGTGCGGCTGCGCACGCACAGCCGGGAAACGGAAGCGATGGACGGAAGAGCCTCGCCCCGGAATCCAAGAGTACGCAGGCGAAAGAGATCCTCGTCCGTCCGGATCTTGCTGGTGGCGTGCCTCTCGAGGCAGAGAAAGAGATCGTCTCGGCCCATGCCGCACCCGTCGTCGACCACGCGGATGAGACGCTTGCCACCTCGGGAAACCTCGATGCGGATCTGTTTTGCACCGGCATCCAGGGCATTCTCGAGCAGTTCTTTCGCCACTGAAGCGGGGCGCTCGACGACCTCACCGGCGGCTATCTTGTTGCACAGCTCTTCAGGAAGGATACGAATAATCGATTTCATCGCTTAATCGGTCAGGCGTGAGGAATCGGGAAAGAGGAGTAAAAGCAAAAGGATTGCCACAAAAAATTTCCCCTCCCCTCACTCCTCCACTGGCAGGACAACTCAGGGATTCAGGAAAAACAACGGCCGGTCGAGCCGGCCGGGATTGGTGAATCTTCTTCTTATTCCTCACGGACTCAGATCGGATCGAGGCGCCCGAGCAGATCGTCGATCTCATCGCGCACCTCGTCACGCTCCTTGGGGCGGATATCGCCAAAATCGTCAGGAAGTTCGTCGATGGGAGGGGATTTCGGAATGCTCTGCAAAAGCCCGAGATCGCCTGCGACTGCGTAGACCATCTTCGCATTGGCGCCGGAAAGTTTGAGCATGTACGCCTCGAAGAGGCAGTTGTCGCAGATCGTATTGATGAGGCGGGGCACCCCTCCGGAGTACCGATGAATGGCCGGAATGCTGTCTTCGCTGAAAAGCATCTTCTTGGAACCGGCGATACGCAGACGGTGGTGGATATACGCGCGGGTGATCTCCGGGTCGAGCGACTGAAGGTGAACCTTGACCGCGACCCGCTGGGCGAGAGGCTCATCGAGCCGCAGACAGTCTTCTAGCTCGGGAAGACCGAAAAAAACGATGTTGAGGAGCTTCTTCTCGGGAAGCTCCAGGTTGAGAAGACCGCGGAACTCCTCCATCAGCCCCCGGCTCTGCAGCATCTGAGCTTCATCGATGAGAACGACGGCGCGCCGCCCGGACGCTTCGATGGCGAGCAGTCGATCATAGAGCTGGCGCAACAGAATTAGACGGTCTTCCGCAGGGTGTTCGACCCCAAGCTGCATGGCGATGCGGCTGAGAATCCATTCAGGAGTGACTCCCGAATGCAGCATAACCAAGAGGGAGGATTCGTAGCGGTCGTCGGGAAGATTGTCCAGCAATCGTCTGGCGAGGGTCGTCTTGCCGGTGCCGATCCCTCCGCAAAGGACAGCGAGCCCCTTGTCGGAATCGATGGCGAACATCAGGCGCGTGAGCGCCCTGTCGTGTTGTACGGTGTTGAAGTAGAACTGTGCGTTCGGGGCGTTTGAAAAAGGCTCCCGAAGGAGTCCAAAGTGATCGAGATAGCTCATGTCAACCCCCTAAACGTAGGATATACGGTCCTTTTTCTTGTCCTCCTGCCGCCCGTGGTGATTGCTCCCCTTGGCGGGGAGTTGGCGAAGCTTGTCGTCGACCTGACGAAAAGAGGCGTCGATTTCGGCCACCGTGCGGAAGTTCTCTTCGGCCTCGGCCAGGCGACCCAGACTTTCATAGAGCAGGCCAAGTTCGTAAAGCAGCCCTTTTCGGGCCTCGTCATCGAGACCGGGGGAGCCGAGAGCTCTTTTGAAAGACCCTTCCGCCGCCTGGGACATTCCAAGCTCCACCAGGCACAGACCCTTGAGGGTCAGGCAGGGAACGGTAAGAGAAGGTTCGGAAGCGGCTTTCTCGAATTCACCGACCGCCTCCTCGAGCAGCCCCATCTCTTTATACGCGATGCCCAGGTTGTAATGCGAATCGGGATCTTCCACCTCGACGTCCGTCTTGACCCTCTTGCTGGAGGGGGCAATAGACGAAGGAGTGCCGCCTGAAGGCGCCTCCTCCTTGACGTCGTCGAGAACGGCAGAGCGCAGGTCGAAGAAATCCGCCTCGGAAGCACCCTCGGAGGTCTCTTCTTCGTCCAGGAGAAAGATGGCTTCCTCGTCGGGTTCTTCATCGAAGTCAAAACCGAGATCGAGGTCAAGCTCCACACCGTCGGCCTCGACCTCCTCTTCGAGTTCGGAAAGATCGGGATCCGCCGGTTCGACGCAGTCGGAAGGAGGATCGGCAAAGTCTTCAAGGAACTCCAGCGGTATCTCTTCGGCGTCTTCGTGCTCCTCCAGAGATCCGTTCGGGCCGGACGCGGCGGCGACCTCATCGGCGCCTGGCATTGCTACGGAAACGGAGCCGGTCGGCGCCTTTTCCGGTAGAGCGCCTTTGTCGCCTGGCGATTCGCCATGAGAAGCGATATTTTGCGAAAACAGGGCTTCGTTGGGGAGGCTCGATTTCAGACGGCTATAAATGTCTCTGATCGCGCCGGTTTGGCCTGCTTTCTCGAACGCGCCCTTCCATTCTTCAAGCTTTGCCGCTGCCTCATCGGGTTTTGCGCCATCGAGAAGAGCCCTCAGCATTCCAAGGCGCAGTTGGAGGTCCTCGGGACGGATTGCGAGGAGTCGTCGATAGGTTTCGATCTCCTGCGTGAAATTCCCCTTCTGGCGACAACATTCGGCAAACTGGCAGAGCCCCGCGAAATGGTCGGGATTTTCTTTCAGAAGAGACGTGAGCAGGGGGACGGCGCGATGCACCTCTTTGCGGGCAATGAAGATCCGGGCTTGCCCAATCGTCATTGCAGGGTCTTCGGGGAAATGCGGGAGAAAAAATTCGTAGAGTTTCAAAAGCCTGGGATTGTCATGTTTCGCCTCGAGCATCTCGACCGCTTCGTTAAACGCCGCCTTGGCTTCTTCGGGTGCGTGGCGCTGAAGGTGAGTCTCGATGATCTTGACCCGGATGTTGAGATTGTCCGGGTCGAGATCCTTCATCTTCTGGAGGATCTCGACGGCTTTCTGACCCTCGCCGCTCTTCTCGTAGCTGTTGACCAGAACCCGGTATTCCGTGAGGGCGTTGCCGATGAGGCCCTGCTTGCGGTTGAGTTCGGCCAGGCTCAGGGAAATCGAAGGGCGCGCGGGGTCGAGGCGCTGCATCTGCTTGTAAACGGCGATGGCTTTGAGAAAAAAGCCGTTGTCCGAATAGTGCTTGGCCACCCCCTCAAAAGCATCGAGAGCTTCGGCCGTCATTCCTGTACGACTGTAGAGCTCCGCAAGCTTCTGGCGGTTTCGGACATCCTTCGGATCGAGCTTGACGAGTTGCTGGTAATCTTTAATGGCGCGGGGAAGCTGCCCTTTGGCGATAAACTTCTGTGCGGATGTCAGGAGCTTTTCTTTGGTCGACAATGTTCGGTATCCATAACAAGAAGGTTATGTCATAGGACAAAAAAAGCAAAGAAGTGTCCATCAGAGACTTCCGGATGGACACTCGATGGTGCTCACTGGATCTGAAGGGCTGAATGTTTCCGTCGTCGTTGCGCGGGCGGATCGATCAGTGTCGCATCAAGATGGAAACTGAAAACTTTGCGTGCCAATCTAAACCATCTCTGCCGGACGTGTCAAGGCAATAAGGGGCAAATTGCCTGAAAAAACAAGGCCCTACAAAACGCGTTTCACAAGCTGGTGATACCAGCGATCGAATTCCTCTTTTTTGTGCTCGAAGCCGGCGCGACCCATGAGGGCATAGGTGAATTCCTTGCCTTCCTCAACCCCGGGCTGATCGAGCGGATTGACCTCGAAGAGACCCCCGGCAAAAAGGGTCTGCACCTCGAAAAGATAAATCAACGCCCCTACCGATTCGGCGGTGACGGCGGGGAACGAAATAGTGCAGTTGGAGCGGCCGTTCTTCGTCAGCGCCACCGACGTGGCCCTCTGCTCGCTGGTGATCAGTTCGCCCATGGAACGTCCCTCGAGATACGAAAGGCCGGAAGCCCCTTCCATTGGAGGAATTTTCAGATCGGCGCCGAAATCGTCCGGAATGAGGAAGGTCACTGTTTTGTCCCAGGGGCCCTCCATATAGAGTTGCACCTGGGAATGCTGGTCCGTCGTTCCGAGGGCTTTGACGGGGGTCGGTCCGACGTGCACGAGATTTCCCGACAGGGAGTGTTTCTTGCCAAGACTTTCGGCCCAGAGCTGACGGAACCAGTCGGCGAGATCCTTCAGGCGGTCGCTGTAAGGCATCATGACTGAGATCGTAAGCCCTTTGCCGTAAGCGAGGAATTGAAGGGCAGCGTTCAGATAGGCGGGGTTCTCCATCAGTTCGGGGCGGGTGACCCGTTCGGACATCTTTGCGGCTCCTCGCAAAACCCTTTGGATATCGATACCGGCGGTCGCCAGAGGCAAAAGACTCACGGCGGTGAAGGCGGTAAACCGACCGCCAACCCCGGGAGGGATCGGGCAGTTCCGATACCTCTGACTGCGTGCCAACTGCCGCAGCCCCCCCGATTCGGGATCGGTGATGAGAACGAAATGATCCCTGAAACTCTCTCCGACGCTCTGCTCGACCCACTCTCTGGCGATCATGAACTGGCACATCGTCTCGACGGTCGACCCCGACTTGCTGATGACGAGAAAGACGGTCTGCGCCGGCTCGAGCAGATCAAGAGCGGCGCCGAACCCAGCCGGGTCGACGTTGTCAAGAACATACAGACGCGGCCGCCCTCCTCTCTTCTCGCGGGAAAGCTGGTTGTGATGGAAAGGGCCGAGGGCGTTGGCCAGAGCGACCGTTCCAAGAGCCGATCCTCCGATCCCGAGCACGACGACATTCTCGAAACGTCCTGCAAGATCCTCGGCCAGGGGAACAATTTCATCGACCATCTCCCGGTCGAAGGGCAGATCGTAGAAGGGGAGCTCTCCGCGTTCTCTTCGCGCCATCAGATCCTGATGGATCTGCTCGGTGCGAGGGACCAGCTTTCGGAGTTCCTCATCTGTGATGCCGTACTTCTCCCCGATCGCCGCAGCCATCATGTTGGTGAAATCGAGCCTGATGTCCATACCGTAGGTCCCTCCTAAAAAATCGGCCGGCGAAGAGCCGGCCAGCGTTATAGAAGTCTAATTGTATCATTCTTCAAAGCGAGTGCAATCGATTCACCTCTTCCTTGCTCAGATGACGGTATTCCCCGGCGCCAAGGCGGCCCAGATCGAGGAAGGCGAGGCGGATCCTTTTCAGGCGGCTGACCGGGTATCCGATCGCTTCGCACATCCTGCGCACCTGGCGGTTGCGCCCTTCGTGGATGGTGATTTCGAGCCACGTATGTTGCCCGGACAGGCGAACGCGGGCCACGCGGGCGGGAGCTGTGGGACCGTCCTCGAGAACGACTCCGTTTTGAAGTCTGCTGCGGTCCTCATCGCTGAGATGCCCCCGCAGCCGCACGAGATAGGTTTTTTCCACCTCATGGCGCGGATGGGCGAGATGATGCGCCAAAGCGCCGTCATTGGTGAGAAGGAGAAGGCCTTCGGTGTTGTAGTCGAGGCGTCCGACGGGATAGAGCCGCGCCGGAATCTCCCGCAGCAGATCGGTCACCACGGGGCGTCCCTCCGGGTCGCTGAGAGTGGTGACATAGCCCGCCGGCTTGTTCAGCAAGATATAATAATGGCGCTCTGGAGCTTTGAGGGGTTTACCGTCGATTTCCACTCGATCGACCCCGGGGTCGGCCCGTTCGCCGAGCACCGCGACGCGGCCGTTGACGGTCACCCTTCCAGCGGTGATCCAGCCTTCAGCCTGACGCCGTGAGCACAGGCCGGCGGCGGAAATGAGTTTCTGCAGGCGCTCTTTCATCTGTGCTCCTGCATCGGGGTTCGTAGAGGGTCTTCATCCGCCGTCTCTTCAGCAAGTGAGGCCGCAGGGAGTTCGCCGACCTCTTTGAGCGTCGGCAGCGCCCCGAGATCCTTTAGGCCGAAAAGCTCGAGAAAGTCGCGGGTGGTTCCGTATATGAGAGGTTTGCCGGGAATGTCTTTTTTGCCGAGAATCCGGATGAGGCGCTTCTCCAGCAGAGTCTTGAGCACTCCTCCGGAATCGACCCCCCTGAGATAGTCGACCTCCGCCCGGGTGATCGGCTGGCGATAAGCCACGATGGCGAGCGCCTCAAGAGCGGCCCGACTGAAGCGGAAGGGACGGCTCTGACTGAGGCGCCTGAGCCATTCGGCATGTTCGGGTCGGGTGCGGAACTGAAAGCCGCCCGCCACCTCGACGAGGACAAAGCCCCTCTTCCCCTGTCGGAACTCCTCCGTGAGATCGGCGAGAATCGGCGAGACCTCCGATTTGTCGATCTCCAGAAGCTCTGCGATTCGATCGACCTTCAGGGGGGTGTCGGAGGCGAAAACAAGCGCTTCGACCAATTGCTTCAACTCATCCGTATCCAAGGGAATCCTCATCCGCCCAGGCGGCCGCATCGTCTTCCCCGGCAACTACAGCCGGATAAATCCAGATGGCGCCGTGGTGCGTCGTCTGCAGGCACCGGATCATGCGCATTTTGATCAATTCAAGCATGGCCAGGAAGGTCACGACAACTTCGTGACGGTCCGGCATTTCAGAGAAGAGTTCGCGGAAGCCGAGCGTTTCCTTACCGGTGAGGAGAAACAGGATGCGGTTGATCCGATCGACCACCGAGAGGCGCTCGGCGACGACCTCATGGACGACGTCCTGTCCCGTCTGGCGCAGTAGATGCCGGAAAGCCTCCACAAGTTCGTAGAGACCGACGGATTCGAAGGGTTCGGCCTCAGGTGGAGCGAGTTCGGCTGGGAACGAACGCCTCGCGAAAACGTCGCGATCGAGCAGCGGGAAGGTATCGATTTCGGCGGCGGCATCCTTGTAGCGCTGGTAGTCGAGCAAGCGGCGCACAAGTTCGGCGCGCGGATCGACCTCCTCCTCTTCGGCAGCTTCTTCTTCGGGCTGAGGAAGGAGCATGCGCGATTTGATGTGCAGCAGAGTGGCCGCCATCAGCAGAAATTCCCCGGCCACATCGAGATTGAGACTCTGCATGTCATCGACGATGGCGAGATACTGGGCGGTGATGTCGGCGATGGGAATGTCGTAGATATCCACCTCGTTCTTTCGGATGAGATGGATGAGGAGATCGAGCGGTCCTTCAAACTTTTCAAGACGCACTTCGTATGACATGAGCGTCTCAGCGGGCAAGAAGGAAGTTGATGGTTCGCTCGACCATGAAGACCTGTGAACCGGCAAGAATACTCACGAACAGTGAAATGATCGGCGCCAGAACGAGGCGCCACAAATCCGTAAAGAAGACGAGAAAGATGACGATGATGAAGCCGAAGGGCTCCAGGCGAGCCAGCGTCCTGGCGGGAGCGGAAGGCAGAACGCCGGTCATCACCCGCCCTCCGTCCAGAGGCGGTATGGGAATCAGGTTGAAGACGCCGAGAATGACGTTTATGTAGAGACTGAAGGCGGCCATCAGTTCCAGGGGTTCGAGAAAAGCCGCGCCGGTTGCGATGCCGCTGTCGCCAATCAGAGCAAGAACCCTAAGGACGATCGCCGACACGAGCGCCATGGAAAAGTTGGTGAGGGGACCTGCCAGAGCGACCCAGACCATGTCCTGCCTGGGCCTGCCGAGATTGTTCGAGTTGACCGGCACCGGTCGCGCCCATCCGAAACCGAAAAAAAGCAGAGCCAGCGTGCCGATCGGATCGAGGTGCTTCACAGGGTTCAGCGTCAGCCGTCCGAGTATGCGCGCCGTTGGATCGCCGAAGCGATCGGCAACATACCCGTGAGCGACCTCATGAAGGGTAACGGCAAAGAGAGCCGGAATCAGCATGATCGAAATCTTGGCGAGAAGAGTCTCCATTCATTCTCTTTCAAAGGGGAATCAACGGTCTTTGTACCAGATCGGCCCGAGCCAAGTCAATCTGCGGAGCGGCGGGCGATCTTCCTCTCATCCCTGCTTCGGCTGAGGAACCGTCGGCGAACCAGCGCGATCTCTTCCTGCCGGGTCAGGACTTTTCCATTGAGGCGCGCATCGAGAAGGGCCGTGAAGATCTTCCTGTAGAGAGGACCGGGAGGAAGACCGAGATCCTTGAGGTCGTCCCCTGTAAGGAGATGGGACGTTCCGCGCAGATGAGTGAAAAAGCGTGACAGCCAGCGGCGCACCTCTTCGTCGCCGGCGGCGGCCATCAGATAGAGAATGACCTCCGTGGGGAGAGGATCAAGGGCGTGGTAGAGATCGCTGTTGCGGGGTGGCTTGTGACGGACCCGACGACGTTCCAGGCTCTGCAGGAGGGCGTGGGCGTCCTCGCGGGTATCGGTCAGAACACTTCGCACCCTGGGAGGGATATCGAGGCGCGTGCAGATCCCCACCATGGCGTCGCGATCGAGGTCGGCCGCGAGGCAGAGGAGATAGACGAGCCACTTGCGGATCTCCTCCCCGGTGTAAAGGAGCTCGTACCAGTGCAGGACGCGTCCCGCCCTCTCGAAATATGGTTTGACCCGTCTGCGCGTCGTGAGCGCCGGGTGGATGTATTTGAGCAGATCGAGGTCTTCGAGACGCAGCACGGCCGGCAGAGGATTGGCCTCGCAGAGAATGATCGTGAGTTCATTGAGGACCCGGCTTCCTCCTACCTTTTCAATGAGACCGAGGCGCACGGCGCTTCGAAGCAGGTGCTCGGTATGGCGACCGAGATGAAAGCCCAGGCGCTGCTCGAAACGGATGCCGCGAAAGACGCGCGTCGGATCTTCGACGAAACTCAAATTGTGCAGAACGCGAACGGCTCTGTCCTTGAGGTCGCGCTGGGCGCCGAAATGGTCGATCAGCTCGCCGCGCCACTTGCCGTTCAGGGCGACGGCCAGCGTATTGATGGTGAAATCGCGCCGGTAGAGATCGAGCTTAATTGAGGCGTGCTCGACGGTGGGAAGCGCGGCAGGGGCGACGTAATACTCCATGCGGGTGGAGGCGACGTCGACCTTGAAGCCGTCGGAAAAAATGATGACGGCGGTGCCGAACTTGCGGTGGGTGCGGATGCGGCATTGTCGCGAGCGGGCATAGGCGGCTGCAAAAGCGATCCCGTCTCCCTCGACGACGATGTCGATGTCGAGGTTCTCCTTGCGCAGCAGCAGGTCGCGGACGAAGCCGCCGACGGCAAATACGCTCACCCCCAGGCGGTCGCCGGTCTCTCCCATCTCCATGAGCATTTCATAAATGCCGGCAGGGAGCTTGTCCTTGAGCAGACGGGTGATGTTGCGGCGCTTCAGCCCGGGGGCATCTCCCTCCATGAGGCGCGATGTGGCAAGATCTCGCCCCCCCGTGACCATATAACGCAGAAGATCGGTGCGGGTCACGGCGCCGACAAGGTGATCGTTTTCGATCACCGGCACGAAGCGCTGGGTTCCTTCAAGGACGAGTTCGCGCAGCGTTTCGATCGGCGTATCGGGGTCGACGGTGACGAACTCGCGACTCATGAATTCCTCGACCCCCACGTCCTCGAGGCCGTGATGCGCAGCCTTGTCCACTACCTGACGGGTGACGAGCCCGGCGATGCGATCTCCCTGCATCACGGGGAGGGCGTTGACGTTGTAGCGGTTGAGGAAATCCCGGACGGCGCGGATCGACTCCCCGATCTCGACCGTCTTGACCGGAAAGGACATGAGATGCCGCGCCCCCTTTTGCGGCTGGACATGCTGGGCCATGACCAGCGGGAGCTGTTCGAGGACTTCGACGAGCGTCCGGTCGCGCACAGCGCCGGCGGCAGCGAAGCTGTGGCCGCCGCCGCCGAATTCGGAGAGGATCTCCCCGACGTGCACTTCGGGAATGCGCGAACGGGCGACCATGAAGACCCGCCCCCCCATCCGGGCAACCACGATCAGCGCATCGAGGTTCTCCATGTCGCGCAGCTTGTGGGCGAGGACCGCCAGATCCCCAATGAAATGATCCGCCGTTGCGTGTGCAACCGAGACTTCAACGCCGCCGAAAGTGTACACCGCCCGGTTCTCGATGAGCTGATGAAGAAGAGCGATCTGCTCGGGAGTCAACTCCTGGACGAGGTAGTCGGCCACCGAATTGAGCCGCGCTCCGCGCGAAAGGAGAAAGGCCGCGGCCTCGTAATCGCGCACAGTGGTCGAACTGAAGAGGAGGTTGCCGGTATCTTCGTACAGACCGAGCATCATGATCGTCGCCTCCTCGGCGTTCGGCTCGATCCCCCGCTCCATGAAGAGGTGCGACAGAACCGTGACTGTCGAACCGACCGGCTCGAAGTATTCGACGCTGGCCTGCAGATCCCCCTCGGATGGAGGGTGATGGTCGTAGATGTGGATCTCGACTCCGGGCCTTCGGGCCACCTCCCCGAAAGGACCGATCCGCTCAGCCTGACGCACATCGACCAGGATCAGGCGCTCGACGGCCTCCAGGTCGATGTCCTTGGGGCGGCTGAAATCCTTCGGATCGGCTCCGCCGCGCTGGAAGAACTCCCGCAGGCTTCGCTCCTGGGCTCCGGCAAAGGCCATGAGCGCTTGCGGATAGAGCCTTTTCGCCGCCACCATCGCACCGAGGCAGTCGAAATCGGCATTGATGTGGGTCGTTATAAGGTCCATAAGCGTAAGGAGTAAGGCGTGAGGAGTGAGGAGAAAAGGCGTTTACGCCTCACACCTCACTCCTCACGCCTCACAGCTCCAGACTCCCGATCAACTCGCGGATATCCTCGATCCCCTCTTCGACGAGGAATTTCTCAAGCCCCGCAATGATGTCGGCCATGGCGCTCGGGTCGACAAAGTTCGCCGTTCCGACCTGAACAGCGCTGGCGCCGACGATAAGGAATTCGAGTGCGTCGGCGGCTTCGACGATCCCCCCGATGCCGATGACGGGAACCTTTACCGCCTGGACGACCTGGTGCACCATGCGCACGGCGATGGGACGGATGGCCGGCCCGGAGAGTCCTCCAGTGCGGTTGGCGAGACGAGGGCGCCGGGTGCGCACATCGACGGCCATGCCGGTGATGGTGTTGATGCAACTGATAGCGTCGGCGCCCGCCTCTTCGACAGCGCGCGCGACGACGGCGATGTCGGTGACGTTGGGGGTCAGTTTGGCGATCAGCGGCTTTTTCAGGTATTTGCGCACATGGGCTACGACTTCGTGGGCGCAGACCGGATCGGTGCCGAAGACGATTCCCCCCTGCTTGACGTTGGGGCACGAGATGTTGAGCTCCACCCCTGCGATTTCAGGAATGTCCGAGAGCCGCTGCGCAACCTCGCCGTACTCCTCGAGAGTATTGCCGAAGAAGTTGATTATGACGGGTGTGTTGACCTCGCGCAAAAAAGGAAGCTTGTATTCGATGAAGCCGTCGATTCCCACATTCTGCAACCCGATGGCATTGAGCATGCCGCTCGTCGTCTCGGCAATGCGAGGCGTCGGATTCCCAGCCTTTGGCTTGAGGGAGAGTCCCTTGGTGACGATGGCGCCCAGGCCCTCCAGGTCGAGATAGCCGGCATATTCCTCCCCGTATCCGAAAGTTCCCGAGGCGGGCATGACGGGGTTCTTCATTTTGATTCCAGCGATCTCCACGGCCAGACTCGGCCTTTTTTTCCGGCTATCCATCATGATTTGCACCCTTCGCAATAACCGTTTTCCTCACCCAGACGGCTCCAGTCGAGTTGCTCGGCCCGGAAGACCGGCCCTTCCTTGCACGTGCACAGGTATCGGGGCGTCTGGTCGCTGTGCCCCGCCCCCTTGACGACGCAGCCGAGACACGCCCCGACGCCGCAGGCCATGAGCGCTTCGAGAGAGACCTGAAGCCCGACGCCGCGAGAGGCGCAGATCTGGTAGACCGCTTCGATCATCGGCATCGGCCCACAGGCGTAGACCGTGGCAGCGGGGGAGTTTTCCAACGCCCGCACAAGCGCCTCCGTCACGAACCCCTCCTCGCCGAGGCTGCCGTCATCGGTCGAGACGTACGTCTTCACCCCGAGGCGTTCGAACTCGGTCACGGCGAGAATATCGTCCCGGGTGCGCCCTCCCATCAGAAGACGCACGGGCGAAGTGCGCATCAGCTCCTCGGCGAGCATGTAGAGGGGGACGAGACCGATGCCTCCTCCGACAAGGATCTTTTCCTCTCCGGGTTGACCGGCATCGAACCCTCGGCCCAGAGGGCCGAGAACTTCAACGCGGTCCCCCTGATGGAGTTCCTGCATCACCGAGGTCCCCCGCCCCACGACCTTGTAGAGGATCTCCAAGTACTCCTTTGGAGGCTGCCCTTCGCAATCGGGGGGGAGATGCCCGATGCGAAAAATTCCAAAGGGGCGTCGCAGCAGTGAAGGATGGGACATCCGGCTGCGGAACATGATGAACTGCCCCGGCCTGGCCATCGCTCCGAATCCCGGGGCCAGGATCCGCATCCGGTAATACCCGGGCGATAGCTCCTGGTTGGAAAGGATGATTGTCTTGAAATTTTTCATCTTCTCTCTCTCTTCGATGATGAAATCAGTTTTTTCTGCATTCGCAAAAAGCCTTGTGATTAGCACCAATCTTCCGCAACAGCCAAGTCCCCCTTTAGCAAAGGGGGATTTGCCTGAGATCGCCGCAAGAAAATCCCCCCTACCCCCCTTTTTCAAAGGGGGGTATGCCTTCGGAGTTGAGGACATACTCCATCAGCAGAGCATCCTCCCCGTCGGCATAATAGCGCGGCCTGCGCCCAGTCGTTTCGAAACCGAAGGCGCGATAAAGGGCAATGGCGGCTTCGTTGCTGAGGCGCACCTCGAGAAAGACCCGCGCGATTCCTTCCTGCCGCCCGCGCGCCAGAGCGCTCTCGAGCAGCGATCGGGCGACTCCCCGGCGGCGCATCTGTGGATCTGTAACGACGTTGTGTATGTGCAGCTCGTCTCCGACAGTCCATGTGCACAGGTAACCGGCCAGACGGTCCCCTCGCCACAGCAGGTCGATCCGCGACAGGGGATTTGCGAGCTCCCGGAGAAAAAGCTCGGCCGACCACGGCTGAAGCTGGCAACGGCTCTCGAGCGCCATCACCTGTTCAAGATCTGCGCCGGACATGCGGGCGACCCTGGAGCCGGAGGGGCAAGTATCTGTTTTTAAATGATGTTCGTCAGAGATCATTGAACTCGAAACACGGTGAAATCAACTTGCTCAAGCGGCCCATCATCATATTTCACCCCCTCCCCCCTGTAAAGAAATTAATGCTGCATCTGCGCCTTCGGAATCCCCCTCCACTGCGGGGAGTTTAACATTGACAAGAGCCGGGTCGTGATTTAATAATGAGCTTCTTTTTGCCGCTGAAAACATAGGAGTCCGCGCCCTTGAGCACCAAAGATAGAGTGACCTACAAGGATGCCGGCGTCGATATCGATGCCGGCAATCGTTTTGTGCAGATGATCAAACCGCTGGTCAAAGCGACCTCCCGTCCCGAAGTTCTGACCGACATCGGAGGCTTCGGCGGGCTCTTTTCGCTTAATGCCGGCAAGTATGAGAAGCCGACCCTGGTCGCTTCCACCGACGGCGTCGGCACCAAGCTCAAAATCGCTTTTCTGATGGACAAGCACGACACCGTGGGGATCGATCTCGTCGCCATGTGCGTCAACGATATCGTCGTCCAGGGGGCCGAGCCCCTCTTCTTCCTGGACTATCTCGCCACAGGCAAACTGGCGCCCGAAAAAGCGGTGGAGATCGTCAAAGGGATCTCGGAGGGATGCGTGCAGGCGGGCTGCGCCCTGATCGGCGGAGAAACGGCCGAGATGCCCGGTTTTTACGGCGAAGGCGAATACGACCTGGCCGGCTTTACCGTCGGCGTGGTTGACAACGCCCGCATCATCGATGGCTCCACCATCACCGTCGGGGACAAGGTCATCGGCATCGCTTCGAGCGGACTGCACTCCAATGGATACTCCCTCGCCCGCAAAGTCTTTTTCGACACGATGGGCCTGTCCGTCGATTCCCGGCTTGATGCTCTCGAGGGGACCCTCGGCGAAGAGCTCCTCACCCCCACGCGCATCTACGTAAAGGCCATCCTGAATCTCCTTCGAGATTTTCAGATCAAGGGTATCGCCCACATTACCGGCGGCGGGATCGTGGAGAACGTCCCGCGGGTTCTCCCTCGTCACTGCCGGGCCGTCATCCAAAAGGACAGTTGGCCCAAACCTCCCATTTTCGAACTTCTGCGCGAAGGTGGAAACATCGACATGCTGGAGATGTACCGCACCTTCAATTATGGGATCGGCATGGCGCTGGTGGTTCCGGAGAGCGAGGTCGACGAGGTCATGGTCCGGCTGTCGGGACTCAAGGAAGAGGCCTATCTCATCGGGGAAATCGCCAAATGCCCCGAGTGCAGCGAGCAGGTGGAACTCATCTGAAGGGCACGCAAGAACGGTTCATCTGTCGGGGAGTGGAGAGCGTCTTCACTCCCCGCCCTGTTTCATCGTTGAATTTACGCATCGTGGAGGTGGCCGTGAGTCGCAAGCTGCGTCTTGGAGTTCTGGTTTCCGGCGGGGGGACAAATCTTCAGTCGATCATTGATCGTTGTCGGGACGGCTCCATCGATGCCGAAATCGCCCTCGTCCTCACCAACAATCCCCAGGCTGGGGCGCTGGAGCGGTGTCGCAGGGCCGACATTCCCTTTCTAACCATCGACCACCGCCGCTACGCCAGCCGGGAGGAGTTCGATGCCCAAATGGTCGCCGCTCTGCGAAAGGCCGAGGTCGACCTGGTCGTTCTGGCCGGATTCATGCGCCTGATTTCGAGCGTTCTCCTCGATGCCTTTCCGGGCTCCATCATGAATATTCACCCCGCTCTGCTCCCTGCCTTTCCGGGGCTGCACGTCCAGAAAAAAGCCATCGAATACGGAGTGCGTTTCTCCGGCTGCACTGTTCATTTCGTCGATGCCGGACTGGACACCGGCCCGATCATCATACAGGCGGTCGTTCCGGTCCTCGACTCCGATAACGAAGCGACACTTTCGGCCCGCATCCTGGAGCAGGAGCATCGCATCTACCCCCGCGCCATCCAGCTCTTTGCTGAAGGAAGGCTGCGCATCGAAGGGCGGCGTGTTCTTATCGATCCTCCGTTGACTCCGTCCGAGGCCGCTCTCGTCCATCCTCCCCTGGACGGCTGAACCGGAGAGAGCGCCATGGAACATCGATCAGGGCCTCGACCCATTCTGGTCAGCGCCTGTCTCCTCGGGCTCAAGACCCGATATGACGGAGCGACCAAGACAAGTGCCGCCGCCCTTGAGTATCTTCGTCGCGAGCAGGCCGTTCCGATCCCGGTCTGCCCGGAACAGCTTGCCGGACTCCCCACGCCGCGTCCCGCCTCCTGTTTCGCTCAGGGAGACGGCGATGCGGTGCTCGACGGAACGGGCAAGGTGGTGCGAACAGACGGAACCGTCATGAACGACTTCTTCTCGAATGGAGCGGCCGAAACCCTCAGGATCGCTCGGCTGACGGGCTGCACAGACGCTCTACTCAAGGAAAGAAGTCCGTCCTGCGGCGTTCATCAGATCTATCGCGGCAACGAAATCACAGCAGGTCGCGGCGTTACATCCGCCCTGCTCGAACGCAATGGCCTCCACATATTCAGTGAGGAGGACCTGTAAAGGGATATTCGAACGTGGCCGACCGCAACTTCAATGTCATCATTCTGGGAGACAGCCTCGCGGCCCGAGTGGCCGCCATTTCGCTGGCAAAGAAGGGCGAACGCATCCTCATGTTCACTCATTCGCACTCCCTGGCGAATCCCTGGCTCATTCTCTCCGACGCGCTGGAAGATTTTCTAGGCCGTCTCGGCGGGCGCTCCTGCCTGACCCCGCCGCTTCCGCTCCAGGTCCTCACCCCGGACACCCGCACAGAAATCCATGGACCACTTCCCCTGGCGGACGAATTGAAGCGCGAGTTTCCCTCGGGATACGCATCCCTTCAGTCGATTCTCACCCGGCTTGAAGACCTCGGCGATCGCGTGGAAGAGAGCATCAAGGCGGCTGGCGGACTGCCGATACATGGGCTGCGAAGCCGGCTGCGCTTCCTGAGAGTCGGCTTCGCGCGCAAGATCTCGACCCGCTCCCTTAACCGCCCCTTCCAGCAACTCCTCGACGAGTGCGCCGACCCCGCATCCCGCGAGTTCCTGCAGACCCTCATGGAAGGTCTGTCGCTGACCCCCCTCAAAGAGCTGACGGTCGGAGAAGCCGCCCTTCTGTGGCGAAGCACCGTGCAGCAAAGGTCGATCTCCACAACGGCTTTCGAAGCCTTTCTGAAACAGCGCTACGAACAGTTCCATGGAGAAACGGAAAATTTCGAAACGATCAAATCCCTTGAGCTGCAGCGCTCCGGACTCGAATCGGTATCGCTGAAGGACGGCCACCGCTGCACCGCTGATTTCTACCTGCTCGCGACGCTGGAAGCCCTTACCCTCCTTCCCCAGCAGATGCAGCCGCACACCACAGGGGCGCCGCGTACATTCGTCGCCGATCTCAACGAGAAAAAGGTCTCTTCGCTCCTCGCGCCAAGACTTATCCTCGCGGGAAACCCCTCCCTTCGCGCCACCCTCACTGCTGCGGGGGACGGAAGACTCTGCTGCAGAACGCAGGGGCTGCATGGTGATACGCTTACGACCGAAGTCGTTCAGGAGCGTCTGCGCTCCCTCTTCCCCTTCTCCCCCCTGGAGGTCGAGATGCAGCCTGCCGGTCCGCCTCGGATCCGACAGCACAAAGACGACTCGGCCGGCAACGTCTTTCCCGGTTGGAAGGCAAAAGTCGCCCTCAGGAAAAATCTCCTCAATATCTGTGCGCCGGTCGTACTTCCCTCCTTGGGCTCTTCTGGAGAAGTGATGCTTGGACTATCCTGCGCCAACCAGATCATTAGGGTTAAAAAACTGTAAACTTCCAGATAAAACATTTGCATTCCCCCCGAGGGCGTGCTAAATATATGCGTTCTAAATTTCCAGGAGGTAATTCCGATGGCCAGAACATGTGAAATCTGTGGCAAGAAACCGACGACCGGCAACAATGTCAGCCATGCTCATAACAAGACGCGCAAGGTTTGGTATCCCAATCTGCAGAAAGTAAAAGCACGGCAGAACGGGTCGATCCGCTCCGTTCGCGTCTGCACCCGCTGCATCCGGGACGGCGCGGTAGCCAAAGTAGTGTGAAAAAAGGTGGGCACAAGCCCACCTTTTTTATTTCTCTTCAAACCTGAGCAACCCGCCTCGCCGCCCCTTCCTACCCTTCTCACGCATTGTCTCAGCAGTTCATCCTCTTGCCCCGCGTCTTGACTGTTCATTCCAAAAAAACAATTTATGAACAAGATCAGGGAAAACCTGATTTTGCGCCTCGAAATACCTTAGAGAGCGGATGCAATGGCTTGGCAAAATGAATAAAAACGCAAATACGAGGACTTGTCCATATTTAAAATCTGCCGAGACCGTATTTGGGAGTGTTGACAACCATGACCCTGATATACTAATCTAAAACTCAAAACAATATTAACGATCTGCAATTATTATAGATCATAGTCAAAACTATTTTTCCGCATCCCTTCATTTAAAGCATACCGTAGATTTCGTCCTGAAAACCGATGAGATTGCCCTTGCTGAATCATCGAGAAATTTAATTGTCATTTTCAATCTCGTGACTGCATTCCCAGGAGGAACAACATGAAAAAATCGATAATTTTGAGCACCCTTCTTGCGATGATCACCTTCTTCCCGCTTGCAACTCAGGCGCATGCCTGGAGTGGGAACATCAACCTTTTTCTCGGGGCAAAGGCCCTTGACGAAAATGAATGGGCGCCTCTCGACTCCCAGTCCGAGCTCGGAATTCTCTTTGATTTTAAAGGTGCTCATTGGCCTTTCAGCATCGCGATCGATTATCTTCGCTCCAAGGACGATGAGGCCTTTTTCAATCCCTTTACCGGAAATGTGGGGAATCTCGAAGGAAAAACGTCGGAACTGAACATCGGCATTCGCAAAATCTTGGACCATCATTCGAATGTGCGTCCTTACCTGGGTGGCGGCCTAGCGCTTATCCGCGCTGAAATGTCCCTGTCTGAAAGGGGAATCAGAGTTTCCGACAATGACCGCTCTGTCGGATTCTGGGTGAACGGCGGTATCTACTGGACATTGGCCGACATCTTCAATATCGGGGTTGATCTTCGCTATTCGAAGGCAGACGTCACACTTTTCGGAGTTGATGCCGGAGGAGGGGGAGCACATGCAGGTCTCCTTCTCGGCTTTCATTGGTAAATAGTCCCGGTGCGGCTAATCCTTCAATGCCAAAATCATTCGGCATCAGCAGTTTTCGACTCTGATTTCACCTAAGCTTCAAAGTCCGGATGGTCCTGTGAACGGATTCCGACCTTTGGAGGATCCGTTCGAGTGACCAATGCGCCTCTCATTTCTCCCCTACCGTTCTTCCATAGCTTTGAATTGAGAATTTCTGACTTTCCTGAGACAGAAATATACACTCCCTGACGTCCATTTGAGTCCCGAAAAACCCTATCTTCTCGAATACAATCACCTTCAATCCAATTTCGCCATGGCACAAATAATGCTTGAGCGTCTTTTCCCGGCGGAATTGAGCCGCCTGTTTGCTGATGATCAATTGAAAGGAATAGGGACGAATGCTCAGATGGAGAACGTTTGCAGACATGGCTGTTGGCCGAAAATTCGCCATCATTGCCGCTCTAGCCATCCTGGTTCTTCTTGGGAGCCTGACACTGCTTGTAACCAGCTATTCCACCCGAATGGCCGAAGACATGGCGATCAGACAGATCCAGACCCAGCTTTCTCAAGTCGAGGATTTCGTACTGATCTATCACCGCACCATCTTGCAGAACACCGAACAGCTATCCTCCATTTTTCTCTCGCAATTTCCTGAACGCCTGCAATTCGACCCTTTACAGAGCGCTGATGTTGGCAATCGGACCTTGCCTGTCCTTCTCCATGGCCGCACAGCACTGAATAACGATACTGACCTCGTCGACTCCTTTGCCCAACTTACCGGGGGAGTTGCAACCGTTTTTGTCAAAAATGAGGAGGATTTCGTCCGCATTTCCACCAGCGTTCAGAGAGAGGACGGTACTCGGGCAGTCGGCACCATTCTCGACCATGATCATCCCGGCTATCAGAAACTGCTGAACAAAGAACCCTATCTCGGGCTGGCCAGCCTTTTCGGTCGCCCGTATTCGACCAAGTATGTTCCCATTATCGATCAAACCGGCGCCTGTCTCGGCGCCCTCTTCGTGGGGATCGACATCTCTTCCACTTTTGAGTTCATGAAGGAGCGAATCCGCTCTCTTGTGATCGGCGAGACGGGATACGTTTTCGTCGTCGACAGCACATCGGGACCTCAGCGCGGAAATCTCATTGTTCACCCCACACATGAAGGGGCAAGCATCCTTGGCGCCGTCAATGGTGGAGATCACGGATTGGTCGACCGGATACTTGAAGATGAAGCTGGAGTATTGAATTACTCTTGGCGGAGTTCATCTGGGGGGGAGAGAGTCCGGGAAACGATTGTGGTCCACACTTTTTTTCCCGACTGGTGGTGGGTGATCGGGGCAAGCGCCTACAGGGATGAAATATTGCAATACGCCGTGATGCTGCGCATGTTGATGCTGATCGCCATTGCTGTCACAGTCGCTATACTGTTCGTCCTGATGACCCTTACTTTCCGGCGCATGGTAAGCACACCCCTGCAGGCGGCTTCATCATACGCACAGGAGGTTGCCGCAGGGAATCTGACCCTTTCATCCCGGACTTATGCCCGCGATGAGGTGGGAGGACTCTGCTCCAATCTAAATGCCATGGTCGCCAAACTGCGCGAGGTGGTCATAGGCGTTCAAAACGCTTCAGAACAGATCACCGCAGGGAGTCAGGCTCTGTCAGCCGCCTCTGGGGGGGTCTCCCTGGGGGCCAACGAGCAGGCAGCCGCCGCCGAAGAGGTGGTGTCATCCATCGAGCAGATGACTGCCAACATTCGACAGAATGCCGAAAATGCCCGTAAAGCCGAACGGATTGCTATACAGGCAGCCGCAGATGCGACAGCGGGGGGAGAGGTCGTGCGTGAAACTGTTACAATACTCCAAGATATCGCCGAAAAAATCTTGATTATCGAGGAAATCTCCCGCCAGACCAACCTGCTGGCCCTCAATGCGGCCATCGAGGCAGCCCGAGCCGGGGAACATGGGCGCGGCTTCTCAGTAGTAGCCTCAGAGGTGCGCAAACTTGCTGAACGCAGCCAGACCGCAGCCGCCGAGATCGGGCAGTTGTCAATCCACAGCATGACAGTCGCCGGAAAAGCTGGGAAACTGCTGGGGACGATTGAACCAAACAGTTCTCGCACCGCTGAGGTCGTGCAGGAAATCGCTGCAGCCAGCCAGGAACAGGATGTCGGGGCCGAGCAGATCAGACGAGCGATCGGACAACTGGAGCAGGTCATTCACCAAAACGCCACTGCCGCCGAAGAAATGGCCGCAACCGCTGAAGAACTTGCTTCCCAGGCTGAAAACTTGCATAGAAATATGAACTTTTTTCGACTCAGACACTGATATGGCTGACAGTTGTCAAGAGAAGAACGTTCCCTGCCCAACTGTTTTTCAGCAGTTTCTTAAGTAGATTCAACTCGTAAGTGCACCACTTGCGGCGCAGGATGAAAAAAGCAGGACATGATGGGGTTTCTATCAAGAGGGGACGTTCTTGAAATTTATAATTTAATTCCCAACCTGTCTCGAAGAATCCTGTCTTTGCGCAATGCAGCCTCACCTCGTTTGGCGGCATGGGTAACCGCTCCGGGCGTACATCCGAGATTTTGGGCAACATCCGCCCCTTTCAACCCTCGATCTCTGACCGCGATGTAACAAATCACCGCCTTCGCCCTGGCAAGACCTCTCTCTTTTGAAGGTTTCTTCAGTATTGACGGGTGAAGATTGTAGTACTTGGCAACCCGCTCCATGATATCTGAGAAAGACTCCTGCCGCTCTGATTGAGGATCGCCTGATAGACTCAGGACCTGCTCGACGAATCGACCGCTTCCCAATATGCGATCATCGTATAAGTCATCGTCCTTCAGATCAGGATCTATCGCGCGAGTTATCCGCTTCCCTCCTCTCGAAAATTCCGGGACGTTTGTGATATCGATACCGTCAATGACGAATTGACGGTATCGCACCCGGGCTGTTTTCCGGCGCTCCGAAAAAAAGGAAAGCACCTTCTCCTCGCTGATTAATGTGCGGGAAGTATTCCCGATCAGTTGGATGTGACCGCTCCAGGAGTAATTATCCAGACCTTCGAATGTCCGGATGATCCCGGCTCGAAATGGGTTCAGGTGGATATACCTGACCAGTTCCAGAAAATAGGAATCGCCATCGCAGACGACCGATTTATAGCGGTTTTCAAACAGGTGTCCGGATCTTTGGTGACGCAGGTTGAAGACCACCGCGTACCCGGTCAGGAGGCGACGCATGACAGAGGAAAGACTTGTGGTGTTGGGCTGCAACAGAAGGTGAAAATGGTTATCCAAGAGTGCCCAAGCGTAGCAGTCCGTCCCTGTTTCGACAAGCAGTTTTTTAAGGCGCGAAACGAAGGCTTCACGATCCTGATCATCATGGAAGATCGGGCGTTTCTCGATTCCTCTGGCGATGACGTGATGGAGCAGACCAGGATAATCTATGCGGGCTTGTCTCGGCATGACTGAGAATCCTTTGAAATTATATTTTTCAAGAACGTCCCCTTATGTTGATGGCCCGTAATGGGCTTTCTTCTATTTGGCGTAGGCGATCCATTCGATTTCGATCTGCGCTCCCTTGGGGAGGGCGCTGACCTGAACCGTGGAACGTGCGGGGAAGACGCCGCTGAAGCAGCGGCCATAAATCTCGTTGACCGTGGCGAAATCACCCAGGTCCGTCAGGAAGATCGTCGTCTTGACGACATTTTCAGATCCGAGTCCTGCCGCTTTCAGGGCGGCGGTCATGTTTGCCATGACGCGTTCGGCCTGCTCGGCAATGCCTCCGGCGACGAGTTGGCCCGTTTGCGGGTCGAGAGGGATCTGCCCGGAGAAAAAGACGAAGTCCCCTGCCCTCACCCCCTGCGAATATGGACCGATCGCCGCAGGCGCCTCTTTGGTTTCAATCTTTTGAATGTTCATCTGACCTCCTTTTTTTTCTCCACTCCTCACTCGCCCCTCAACTTCTCATCCGCTCGACCTTGTAGACACCCTTCACCTTGAGGATGGCGTTGATGACCCGGTTTAGATGATCGAGATCCTGAACGTCGACTTCGAAGTTGTTGACTCCCTTGTGGTCGGCGGTTGAATAAACGTTGGCGTTGATGATGTTCGCTTCGCAGTTGGTTATGGCGCCGGTGATCCCGGCGAGCATCCCCTTTTGATCGACACAGTAGACCCGGATCTTGGCGGGACGCGAAGCCTTTTTCTTCATGTCCCACTCGACTTCAATGCGCCGCTCGGGATCGCCTTCGCGCGCATGGGGGCAGTCGGTGGTATGGACGGTCACGCCGCGCCCTCGGGTGATGAAACCGATGACGGGGTCGCCTGGCAGGGGATTGCAGCACTTGGCGAAGCGCACCATGATATCTTCGACACCGTGAATTTTGATGGCGGTGGAAGGCTTCTTGCGGATTTTCTCGAGCACCCGGTCGATACGCCCTGGCTTGGGAGGTTCGGCCTTGAGCTTCTCCGCTGGGACAACGCGTCCTACGATCTGTCCGAGGGAGACCTTCCCGTAGCCGACTGCCGCCATCAGATCCTCTTCGGTGCGGAAGCCGAGTTCCTCGACAGCGAATCCCATGTCTTCGGAGCCAAGAATGCGGTTGAGGCTGAAGCCGTGTTTGCGAAGCTCTTTCTCCAAAAGGTCGCGTCCGAGCTGAACGCTCTTCTCCCGCTGTTCGGCCTTGATCCATTGACGGATTTTGTTGCGCGCCTTGGAGGTTCGGACGAACTTGAGCCAGTCCTTGCCCGGCGTCTGCCCGGCAGACGTCATGACTTCGACGATGTCGCCATTGCGAAGTTCGGTTTTCAGCGGAACGAGCCTGCCGTTGACGCGGGCGCCGATGCAGCGGTGTCCGACGTCGGTATGGATGCTGTAGGCGAAATCGATGGGGCTCGACCCCTTGGGCAGCTCCCTGACATCCCCCTTTGGCGTGAAGACGTAGACCTCCTCGGGGAAGAGGTCGATCTTCACCGAATCCATGAACTCGCGAGAATCCTTGAGCTCTTGCTGCCACTCGAGGAGCTGGCGCAGCCAGGCGAAGCGCTTGTCCTCTCGCCCCGTGGCAACTTTTCCTTCCTTGTATTTCCAGTGGGCGGCGATCCCCTCCTCGGCGACCTGGTGCATTTCCTCGGTGCGGATCTGCACCTCCATCCGCTCTCCGTACGGGCCGAGGACGGTGGTGTGCAGCGACTGGTACATGTTCGCCTTCGGCATGGCGATATAGTCCTTGAAGCGCCCGGGGATCGGCTTCCAGGTCGAATGGATGATCCCCAGCACTGCGTAACACTCGCGTATCGTCTGCACCATGACCCTGAAAGCGATCAGGTCGTAAACCTGTTCGAAGTCGATCCCCTGGCGCTCCATCTTGAGGTAGATGGAGTAAAGATGCTTCGAGCGCCCCGAGACCTCGGCAGGGATTCCGTGCTCGTCGAGCTTGGCCAGGATTTGCGCCTTGACCTCTTCGATATATTTCTCCCGCTCCTTCTTCTTTTTGGCGACCTTGCCGACGAGATCGTAGAAGGTTTCGGGGTGAAGATATCGGAAGGAGAGGTCTTCCAGTTCCGTCTTAACCCAACTGATCCCCATCCGATTGGCAAGGGGAGCGTAGATGTCGAGGGTCTCCTGGGCGATCTTGCGCTGGCGGGCCGGAGGATGGTGATCGAGGGTTCGCATATTGTGCAGGCGATCGGCCAGCTTGACGATGACGACGCGGATATCGCGCGCCATGGCGAGGATCATTTTTCGAAAGCTCTCGGCCTGGCGTTCTTCGCGGGTTCGGAAGGTGATCTTGCTCAGCTTGGTAACGCCGTCGACGAGTTCGGCGACCTCGCCGCCAAAGACCGATTTCAGCTCATCCAGCGTGGTGAGTGTATCTTCGATCGTGTCGTGCAGCAGCCCGGTGGCGATGGTCGGCACATCCATGCGCAAATAGGCGAGGATGTAGGCGACCTCCATCGGATGGTTCAGGTACGGCTCGCCCGAAAGACGCACCTGCCCCTGGTGGACCTTGGCGCTGAAGACATAGGCCTTGCGCACCAGGTCCAGGTCGGCGCTGGGGTTGTAGGAGCGGATCTTCTCGAGGATGTCGTCGATGCGAATCATGGAGACTCTACCCGGAAGGGGCGAAAAGTAGAGCCGGGGGAGAAAGGGGTGTCGAGACTTTCACCGTCTTTGCGCTTTGTGCCGCCGGAAGCGGCGGCACGCAGATCAGCGCTTTCTGGAAGGAAGCTCGTAGTCGACCTTGCCCGCGGCAATCTCGCGCAAAGCCAAAACCACCTTCTTGTTGCCCGCCTTGTTCTCGATCAGAGGTTGTGATCCCTTGTAGAGCTGCTTGGTCCTTTTGGCGGCAACCATGACGAGCAGAAAGCGGTTGGGGATCTGGGTGAGACAGTCTTCAACTGTAATGCGTGCCATTTCGTTCTCCGGTAAGAGATATGAGCGCGGGAGGAATGACGCCCGCTATTCTTCCATGCTGATTCCGAACCGCTCAGCGATCGGGGGCAGAACCCTCTCCCTGCGGCACCCCTCGGCTCTTAGAATCGATTTCAGATTTGCCGAGGCAACGGAAAGATCTTCATTGACGACAATGTAATCATACCAGACCGCTTCCCGAACTTCCGTTCGTGCATTGAGAATCCTGCGCCCGATAACATCAGGTGAATCGGTCTTGCGCCCCTCGAGCCGCTTCTGCAGCTCCTCGAAACTCGGAGGGAGAATGAAGATGAAGACGCCGCGGTTATAGCTTTTGCGTATCTGGGCCGCCCCCTGACAATCGATATCGAGCAGGAGGTCGAATCCGCCGCGGCGCGCATTCTCCAGAGTCTCGAGCGCCGTACCGTATCGGTTTCCATGCACTTCGGCCCATTCAGCGAAATCACCCGCGGCAACCATGACGTCAAAGGTCTCCCGGGATACGAAGTGATAGTCGCGGCCGTTGACCTCTCCAGCTCTCATGGGACGCGTCGTAAAGGAGACAGACTGCCGCAACTGCGGAAAGAAGTCAATCAATTCCTTGCTTAACGTCGTCTTCCCCGTGCCCGAAGGCGCCGATATGATAAAGAGAATGCCTTCACGTGTCATGCGTCGGTCTTTCAGGAGGACGGCCGCAAGCAGGCCGTTCGTCTCACTCTATATTCTGTACCTGTTCGCGCACCTTCTCAAGCTCCGCCTTGATGGCGACGACGAGCCGGGTCAAATCCGCATCGTTGGACTTGGACCCCATGGTGTTGACCTCCCGGTTGAGTTCCTGCACCAGGAAATCCATTTGCCGGCCAATCGGCTCGGCGGCATCGAAAAGGGTGCGAAACTGTGCAAGATGGCTGCGGAAGCGGACCATTTCTTCGCTGATGTCGCAGCGGTCGGCGAAAATGGCGATCTCCTGCGCCACACGCTGGGGATCGAAGACGACGTCCTGGCCCAGACGCGCGAGGCGCTCTGTAAGCTTCGCCTGCCATTCGGTCGCAACGTTGGGCGCACGCTCGCCGATATTGTCGAGGAGTTCCTCGACGGCCGAGATCCGCCCCTCGATATCGACACGCGTCGCCTCACCCTCCTGACGCCGCATCGCCTCAAGGGTATCGAGACTACGCTCAAGAGCCTGGCGAAGACAGTCGCGCACGAGTTCCTCCGCCACCTCTCCCTCGCGAACCGAGATGACATCTTTCTGCGCGGCAAGAAGGGCGGTCGGTATCCCGTCCTGAAGACCAAAAGCCTCACGCATTTCTTCGAACACCGCAACGTAGGCCTGCGCCAAAGGACGGTTCAGCACCGGGACGGTCGAAGCGCCCACGGCGAATTCCTGGGTCACGAAGACATCGATCTTTCCGCGACGAAGACGCTCGCCGATCCGTTTCTTAATGTCGGCCTCGAAAATCAGCAAAGAGCGCGGCACTTTGACCGCGATATCGGCATAGCGATGGTTCACCGATCTTATCTCCACGGTCAGCGAAACTCCCTCCGCGCTTGCCTGCCCCTTACCGAAACCTGTCATGCTTCTGATCATGCACCCCTCCTCGCGCAAAGGGTTCGTCTCCGGGCACGCTCCGGATCCGGATGTCTTAAAAAAATACAAATGAGCGGATTCAAGCCGCGAGGATAAGCCATAGGCGACCCAATCGTCAAGGAATGAATGGAACGCTCTACCAACCCTTTTCTCTTTCCAGCGGCAGCGGCAAACTATACACTGCCCTGATTCACGGATTCAGAAAGGGAGTCAGCCGCAATGCGCCGTCGGATGAAGAAATGCAGCGGGATCGTCGCACTTCTCGTGATCGGAATTTTCAGCTTCTGCTGCGCCGACGCCTACCAGATAGGCGCCGTCCCGCACACTGAAAAACTCCTCATCGCCGACACTCCCCATTTCCGCATCATTCACCAGAAATCACTCACCGACTCTGTCCCCCTCCTTGCCCGGTACGCCGAGGAAGCTTACGCCGTTCTGACCGAAATCTACCGCTGGCGCCCGCGGGGGAGAATCGACCTTCTTTATGTCGACTCGCTCGATACGCACAACGGATGGGCCACCGTCGTCCCTCACAACACCATCCTGATCTACGCGGCGGGGGCCGAGCCGGGATCGAGCATCTATGCTCCCGGCAATGATCTTCGGCGCACGATGCACCATGAGCTCACACACGTCCTCAACATGGACATGCGTTTCGGCTACAATCGCCTCTTCTCCAGGCTCTTCGGCAAGGCCCTCCCTTTCGGCGACCCCCTTTCGGGTGCGATCTCCCTTTTTTCCACCTCCCCGGCCGCCCTCACTCCTGCCTGGTATCTCGAGGGGCAGGCGATCTGGGCCGAGACGCAGTTCGCTCCCCCCGGCCGGGGGGAATCGACCTTCATCGATATGCTTTTTCGCTGCGCCGTACGCGACGACAATCTCCTCCCCTACTCCAGGTGGCACCTGGAGATCCCCCATTGGCCCTACGGCCTGGGAGCCTACATTTACGGAGCCCGCCTCATCGAAGAGATCGACTCTGGCGCCTCCAGCGACGAGGAGATCGGCGCACTCAACGAAGAGATCGCCCGGGGAATCCTTTTCGACAGCAGCCGTGCGGCCCGGCGCTCGACCGGGTCGAGTTTCGAGGCGCTCTCCGCTCGGGCACTTTCCCGGGAAAGCGCCCTTCAGCGCGAGCGCCTCGCCATCTTGACAAGTCTTCCCGTCACTCCTGTCCCTCGCCTCACTCCCGAGGGGATGAGCGTCGGAGTCCCGGTCGTCCTCGGTTCTTCCGTCTACTTTCTGGCTGCCGTCGAGGAGGAGTCGAGCCGGCTTCATCTCTACGATTTAAATACGGGCGAGGTGCACAGGACAGCCTCCGCCAGAACAACCCCCCGTTTCGGAAGCCTCTCGGCAGACCGCAGGACGGGATCGATCGTCTACACCCGGCTCAACATCCGGAGCAACGACAACCTGTGGTATGAGGTGCGTCGCTTCGATCCCGCGAGCGGCATCGATTCCCTGGTCACCGCAGATGGGCGTTACCGCGCGGTCGACGTTTCGCCCGACGGGCGAAGACTCGCCGCCGTGAGCCAGCGTGGCGGAAAATCTCATCTGTCAGAACTCCCCTTCGATGCCGACGGAAACCTCGGAGCCGAGCAGATTCTCCTGGCGCTGCCCCCTGAAAGCGACCTCTCCTCGCCCCGCTACTCCCCGGACGGAGCATATCTGTCGTATGTCGAAGCCGACAGGGGGGGCTTCCGGCTCAAGCTCTTCGACACGCAGAGCGGATCGCACCGGGTCATCTTCGCCTCCTCTTCGGGAATTATCGCCCCGACATGGCGCCCTGGCGGGGAGTTCCTCATCTTCGGCAGCGACCTCAACGGCGTTTTCAATCTGTACGAGATCGATGCAAAGGGCAAGACTCCCCCGGTGGCGCTGACCCATGTGACTGGAGGGCTCTTCTTCCCTGCTTTCTCTGAAGACGGCCGTCATCTCTTCGCCGTCTCCTACGACGGGTTCGGGCCACACCTGACGCAGATCTCCTATCGCGCCGACATCCCGGCAGAGTCTCTTCCCGCCGTCACTCTGACCGGGGGGGAGACTCCCCCCGCCCGGTTCGCATCGCTCAGGGAGGCGGGAGAGGTCTCCGGACGGGAGGCTGCAGAAGCCCTCCCCTTCTCTCGTCCCTACAACTCTTTCTCCCACATCCGCTTCGATTACTGGGCGCCGTGGCTCACGGCCAGCGCCGACGGCGTACAGGGAGGCGCCGGCGCCTCCTTTTCCGACCCAAGCCGCTTTCAGGATCTGAAGCTTCTCGCCGGGATCGAATCGCGCTACGACACCCCTGTCGGGGGCGCCTTCTACACCTATCGAGGGATCTGGCCGGACATTCGCCTCTACGGCTCTGCTCAGCAGAATTTCTATTACAACCTGTTGCGAAGCGAAACGACTGGAAGGCGCTTCGATCACGCCGAAGAGACGAGACGCTACGGGACTGTTCTCGATTTTCCCTTTCTTCGCATCGATCGCCGCATCACCCTCGAACTCGGGTACGAGTACAGGGACCGCCGTTTCATTCAGGAGGTGGCGGACGTCACCAGAAATATCCCTCTTTCGATCCCGGCATCCGAGCTCAACGAGGGACTTTTGTGGACGCGACTGAACTATTTCGATGCACAGAATTATGGACGCAGCAACTCCGTCGAGGATGGAAGGCTGCTGTCACTCGGCGCCGAGTGGTCGAGCCGCGCCTTGGGGGGAGAGCTTGATCGCTCACGAGTCCTTGCAACCTGGAACGAGTATCTCCCCATCCCCTGGGGGAACAATCACGTCCTGAAGCTCTCGGCCGTTTACGGTTTTGGCGGCGGCGATCGCATAGCCCAGGGGCTCTTCGGCCTCGGAGGGCTGTTCGACCCGGTTGGAGTCCAAACGCCGGGGCTCCCTGATCGCCTGCCGATACGCGGGTATCCGAGCAATTTTCGAACCGGCGAACGCGTGATCAAAGCAGAGGCGGCTTATCGTTTCCCCATCCTGGATCTCTCCCGCGGGCGCGAGGGAGCTTTTCCGGTCTATTCCCGGCAAATCTTCGCCGAACTCTTCTATGAAGGGGGGCGGACCTGGAAGGGGCAGGGTTCTTCAGACGAACAGTGGATGACATCCGCCGGCGCCGAGATCAACTATTCCCTCCGGATACTGCGATACGTCGCCTTCGCCCCGGGGATCGGCGTTGCATACGCTCCTGAGCGCGCTGCGCAGAAGGTGCAGTCCTATCTCACCATCAAGGGATGGGTCAACTTCTGATCTCCCCCAAAGCAGAATTTCCGTACCCCCTGGATGCCGACCCATGTTCCGATTCGTATTTGCACCTTGGTTTTCATCCGGTAAAATTGTGGAGCGTGCGAATATTCAATCAGTTGCCCAAAAGGAGGAGCACCACCGCACCAAGCTGTCGTATCAATGACTTGACATCATCTTGACACTCTGTAGAAAGGATGGAATCAAATGAAAAAAACATTGATCTTCTTTATCGTTGCCTGCTCTCTTGCGTTCACGACATCGGCGGCTGCCGCCAATTACCTGGGGGTGAAGGGGGGGATCTTCTTCCCTGCCGCAGGCGGTCTCAACGACGGCTACAATATCGAATTGGCCTATGGCCTGAACACCTCCTACCTGCACCCCAATTCGGCGGTGGAGATCGGACTCGGCTACTATAATGCCGATCGGCGCCGGACCGAGCTGTCGGTGATTCCGGTCACCGCCACGTTCATTATCAACAGTGATCCGGGCGGACCGTTCAATCTGTACGGCGGCGCAGGGGTGGGAGCCTACTTCTCTGACCTTGAGGTCAACAATGTAGACGACAGCGACGTCAATCTCGGACTGAACTTCGTCGGAGGATTCGACTTCCCGATGAGCCCGAATCTCAGTCTTGGGCCCGAACTCAAGTATGTCGTCGCCGGCAAGCACAACGGCGTCCGGGTCGGCGGCCTCTTTTTGAACCTGGGACTGAAGCTCAGGTTCTGATCCTGCCTTATCAAGGGGTCACAAGAACCGTCCGGGCCTTGTGACCCCTAACAGACGCGGTCGCATGAAAACTAATGCACTGTCTGCGGCCTCATCACCACCTTCACGCAACCGTCCTCCTTCTCTCTGAAAATCCGATAGCCTTGCGGCGCCTCCTCGAGTGTAAGCCGGTGAGTGATCAGGAAGGAAGGATCGAACTCTCCCCGCTCGATGCGGCCGAGAAGTTCGGACATATAGCGGTGCACATGCGTCTGTCCCATCTTCAGAGTCAGTCCCTTATTGAAGGCGGCGCCGAAGTTGACTTTGTCCACCACCCCGCCGTAGACACCGGGAATGGAAACCGTTCCCCCTTTGCGGCAGGCCTGGATTGCCTCGCGAAGGACGGTGGGACGGTCCGTCTGCAGGCGGCCAAGGTGCTTCGCCTTGTCGTACCATCCGAGAGGACCGCCTCCGTGCGCTTCCATCCCGACGGCATCGATACAGGCATCGGGGCCGCGACCGCCTGTCATCTCCTTCAGGGCCTCCTGGATGTCGATCTGGGCATGATTGAGTGTTTCTGCGCCGCAATGGCTTCGCGCCATCTCCAGACGCTCCGGAATGTAATCAATGCCTATCACCCGACCGGCGCCGAGGTGGCGAGCAGCCAGCATGGCGAACTGCCCCACCGGACCGCACCCCCAAACCGCCACCACATCGCCGACCTTGATGCCGCATTCGTCGGCAGCCTGCCAACCGGTAGGCAGAATGTCTGAGAGAAAGAGGCTCTGTTCGTCGTTGAGGTGCTCGGGAATTTTGATGGGGCCGACATCGGCGTACGGCACTCGGACATACTCGGCCTGTCCCCCGGCGTATCCGCCCATCATGTGCGAATAGCCGAAAATTCCGGCGCACGGGTGTCCGTACATCTTCTCGGAGATCCACGCCTTGGGGTTCGAGTTGTCGCAAAGGGAGAACTCCCCCTTTCTGCAATAGAAACAATTGCCGCACGCAATGGGAAAGGGAACGACGACCCTGTCTCCCTCCTTCAGATTTTCCACCGACGCGCCGACCGCGACAACCTCTCCCATGAACTCATGCCCCAGGATGTCCCCCTTCCGCATCGCCGGAATATAACCGTCGTATAGATGGAGGTCCGACCCGCAGATCGCGGTCAACGAGACCTTCACGACGGCGTCCCGTGGATTGAGTATCTGCGGATCGGGGACCGTTTCGACCGCCACCTCGTGTATTCCGTTCCAGCATACGGCTTTCATGGGCCTGTTCCTTTTTCTCTTATCATTTTCTCTGACTCCTGGCTTCTGACTCCTGAATTCTGCTTTTCAGTGTCCCCTCGGCTGTCCCTCGACAGTCGGCACTTCCCCCGTCTCCATCAGACTCTTGAATCTTCGCACATCTTCGCGCACCATCTGTGAGAGAAGCGGGTTTATCCACTTTGCAGCGGCGCCCGTGATCCCCCGGGATGGATGGTACTCGATCGTCACGTGCACTTCAGTTCCCTCGCCATCCGGCGCCTCGACGAAGCGCACCTCTCCTTCGTTCTCGATATCTGATCCCGGCAGAGAACGCCAGGCAATCCTCTCGCCGGGAGCCTCGTCGACAATTTCGGCTTCCCAGATCATTGGAGCGAGGCCGCCGGGAGAGTGCGCGGTCCAGACCGATCTCTTATCATCCATCTGCCGCACCGATTCGAGGTGGCTCATGAAAAGCGGGAGATTTTCCAGATCGCGCCAGAAAACAAAGAGTTCGTCCCGAGGGCGCAGGACAGTCACGGATTCACGCATTCGGATGTTCCGAAGATCGCCTTCGCCCTGCGCCGTGTTGAGCCCGAGTTTTCCGTATGTGGCGCAGTGACCGGTAGCTCCCCGATAAAGGAGCCCGCCGCCCAGGGCGGCCATTGCCATTCCTCCGAAGGAGCCGCGCGTCAGGCCGTAGATCGTGAGCAGCCCTCCTCCAAGCAGAGAAGCCAGGCGCTCACTCCCCCCGACGTTGATCCCGTGGTTTTGCATTTCGCTCGTTGAAAAAGTCATGGTCGCTTCCTCCTTGCGTGAATGCAGGCTAACAGATTTTTCTCTGTCGGCAACAGGACTTCGCCTCTTTTAATCTCATGAAAAAAGACGGCGAACCTTTTGGGTTCGCCGTCTTCGGCCCTGTACCTGATTTTTTTTCATATCAGACGGTCGTCAACCTTCCTCGTCGTAAGCGCAGGTCACGATATCTGCCTTGATCAACCCGGAACACTCGGGGCATTCTCTCTCGCCGTTGTCTTCCCGGATCAGAAGCTCCTCTTCAGGAAAGAGCATACTGCACTTGCTGCAACGTCTGTCGCTCATATCAACCTCCTGTCGAAAATCGCTGCTGTCCTAATTATAACTCAAAAAGTCGCAGTTTTCCCGTCTTCTCCCGGCTTTGTTTCAACATGGCATTTCGGCCTTGCGCCGCGAGTAGTACCACCATGTCATGACGATGCAGGTGAGATAAAAGGCAACAAAGCCGTAGAGTGCTGCCTCGGGACCTCCGGTCATGCTGATGGAGGTTCCGTAGCTTTTCGGGATAAAGAAACCGCCGTAGGCGCCGATGGCGGAGCTGAACCCCAGCACCGCGGCCGCTTCCTTGTTGGCATCCTTGATCGCCTGTTCCTGGGCCAGTGGACCGCCACCCGCGGCCTCGCGCTGCCGTTCAGTCATGAAGATGACCGGCACCATACGGAAGGTCGATCCGTTGCCGATCCCGGTGGTGATGAAGAGGAGCATGAACATCGCCAGGAATCCCCAGAAACTTCCTCCGCTTGCGCCGGATGGGAGGAAGTAGAGGACGCCGAAGACTGCGGCCGACATGGCGATGAAATTCCAGAACGTCACCCGGGCGCCGCCGAGTTTGTCCGAGAGCCAGCCCCCCAACGGTCTGATCAGAGCGCCGACCAGGGGGCCGAGAAAGGCGTACTTCGTCGGATCGACGGCAGGAAACTGGGTTTTGATGAGCATGGGAAAACCTGCTGCATAGCCGATGAAAGAGCCGAATGTACCGATATAGAGCCAGCACATCAGCCAGTTGTGCTTGCGGCGGAAGATGACCGATTGGTCCTTGAAGGACGCCTTGGCCGTCGCGAGATCGTTCATGCCGAACCATGCCGCGAGCGCCGAGAGGGCGATGAAAGGGACCCAGATAAAGCCGGCATTCTGTAGCCACATCTGTTTCGTGACGTTCCCGCTGGACCAGGTCAGGGGCTCGCCCCCAAAGGCGCCGAAGACGCCGGCGGTAATGACCAGAGGAACGACGAACTGCACAGTGGACACCCCGAGGTTCCCCAGACCAGCATTGAGACCTAGAGCCGTCCCCTTCTGGGACTTCGGAAAGAAGAAACTGATGTTTGCCATGCTGGAGGCGAAATTGCCTCCCCCGAAGCCGCACAGCAGAGCCAGAACGAGCATGACGGCAAAGGGGGTGGAGGTGTTCTGCACGGCGAAACCGATCCCCACGGCGGGCAGAAGCAAAGAGGCGGTGCTGATGGCGGTCCATCTCCGGCCGCCAAAAATAGGGACCATGAAGGAGTAAAAGATGCGCAGCGTCGCCCCGGAAAGGGCCGGCAGTGCCGCAAGCCAGAAGAGCTGGTTGGAGCTGTAGGTGAAGCCCAGGTTGGGTAGATTGACAACGACCACGCTCCACACCATCCACACGGCAAAGGCCAGCAGCAGGTTGGGGATGGAGATCCAGAGGTTGCGCTGGGCGATGCGTTTGCCCTCCGTTTCCCAGAATGCAGAGTCTTCGGGTTCCCAGCGCGTCAGCAGGTACTTCGACGCCGGAGAAGAGGGGTCGGCGGTGCGGGTTGCGTTGTTCATAGAGTGCCTCCAGTTTAAAAATACCGGTTGCCGCGGTGGGGATGCAAAGTTCTTCGTATCAGGTTTTCTCCGCAGCCTCCGCGATAAAAAAAAGTGAATTCGATCCGCGGGTCAAAGGGTCTGTCTAAGCCCCGCCTCCCTCTGGCGTTCCGTCCCCTCTCTATTGCGCCATTTTTCCTCCTCGGCGGCCTCGTTCCCTGTGGAGGCGATGAGTTTGAGGCTCTTCACCCCGCGCACCTCGGTGGTGTACATCCAGATCAGCGACCAGCAGGTGATGGCGAAAAGGAGCATGAAGATGCTGCTGTTGATCCCGGTTATATCGACGAGCATGCCGAAAAGAATCGGGAAGATGAAGCCTCCCAGGCCGCCGACAAGTCCGACGATGCCAGAAATAACGCCGATGTTCTTCGGATATTCATCCCCAATATATTTGAAAACAGAAGCTTTTCCGAACCCCCAGGCTATGCCGACAATGAACAGAAGGATAGTGAAAACCCATGCATTGAGCCCGATGTTGAGGGCCATTTCCCCTTCGAGGGTCCGAATCACCACCCGCGTCTGAGGGTAGGAAAGGAAAAAGAGGCTGATGCAGGAGGTCCACATGACCCACCAGGTCACCGTGTGGGCGCCGAACTTGTCCGAAAGCCACCCCCCCAGGGCTCTGATCACTCCTGACGGCAGGACGAAGATGGCGGCGATGAGCGCCGCCGTCTGAATACCGAAGCCGTATTCGCTGATGTAGTACTTGGTCAGCCAGAGGGAGAGCGCGACATAGCCGCCGAAGACGATGGAGTAGTATTGGCAGTACTTCCAGACACGGATGTCCTTAAGGGCGGATAGCTGTTCACGAACGGTCACATGACTGCCGACCTTGTGCGAGGGATCGCTGTGGGTGAAGAACCAGAAAAAGACGACCGTAACGGCCATGGCGACGGCGTAGACCTTGGGCACCATCTGCCAGCCATAGGCGACCACCAGGCTGGGCGCGACGAACTTGGTAATCGCCGCCCCGGCATTCCCCGCCCCGAAAATCCCCATGGCAAGCCCTTTGCGCTCGGCACTGAACCAGCGTCCGCAGTAGGCGATTCCGACGGAGAAGGACCCCCCGGCGACGCCAACGAAGAGCCCGAGCACGATGAAGTGCCAGTAACGGGTCGCTTCGGCGATGAGCCAGATCGGGATGATGGTGGAGAGCATCAGGATCGTAAAAACGATGCGGCCGCCGTACTTGTCCGTCCACATCCCCAGGGGGAGGCGAATCAGCGATCCGGTGAGAATGGGGGTCGCCGCCAGGAGGCCGAACTGGGTGTCGCTGAGTTCGAGCCCCGTTTTGATCGGGATTCCGACGATGGAGAACATCACCCAAACCGCGAAGCAGACAGTGAAGGCCGTCGTGCTCATCGTCAGGACTGCGATCTGCTTGCGTTGATGGGATTCCATAGCTGCCTCCATTTTTTAGATCAGATTTTCATAGGACTCATGGGACCCACGAGTCCTATGGGAGCTGTGCCTACCTCCGGTTCCACACCACCAGTTGCGGCGCCCTGGCCAGGTACCCCAGGGGGACCGTCACC
>JARFUG010000018.1:0-14953 GCA_029289095.1 Desulfuromonadales bacterium
CTTTTCGCTTGCATGGGAGGGGATTTGTCTGTCATTGCGACTCCTCACTCCTCACCGATTTCAACATCGCCTCATTGAGCCTCTGCGCCTGCAGGCAGAAGGCTTCGAGGCGTGCCTCGATAAGCTGGGGGAAGGGGTTGCCGTCCGTTTCGATGGCGAGAAACGGCAGCTTGCTCTCCTTTTCGAGGATGTGCGACCACCCCGTTTCGCCGTGGCTTTCCATCAGGGCCTTTTTTTCGGAGGTGGTGAACTTTTCGTTCAGGATCGATTCGGCCAGGCGCGTAGGCATGCAGCCGAAAGGACCGATGGAGATGATGCCGCAGGACGGATCGAGAATTTCGTGCAGCGCGGAGCCGACCGTCAGGATCGCCTCGCCGGCGAGGTTCGCCGAGATATGGCGCTGCCCTGCGGCGACCACAGGCTCCACGTCGCTGTGGGTGTGATGGAAAAGTCCGCTCGGCGCAAGAAGGGCGCGGATACGTGTGTCGAAGTGCTTCTTGACCCAGTATTTGGCCCAGAACGAGAGGGATGGTTTGCCTGAGATCCGGTTTCGGATCGTCCAGTCGGTGTATTTGATCCATTCCGAGGTCGGCGCCTTGCGAAGAATGAATCCGCGCTCGGCGAGGCGCTCGATGAGCCCCTGCAGCGAGATGGGGTCATGCCTGACGTAGATCTCTCCGATGAGTGAGATCTTGGGAATCCGGGCATAGGGCTGTTTGAGCTCGACACGCGAGAGTGCGGTTGCCGTTTCTCTGAGCGCTCTGGCAATCTGCGACCAATCTTCGGCGATGGCGTTCATTATTGCCTTGTACTGACGATCGAGAACGGCAAGCCCCGCCTCTTTGTCCTTTGCGCCGGCGAGAATGGCGGGCCAGATTTCATCGAAGATATCGCCGATGACGACCGCTCTCCAGGCTGCCAGGGTGAATCGGCTTCCGAGCCCACCGTAGCCGTTGGAGGGGTTCAGGGTGAGAACGGCGGCGTCGGGAATCCGGTGTTTTTCGATGGTGCGCTGGGAAAAGACGTGATACTGACCGAAGCGGCAGGGGCCGACGTCGGAGGGCATGAAATAGACGCTCACCTCTGCGGCCGGGCGGCTGTCCAGGTAGTTGAGCATGGAGCCGATGGTCGTCTGAAGCGGCAGGCATTCCTTGCACGAGGAGTTGCCGCGCCCGATCTTGAGGATCTCCTCGTCGGCCGGGGGCAGCGCCACTGCTTTCACACCACAGCGGGCGAAGGCCTGGGCGAACAGAGGCGTACCGAATTTTCCCATGGTTGGGACGATGACCCGTACCCGGGGATCGGTCAGGGGGAGCCAGTCACCATCTGAGGTCCGCACCCCGGCGCGTCCGCCGTTGGTCTCGACCTGTGCCGCCCGGAAGTCTCCCCGCAACGTAACTTGCGGCGGTTCCTTGAGCTGGCGGTGATAGCGCACGATGTCGAGAAAAGCTTCGATGCGCGTTTCGACCCCCGCATCGGCGGTGTGGCTGTCGAGCTCGAGGGTCAGCGACGGCTTGCGCCCCATGATGTCTCTGAAATAGGTAAGGAGAAACGAATCGGGACCGCAGGAGAAATTGGTGATGTAGGTTCCGAAGAGCTGGGGATGGCGCTCGACATACCGGGCGCCTCGCAGGATCATTTGACCCGAAGCCCAGAACATGTTCGCGTCGGGGGCAAGGGCCTCGTTTTCATAGGGAATCATGTCGACCGGGATGATGCGGATGCCACGGGAGGCGAACTTGGCCGGTATCCCTTTGTTGGCGACCTGAACGAAGCTGTTGTAGGAGCGCCCGAAAAGGACGACTCCGATTCTCTGAGGGTTTTTTTCGATTTCGGCGATCGCTTCGTCACCCATCTTGCGGATGTCGCGGAAGAATTCCTCCTGCTCCTGGATCGCTGCCCTGAGAGCTGCCCTGACGCGGGAAGTCGAGACGTTCAGCGAACGCGCCACCTGCTCGAAGGCGGTAAGATTTTCGGTGATCTGTCGACTGAAATCGAGGGTAGGGGCGAGCATCCTCTTCTCGTCGAAGTGAAAGGCGGCCCGCAGGTAAAACGGTTCGCCCTGGACCAGAGGACAGGTGCAGGAGTTGTTCGTGTCGTCCCCCCCGGGCATTCCCATGAGGTGGGGAATGAAATAGAAGTCGGGGTTTTTCGCAAGAAGATCGGCAAAGTAGCCGTGAGCGAGCTCCACGGGATAGCAGAACGGGGCTCCGCGATGGTCGACGCCGTCGGGGTCGACGCGCTCCGGTACGACCAGGCGGTAGCCGAGCTCGGCGAAGAAGCGGTTGAAGAGGGGAAAATAGGTATTGACCTGGAACGAGCGGTTCATGCCGACGGTGGGACGCAGATCCGCGGCGCTCTCAGGCGCCAGGTCGCGAAAGGCGCGCCGCTCGCGACGCACCACCAGGTCGAACTCTCCGCGGGCGCGCTGTTTCTTCTGGACGAGGGTGTCGAAGCGGTTGCAGATGCCACCGAAAGGGTAGGTCCGGCCGGCGACCTCGATGCGCGTAATTTCGCAGGTGCGGTCGCAGATCTCGTCCCCCCCGCAGCGGAAGGGCTCCTTGTAGGTCACCCCCCGGGCGGCCAGATCGTCCAGATCGAAGCTTCCGGGAGCGAGCAGCCCCTTTTCCATGCGCCGATCGATCTCCAGCGCCACGCCGAAGGCGCCCATGAGCCCAGGTTCGGGGGGGACGACCATCTCCTTGCCGGTGAGAGCCGCCATCGCCGCCGGAACGGCGCGATTGTAGCAGACCCCGCCCTGGATGAAGACCTTCTTGCCGACCGGACGGTTTCCCTTGACCCGGTTGATGTAATTCATGCAGATCGAATAGACGAGCCCCGCCACGATGTCCTCCAGCGGAAGACCTTCCTGGGCGGCGCTCTTGATATCCGAACCAATGAAGGCGGCGCACTGATCGTTGAAATTGGGAGGGCTTTTTCCCAGATAGGCCGTATCGCCGATGGCGGTCACGTCGAGCCCCAGGCTTTCCTTGGCCGATTCTTCCAGAAACGAACCGGTCCCGGCGCTGCAGGCCTCATTCATGGCGTAGTCGCTCGGCACGCCGTTGGTGATGCTGGTGTACTTGGCGTCCTGTCCGCCGATCTCGAAGATGGTGTCGACCTCGGGATCAAAATGGACGGCCGCAGCGGCATGGGCGATGATTTCGTTGACGATCCCCTCGGTGCCGGCATGCAGGCCGGCGATCTGCCGCCCCGATCCGGTCACGCCGAGCCCTTCGATAACGATGGGGACCTGAAGCTGATCCGCGAGGCTTCGATAAAGGAGGCGGGCCGCCCCGACGGGATCGCCGTTGGTGCGCAGGTACTCGGCGGCGAGAATCGCCTTGTCCGAGCGGCGCATGACCACCCCCTTGGTTGTCGTCGATCCGACATCGAGCCCCAGGATCGTCCGGTCGCCGAGCTGAGGCGTCCCCCGAGGGTGCTCCTTGAAGTCGACATGTCCGCTGAAATCGGCAAGCGGGCGCAGGTAGGAGATATTGAGGCGCTGGCTGCCGAAGACGCGGTCGAGATCGGTCACCGCGAGTGTGGGGTGATCCAGAGCCCAGAGCGCTGCGCCGAGGGCTTCAAAGACCGGAGCCTGCTCGGGAATGAAGAGGTTGTCGATCTCTTTGCGCAGGTGGTGGACCATCGCGCCGTTGGCGGTGCATCCGCCGATGAGCATCACGCCGTTCCTGGGGAGCTTCTTGATCAGTTCGAGGACCTTGCCCGCCATCATCCGCGAGAGTCCGGCCACCACCTGGGGCTTGGGGATCCCCTTGTTCAGGGCGTGGGTGCAGTCGCTTTTGCAAAAGACGGAACAGCGCCCAGAGACCTGGTACTGCTTTTCGGGCATCTCCATCTTTTCGAGTTCGTCGAGGGAAAGGGACATGCGTCCGATCTGCTGCAGGAAAAACTCCCCCGTCCCCGAGGCGCACTTGTTGCCGGTATGGATAGTCTGTATGCGACCTCCCTCGTCCAGGTGGTAGACCATGAACGTCTCTCCGCCGACACTGACGACGACACGGTAGGGGTGAGAGGGGGGGAGAAGGTGGCTGCAGGCGAGTTCGACGGCTTCCGGCTCGGAGATGGTCGAGAGATTGAGCGATCTGCGAAATTTGCGTCCGGTGGCGCTCACGCGGAGGGAGGCGAGGTCTTCGACCTCGCTCAGCATGGTGTGAAGAATTCGTCGCGGGTTCCCCTCGTGGGGTCGGCTGCGGGTCCAGAGAATTTCGATCCTGCCGTCTGAATCTTTCAATCGCGCCAGGCTGATGGTCGAGGCGCCCAGGCAAATGCCGAGAGAATCCATTTGAAATCGTTTCCTCAAAAGCTCGGTCGTTAATCTGTTAAAGGGAACGGCGCTACAGCATGGGTGCGCCAAGGTAAAAACGTTCCGGAGCATCGGTCCGCAAGTCCAATAGACTACCATTTTTCCCTGCAAAGAAAACAACTTTTCGTTAGAGAGACTGGATTAGGCCTTACATTCCAGGCGGAGCGCGGAGTTGTTCTCTCCCGGAGATCGGGGTAGACTAAAAATATTCTCATCGATGAAGACCATTTCCCGACCGGAGCCTTCAGATGAAAAATGCTGCCGAATGTATTGTTCTGATCACCGGCGCAACCGACGGACTCGGGCGGCGAGTCGCGCAGGATCTGGCGAAACGGGGTGCAACGCTACTGCTCCACGGGCGAAAGCCTGAGAAAGGGCGGCAGGTGCTTCAGGAAATCCGCCAAGCGACTGGAAACGAGCGCCTGCGTTACTACAACGCGGACTTTGTCTCCCAGAAGGAGGTCAGACGTCTCGCCCACGCCATCTCTGCTGAATACGACGCGCTGGACGTCCTCATCAACAACGCCGGCATCGGAGGAGGTGACCCTGCGACACAGCGACGAGAGACGAGCGTCGACGGGTATGAGCTGCGATTCGCTGTCAATTTTCTCGCCCCGTTTCTGCTCACGCGACTTCTTCTCCCCCTCCTGCGGCGCAGTGCCGAATCGGGCGCAGAGGCGCGAATCGTGAACGTTGCCTCGGCGGCGCAGCACCCTCTCGATTTTGACGATCCACTGCTCGAAAATCAGTACGACGGCATGCGTGCATATGCCCAGAGCAAACTGGCGCTGGTGATGTTC
This sequence comes from Desulfuromonadales bacterium, assembly GCA_029289095.1. Taxonomy (GTDB): domain Bacteria; phylum Desulfobacterota; class Desulfuromonadia; order Desulfuromonadales; family JACZKF01; genus JARFUG01. The sequence goes on from JARFUG010000018.1 coordinate 5,128, forward strand.
ACCTTCGATCTGGCGGCAGAACTGCAGGACAGCGGGGTCAGCGCCAATGTCCTGCATCCCGCTTCTCTCATGGATACGAAAATGGTTCGGGAATGGTTCGGCACTCCCCGAAGTCCTGTGGAGAAGGGAGCAAAGGCCGTCGAGCATCTTGCCCTGTCGTCGGACCTCGACGGCGTCACCGGTGAATATTTCGAGGGGATGAAAAGGGCGCGAGCCGCCTCACAAGCCTACGATGCCGAAGCGCGAAGGCGTCTGCAGGTTTTGGGCAGACATTGGACCGGATGCGGAGATTGACCCTTGTCGCGCAGTGAGGAGTGAGGAGTGAAGAGTGAGGAGTAAAAACTCAAATGACCATTCATTTCAAGTTTCTCCTCTTACAAAGAGAGCAGGAGGACCAGGATTTTGACGGCGAGGATTTTTCCGATCAGAGCCACAGGGTAAACGGTGGCGTAGGAAGAATGGGCATACGGCGTGGACGAGAGGGCGCCGGCGGTATCGAGGCCCGAGGCGCTCGTCATCGCCCCGCTCAGCATTCCCAGAAGTCGTAGAAAGCGGATGCGAAGGAGCCAGAAACCAACTGCCGCCCCGGCGGCCACCGGCAGGAGGGTAACGGCCAAGCCGGAGAGAAGCAGGGGGAGCCCTTCGTCCTGTACCGTAGAGACGAAGCTCGTTCCGGCGGAAGTGCCAACGGCCGCCATGAAGAGGGCGAGCCCCAGGTCGCGGATCAGGCGGTTGCCGCTCGAGGGGAGATCCCAGATAAGTGGGCCCGTCTGGTAGCGGGCGCCCAGAACGAGTCCGACCACAAGAGTCCCCGCCGCGGTCCCCAGGGTGAAGGGGCCGATGAAGGGGAGCGGGATCGTGAGTTGTCCGAGAAGAAGCCCCAGCAGAAGCCCCAGCACAATCGGCAATAAAGAGATCTCGTAGGTCGCCTTGATGTTGTCTCCCAGAATGCGGCTGATGTTGCGCAGTGAACGTTCGTCTCCCACTGCATGCAGGACGTCGCCGAGGTGCAGACGGGTATGCGCGCTGGCGGTGATATCGACTCCGTTTCGGGTAATGCGTGCCACCTGCACGTTGAAGACTTCACGGAAATTGAAGTAACCGATCGTCGTGCCGGAGAATTCGCGCTTCGAGACGACGATGCTCTTTTTGGTCAGCACCCTGTCGAAGGCGATCTCCCCTTCGACGGGATGGCCAATGTATAATTGCACTTTTTCCAGATCCGCAGGACGCCCCACCACTCTGAGCCTGTCCCCTTGCTGAAGCACCGTTTCGGCGCCGACGAGCTCCGGCTCTGCAGCCCCCCGACGAAGCAGGCGCGTGATCGTCACCGGAGCGATCTCCTTGAGAAAAATATCGACCACCCTCTTCCCGTACAGATTGGGGTTGCTGACTTCGAGGTGCCGGAAGGTGATCGGTGGATTTTCGGCGGCCAGCTCACGGGCGAGTCGCTCTTCTTCTGCGGATATGTCGACCCGCAACAGCCGGGGAAGAATCCTGATCGAGAGGGCGACGCCGATCACCCCCAAAGCGTAGGTCACCCCGTAGGCGGCGGGCGCCTTATCGTCGCCGACGAGCTCGATCACCGCCGCCAGCGATGGGGTGCTGGTCATCGCCCCCGAGAGGAGCCCGGCCCCAATGGCGGCGTCGAAACCGAAGATGAGGCAGCAGGCGTAGGCGACGCCGACGCCGACGACGGTCATGAGGACGACGCCAGTCGTCATGGCAAGGCCGTGGCTTCTGAAGGAGTTGAGAAAGCCCGGGCCGGCCTGCAGTCCAACGGCATAGATGAAAAGCGCCAGGCCGATGGTCTGTATCCCTGTCGGCAGGATGAAGCCGAAATGGCCGAAGGCCAGGGCGACGAAGATGATCGCCGTTGGCCCGAGAGAGAAACTCCCCAGGCGCACCCGTCCCAGCAATTCGCCGAGCAGGATGATCAGCAACAGGAGAAAGATGGGATTGGAGAAAAGGACCATGGCTCAGAGAATTAACGCAATGGGCGAGGAAAGTCCAGTGTTATCAGACGGATGGGGAGGGAGAAGAAATGTTCCCGCAGACATGTGTTGCAAAGTTCCCGCTCGAATAAGTTGCGCAAATCACCACTTTCGAGTTGATAAAACGCGCAAAGAATGATATTTAAAATATTCAATTAGAGAAAATAAATATTTTCTGCGATCCGATGGTTCCGTTTTTCCAGGACTTATCACAGGAGGATGGTATGAAGGAAGAAGAAAGCAACAACAAAACCCAGGGGCGGAAACTGCCGGTGCGACGCGCTCTTCTTGCCCTGATGACCGTGATTCTGATGGCCGTCAGCGTCTCGGTCATGACCGGTGAGCCGGTTCCGGGACTGACGAACGAAGACTGCGCCAAATGTCACATGACGGAAACCCGTGCCGTTGTTGAGATGGGAATGGCCCACAAAACGGCGGTGAGCTGTCTGGAGTGTCACACCGGGCACCGCCCCATGACGGCGAACAACGTTCCGAACTGCAGCATGTGCCATGCCGGTGAGCCGCACTTCGAGGTGGGGAACTGTCGAAGCTGCCACGATCCCCACATGCCTCTCGAGATCGTTCTGCAGGGAGACCTCAAAGATGTGTGCGTATCGTGTCACGGCACTGTGGGCAACGACCTGGTCGCTTTTCCGAGCATGCACACCGAGCTCTCCTGCAACTACTGCCATGCCGATCGACATGGCGCCATCCCGGACTGCGGCCAGTGCCATGCCCCGCATTCCGCCGAAATGTCCCAGAGCGACTGCATGATCTGCCACGATGCCCACACCCCCACTGTTCTGAGTTACAGGGGAAGCGCCCCTTCCAGTCTTTGCGGCGCCTGTCATGGAGAGATAAACCGGCAACTCGCGGCCAATGAGAGCCGGCACCGCGATATCGCCTGCATCGAGTGCCATTCTCAGCGGCACGGACTCGTCCCCCTGTGTTCGGACTGCCATGGCATGCCCCACGCCAAGGGGATGCATGAGAGGTTCCCGCGCTGCGGCGACTGTCACGGCATCGCCCATGCCCTGAACGACGGAACCCTGTGAGAAAGGATTTCGCCATGGATGGCAAGAGGCGCAGAGCTCTTCTGTATTTCACCCTGGCCTTTTCGCTGCTGGCCGGCTGGATCATGACCGCCTGCACCGCGGCGGCCGAGCGGGACAGGGCCATGGTCGCCCTCGCTGCCGAGCAGCCGGCGAGCGCCGGGGACCGCATCGCCCCGGCTCCCGTGACCGCGAACCGGGTCGCACAGGCTCAAAAGGGCGATCTCTACGATTTCGAACCGGAACCTCTGACGCTGGCCGACTGTGCGCGCTGTCATATACGGCATTTCGAGCAGATTCGCAACGAAGGGGGAGGGCACCGGATCGACTGTCGCCAGTGCCACGAGGTTTTTCATGCGTACAATCCGAGGCGCAACAATTATGACGAACTGATGCCAAGATGTACCGACTGCCACGGACTGCCCCACGGTGAAACGCAAAGCGCCTGTTTCGACTGCCACGACCAGGCGCACGCGCCGAAAAAGATCCCTTTCTCCGAGCGGCTCGTGTCAGCCTGCGCCGATTGCCATCAGAGTCCGGCGAGCGAGCTGAAGCAGTACTCCAGCAAACATTCCGGGGTGGGATGCCAGGCGTGCCATCCCCAGAACCACGGGCGCATTCTGTCGTGTCTGCAGTGTCACGGCCCCCATTACGACGCCCAGCCTCTGGCCGAATGCACCCAATGTCACGGAGCGCACAAGCCCCTTGAACTTGACTTTCCGGCAAACGCAACCGCGAAGACCTGCAACGACTGCCACAGCCAGGTGGTCACGCTCTGGACAGGGACGCCGAGCAGGCACGGCGAGGTCAGTTGCGCACAATGCCACGCGCGCCATCTCGTCGTTCCGAGTTGTACCGAATGTCATCCCCAGCCGCACAGCGAGGGGATGCTGGCCAAGTTCAGCGGCTGTCTCGATTGCCATATTGATGTTCACGATTTGCCCGTGAGATAGTCGCGCCGCAACGGCGGTGTCGAAGAAGGGGGGCGTCGGTGACAAGCGTCACCCTCCCTCAAACCCTCCCATCGAGGGAGGGGAGCCTAAAGGCTGCTTGCAAGTGATGAGCAGTCACTCTGAATTCAATAAGAGATCAAAAAAGGGTCGAAGGCGTTTTGCCTTCGACCCTTTTCGCGTCCGCCGACACGTTGTGATCCTTTCGAGAGACGATATCCTATGAGAGAGTCTTTTTCATGATCGAGGTGTGATGAACTGGCAGAATTCGATGCAGAATCTTGAAGGGTGGGAAGCGATCGCGGTGTCGGGGGTGGTCGTTCTCGGTGCGATCGTCGTCGGGATGGTTCTTTACGCCATCCTTTTTCATTATCTGCACCGATGGGCCGAAAAGGCGCAGCCGGGAGTCCGAGGGATTCTGATCCGTCGCTGCAGCGCGCCGGTCCGCATACTCCTGCCGCTGCTGCTGATCAATCTAACCGCACCGCTCCAGAGCTTTCCCCCATCGGCACAACTCGTCCTGACGCAGCTTTTCAATCTGCTCCTGATCCTCGGTCTTGCCTGGCTGGCGATCAGGGGCATTCAGTCGTTCAGCGACATCGTCCTGCTGCATTACGACATCTCCGCCGCCGACAACCTCAAGGCCAGGGCCATCTATACCCAGGTCGACGTCCTGGTGAAAATCTCCTTCGTCGTCGTGGCCATCGTCGCCGTGGCCGCGATGCTCATGACCTTTGATGCCATGCGGCAACTGGGAGTGAGCCTCCTGGCCTCGGCCGGCATCGTTGGCATCATTGCCGGCTTCGCCGCACAGCGCTCTCTCGGCACTCTTTTTGCCGGTATCCAGATTGCCATCACCCAGCCGATCCGGCTCGACGACGTGGTGATCGTCGAGGGGGAGTGGGGGCGCATCGAGGAGATCACCCTGACGTACGTGGTGGTGCGCATCTGGGACCTTCGCCGTCTCGTTCTGCCGATCACCTGGTTCATCGAGAATCCCTTCCAGAACTGGACCCGAACCTCCGCCGAAATCCTCGGGACGGTCTTCATCTACACCGACTACAACGTTCCGGTTGAGGCGATCCGGCAGGAGCTGCACCGGCTGCTGCAGCAGGCGCCCCAATGGGACGGCAAGGTCTGGGGAGTGCAGATGACCAACGCCACCGAGAGGACGGTGGAGATCCGGGCGCTGATGAGCGCAGCCGACAGCGGGAAGGCCTGGGATCTGCGCTGCTTCATCCGCGAGAGGCTGATCGATTTCATTCGGCGTGAATACCCTCAGAGTCTGCCGCGCTTCAGAGGGGAGATGGCGATGGAGGAGAAAAGCAATGCGGCAAAACCGGTCTCACGCGACGACGCGACGACGCGACGAGAAACCGAAGGCTAAGTCTGACTTTGAATAAATCGGTCATTCTCAACCCAGCGCGATCAATCCTGTGTCCCCCAATCCCGAAGGTAGCTTTTCGTCGCGTCGTTGCGTCGTCGCGTGAGACGCCTCTCGGTTTTCCGGTTTTCAAACCGCAGGAAAGATGACCAGATCGTCGACCGCCACGCGGATGCCGAGGCGGTGACCGACGGGGTGATTGTGATGACTGGGGGCGAGACAGAGGATCTTCGCGCCGCTCGGAAGCCGTAGCGTGTAGAGAAAGTCGGCGCCGCGAAAGACTTTGGAGACGACTTCGGCGGTTGTGGGGCGATGGTCGTCATGCAGAACGTCGTCGGGACGGATGAGAACCTCAACGTGAGAGCCGGGAAGACTCCCATTGGGAATCCGGCCGTGAAGAGTCCCGAGTTCGGTCTCCACCGCCCTGTCGCCGACAACCGTTCCGGGGAGCATGACCCCCTGGCCGATGAAGTCGGCGATGAAGCGATGCGTCGGGCGGTGATAGAGGTTGTAGGCGCTGTCCCATTGCAGGAGGCGGCCGGCGTGCATGACGCCGATCTCGTCGGCCATCGCGAAGGCCTCGAACTGGTCATGGGTGACGAGCAGGGCGGTGAGACCGTCTTCCTTGAGGATCTGGCGCACCTCCCGAGCCAGTTTCTCCCGCAGTTCGATATCGAGACTCGAGAAGGGCTCGTCAAGCAGCAGAAGGTCGGGGCGCGGCGCCATGGCGCGTGCAAGGGCCACTCTCTGCTGCTGCCCGCCGGAGAGCTGATGGGGGTAGACCTCGGCCGAATGCTCCAGACCGACGAGGGACAGAAGTTCCTTGATGCGGAGCTGGCGCTTGGCGCGATCGTGATTACGCAGGCCGAAGGCGATGTTGTTGGCGATGCTGAGATGGGGGAAGAGGGCGAGGTCCTGAAAGACCATTCCCACCCGGCGCCGCTCAGGGGGGACGGCATGGCCGGGGCGGCTCACCTGTTTCCCCTGCAGGAGGATCTCCCCCTCGATAACCGGCTCGAAGCCGGCGATGCAGCGCAGCAGCGTCGTTTTGCCGCACCCGCTCGGGCCGAGCAGACAGCCGATGGCGCCTGCCGGCAGGCGGATATTGGCTTGCTGGACGACTGGAGGGCCGTTGTAGGCGATGCTGACGTTGCGAACTTCAAGAAGCATGTTCACCTCCAGGGCGAGATCGTCGGATGGAGCGGCTCAGTAAAATGACGGGCGCCAGGCCGGCCAGAACGATGGCCAGAGCGGCAAGGCTCGATTCGGCAAGCATCTCGTCGGAAGCGAGTTCAAAGGCCCGCACCGCCAGGGTGTTGAAGTTGAAGGGACGCAAAATCAGCGTCGCCGGGAGTTCCTTCAGGACGTCGACGAAGACGAGCAGAAGAGCGGTCAGAAGGCTGCCGCGCATGATCGGCAGGTGGATGCGACCCAGCACCGCTGCGGGGCGCAGTCCAAGCGAACGTCCGGCATCGTCCATTGAAGGGCGGATTTTTCCCATGGCTGCCTCCACGGTGTGGAGGGAGACGGCGAGAAAACGTACGAGGTAGGCGAAGACGACGGCGGTGATGGTGCCGCTCAGCAGCAGACCGGTGGAGATGCCGAAAGTGGAGCGCATCCAGGCGTCGACGGTGTTGTCGAGCCATGCGAAGGGGATGATCACCCCGACGGCGATCACCAGCCCCGGCACCGCATAACCCATCCCCGCGATTCTCAGTGCCCCTTCGATCAGCGGCGATCGGCGCAGGCGCTTGCCGTACGCCATGAAAAGAGCCAGAAGCAGGGCAAGAACTGCAGCGGTGGCCGCCAGCAGCAGGCTGTTGCGCACCAACTGAAAGAAGGCTGGATCGAGGGTCTGCCGCCAGGTGCGAAGCGCCCAGGCGCCGAGTTGGGTCGCGGGAAGCGCAAAGCCAAAGAACAGCGGCAGGATGCAGACGGCCGAGGCTCCGAGAGCGCGCCATCCCCGCAACTGGAACCCCGGAAGCGTGCGATAGCGTTGGGTCGTATGATGGTACTTGGCCTGGCGTCGCGACCAGCGCTCCAGGACGATGAGAACCAGTACGAAGGTCATCATCAGGGCGGCGAGTTGGGCGGCGGCCGAGCTGTCGCCCAGCCCGAACCATGTGCGGAAAATTCCCGTGGTGAACGTATTGACCCCGAAGTACTGGACGGTGCCGAAATCGGCTAGCGCCTCCATGAGAGCCAGTGTCAGACCGGCGATGATGGCCGGCCGGGCGAGGGGAAGGGCGATGGTGAAAAAGGAGCGCCACGGGCCGCAGCCGAGAGTGCGACTGACCTCCAGGACGCAGGTCGACTGTTCGAGAAATGCGGCGCGGGCCAGAAGGTAGACGTAGGGGTAGAGGACGAGGGAGAGCATGACGACGGCGCCCCCCAGTGAGCGGACCTGCGGAAACCAGTAGTCGCCGTACCCCCAGTCGAACCAGGCGCGAAGGGTGGTCTGCACCGGCCCTGAAAAGTCGAGCATGCCGGTGTAGGTGTAAGCGATGATGTAGGCCGGTATCGCCATCGGCAGCAGGAGAGCCCACTGGAAGAGGCGCCTTCCCGGAAAGCGGCAGAGGGTGCAGAGCCAGGCGGTGCTCACCCCCATCAGGAGCGTCCCGACTCCGACGCCGAGGACGAGAAGGAGGGAGTTCGTCACGTATTCCCTCAGGACGGTGGCGGCCAGATGTCGCCACACTTCTCCCGCAGGGTGAAAGACGAAGCTGAAAATGACCAGAATGGGCGCCGCGAGCGTCAGGGCGACGACGCAGACCCCAGCGCTCCACCAATCAAACTGCAGGCGGGAGCGTTCGCTCCCGCCTGCAGCGGCTTGTACGTCAGACATCGGTTCCTGCCATGAAAAAAGCTTCTCCCCCTCCTGTTCAGGAGGGGGAGTATAGCAAACGGATCGCTTTGGGTGAAGCGCTGATCAGCGCCAGCCGGCGCGGTCCATCAGACGGACCGCCTCCGGATTGTGGTCGCCGAGAAGAGCGAGGTTGAGATCGTCCGCCTTGAACTCGCCCCAGGAGGCCAGAGTCTCGCTCACGGGAGTGCCGGGGCGAACGGGATATTCGTAATTGGCTTCGGCATACCAGCGCTGGGCCTCTTCGCTGACAAGGAATTCAAGGAGCCGCACGGCGTTGTCGTGATTGCGCGCGTGGCGGGTCAGTCCGGCGCCGCTGATGTTGACGTGAACGCCCCGATCGTTCTGGTTCGGCCAGATGATGGCAACCTTGGAAGCGGCCTCCCGCTCGTCGGCCTGGGAGGAGTTGAGCATCCCGCCCAGATAGTAGGTGTTCACCAAAGCGATGTCGCACTGTCCGGCGGCAACGGCCTTGATCTGGTCGCGATCGCCCCCCTGCGGAGGACGGGCGAAGTTGGCGACGAGGCCTCGAGCCCAATCTTCGGTCGTCTGGACGCCGTTCTGCGCGATCATCGCCGCGACCATCGACTGGTTGTAGACGTTGCTCGAGGAACGGACGCATACCTTGCGGCGCCACTGGGAATCGGTCAGATCCTGATAGGTGGAGAGTGCGTCGGCTTTTACCTTGTCCTTGGCGACCATGATCGGCCGGGCGCGCATGGAGAGGCCGTACCAGTGCCCTTCAGGGTCGCGATAAGCCGAGGGGACAGCCTGCTCGAGGTTTTCCGAGCGCACCTGCTGGAAAAGACCCAGTTCCTTGGCGCGGTTGAGATTGCCTGCGTCGACGGTCAGAAGAATGTCGGCCGGGGAATTGATCCCCTCGCTGGTGAGACGCTGGATCAGCGCATCGGCGTTGCCTGCGACCAGGTTGACTTTGATGCCGGTCTGAGCGGAGAACTGGTCGAGCAGAGGCTTGATCAGAACTTCCTGGCGGGCGGAGTAGATATTGACCTCACCTGCAGCCAGAGCGGGGGAGACCGTGAAGAGTGCCATCACTGCAGACAGAATCAGACGTTTCGGCCACATGGAACGTGCTCCTTGGGAGAAATGGGGAACCGGGAAATTGATAGTCGATATCTTTAATGGAGAGGCGTTTCGGTGTCAAGGGTTTTTTGTGAGTGAAATTCGATTTCAAACAATGAATTGAAAAGCTGCTCTATCCGCAATGGATTTGTTGGATTGTTTCAGTTCAGCGTTCCGCCAAAGGCGGCGCTGATGAAGTGAATCTCATGGCTGATGAGGAGACGGTCGCCCCGCAGGACATGCACGATGTCGGTTCCGGCGATTTCCCAACGGCTCATCAGCATCAGTTCCCCCACAGCGATCAACTGCCCTCTGTCGAGGTTCTCCCTGAAGGAGCCATTCCGCCAGAATTCACCCGATTCGTCCGGCGCACCGTTCTGCTGTCTCAACAGGCGGTTGACCCTGTCGTAGTCTTCAAGAAATCGCGAGGTCTGCATGTGCCCTTGCGGGAAATGGTACTTGGTCTGAACGAGCCTGTCGTTGTGCAGCAGGTAGATGAC